>JANWYD010000024.1:0-48358 GCA_025057155.1 Chloroflexaceae bacterium
TTCCCCGTACCCCCAACCGGCGTTGGGGTCGCTGGCGCCGCCCGCGGGCAGGGGCGTGGGGAAACCCGGTTTCCCCGTACCCCCAACCGGCGTTGGGGTCGCTGGCGCCGCCCGCGGGCAGGGGCGTGGGGAAACCCGGTTTCCCCGATGTTCAGGAGAGGCAAACCCTGCCTCTGGAACCGTGCTACAATAAGCGAAAGCAACGCATCGCAGGGAGCTTATGCCGGAGTACATCGCCACGATTGGCCTGGAGATCCACGCCCAGGTGCGGACGGCCTCGAAGATGTTCGACGGGTGTAGCGCCGACTACGCCGGCAGCGCGCCGAACAGCCGCGTGTCGGTGGTGAGCCTGGGGTTGCCCGGGGCGCTGCCGGTGGTCAACGCTAAAGCCATCGAGTACGCCGCCCTCTCGGGGCTGGCGCTGAATTGCACGGTCAACCAGCGGTCGATCTTCAGCCGCAAGTCCTATCCCTACCCCGATCTGCCGAAGGGGTTCCAGATCACCCAGTACGACGAGCCATTGTGTTCGGACGGCTGGATCGAGATCCGCCTGGCTTCGGGGGCCACCAAACGCATAGGGATCGAGCGGCTGCACATCGAGGAGGACACCGGGCGCCTGATCCACGCCGACGACGGCTCCTCGCTGATTGACTACAACCGCAGCGGCGTGCCGCTGATGGAGATCGTCACCCGCCCCGACATCGCCACCCCCGAGGAGGCGCGGCTGACCTTCGAGAAGATCCGCCAGATCCTGGTGTGGATCGGGGTGAACAGCGGCAACCTGGAGGAAGGCGCCCTGCGCTGCGACGCCAACGTGAGCGTTCGTCCGGCAGACCAGGCGGCCTACGGGGCAAAGGTGGAGATCAAGAACATCAACTCGTTCCGCTTCGTGGAGCGGGCGCTGGCCTTCGAGATCCAGCGGCAGATCGCGGTGCTGGAGGCCGGCGGCGTGGTGACCCAGGAAACCCGCGGGTGGGACGAGTTTCGCGGTGAGACCGTAGGGCAACGCTCAAAGGAGTACGCCCACGACTACCGCTACTTCCCCGAGCCGGACATTCCGCCGCTGGTGTTGAGCGCCGAGTGGATCGCGGCGCGGCGCGCCGAGTTGCCGGAACTGCCCGACGCGCGCCGGGCGCGCTTTGAAAGCGGGTATGGGCTGAGCTTCCAGGATGCCGACCTGCTCACCCTGGAGCGCCCGATCGCCGACTACTTTGAGGCGGCGGTGGCGGCGGCGCGGGAAGTGGGCGGCACGCCGAAGGACGTGGCGAACTGGGTGTTGAACGAGGGCTTCCGGCTGCTGAAAGAACGCAACGAGCCGGCCCTGCGCCTGGTGGAGCGCATGCCGGTGGCCCACCTGGCCGCTTTGATTGACCTGGTGGCGAAGGGCAGCATCAATCGCAATGTGGCCAAGCAGGTCTTCGAGGCCAGCTTTGACAGCGGGGCCGACCCGGCGCGTCTCGTGGCCGAGCGGGGGCTGACGCAGATCAGCGACAGCGCGGCCCTGGCGGCGGTGGCGCGCGAGGTGATCGCCGCCAACCCCAAAGTGGTCGCCGAGTACCGGGGCGGCAAAACCAGCGCCCTCCAGTACCTGGTCGGCCAGATGATGCGCGCCACCCGCGGGCAGGCCAACCCGCAACTGGCCCGCGAGCTGCTGGAGGCGGAACTGGCGGCGGAGCAGTAGCGCAACCTTCCAGGTTGCGCGCCTTCCAGGTTGCGCGCCTTCCAGGTTGCGCACCGGGGAAACCTGACCATACAAGCAATGAGCACAGCCGACGACAATCGAACCCCCGGCCCCATCGAGTTGATCGAATCGGCGCGGACGAAGTATACCGCGGCCCTGGGGCGCCTTCGGCGGGGCTATCTGGAACTGGCGTTGCTGAGCTTCCACGGCAGCGTGGAGGACGCCCTGCGCGCCCACGGGCTGCGCCTGAACCTGCCCGCGGCCCGTGAGCCGTTTCCTGACCTGCTCGAGGCGTTAACGCAAGTGACGCTGGGGCCGTTGAGCCTCGCCGAGGCCGAGGGGGTGCGGCGCATGCACCGCCTGCGCGGGCGCATCGCCCACGGCGAGCAGGTGGTGGTGGCTGCCGAGACGATTGACGCCTACCGGCGCCTGGCGGCGCGGCTGTTGCCGCGCTACGGGGTCATGGTCACCCCGCCGGACGAGGAACCGGGGGCGACGCTGCTGGCGGGGAGTGCCCATGTGGAGGAGCGTGAGGCGACGAGGGGGCGGGCCGAGGTGATGCTGCGGCGCGGGCCGCGCGACGCGCGCGTGGCGACAGTGGACAGCGGGCCGCGCCGGGAGCGCACCGTGTACCCCGACGCGGAGCTGGCGCGCTACGTGGGGCGGGTGCGGCCGAGTCGCGCCACGAGCGAGTTGCCCCTGGCGCGGCAGCTCAACCGTGGGCCGGAGGCTATGTGGAACGGCGCGCCGGTCTGGCTCTTGCCGACGCTGATCGTGCTCAGCATCTTCCTGGTGGGGGCGGTGATCTCCATCGGCCTGCAGCAGCGCAGCGCGGCCCCGCCGATGCCCACGGCGGTCCTGGCGCCGACAGCGGGCCTGCCAGGCAGCCTGGCACGTTCGCCCGTGGCCGTCCCGGCGCCGGGGGAGGAGGGCGGCGCGGCAGACGAGGCGCCGCCGACCGTGGCGGTGCTGCCTCCGTTCGCCCCGGGCCAGACGGTGTACGTGCGCGGGGACGTGGAGGTGTTGAGTGTGCGGGCCAACCCGGGCGCCGCCGCCGACAATGTGGTCATCTTTGGCCTGGGGCCGGGAACGGCGGTCGAGGTGCTGAGCGGCCCTGTCGAGGCGGACGGTTACACCTGGTGGCAGGTACGCAGCCCGCTGGGCGAGGGCTGGTGCGCGGGGCAGTATCTGGAGGCGCGGTAGGGGCGTGTGGAGGTGTGGAGGTGTGGAGGTGTGGAGGTGTGGAGGTGTGTCCGGTTGATGTCTTGAACATTTTGTGAATTCGATTATCGGCGGTATTTTTACATCTCCACAGCTCTACATCTCCACACCTCCACATCTCTACGGCACCACAGCGCTCTGCGCGGAAATGGGCCGGAGTGGCGAAATGGCAAACGCTGCGGTCTTAAAAACCGCTGGGGGCAACCCCTTACGGGTTCGAGTCCCGTCTCCGGCACCAGGTAGAATGCACAGGACCGCGTGATCTCACTCCTTGAGCGGCTTGTTGTCCGCCACACCATTTCGTCACGAATGACGAAATGGTGTGGCGGCGTCTTGTGGCTCCTGAAATCGAGGTGAGCCGGAAGCAGTGGTTAGATTAGAATGGATGACGCAAAGGTGCCAGGGCGCAAAGAGTTTTGCCACTGATTTAAGCGCCCATACCGGCAGCCGTCTGCTCCAGGCGCTGGTGGTCGGGGTGGCGGCGCTGAGCTACTGGTCGCGTCTGGCGCTGCTCGCCCCGTTCACCCTGGCGGGCGCGGCGCTGGCGTTCCTGTTCAGGCGCGGCTTGCCCGCGCTGTGGGCAATCCATCGCGAGCTTGCCGCGGTTCATCCGGTGCTCTTTGCGAGGCTCACCCGGGGCGCTGCGATGAGGCCACACGGCTGCCCCGCGTGCCTGGCCAGGGCGTTATTAGAGTGCTGACCGAAATATCCACTGTGGACACTGAGCCGTGTGGCTCGTCGCACTCGCGCCGCTATCATTTCGGGTCAATCTTTTCGAGAAACGCTATTAGTAGTCTGAAAACAAAGTCTTTCGCTGAACCGCCGCCCCTCCCTAACCCTCCCCCGCTGGGGAAGGAGCCCGGCGTCTCCCTCCAACAGGGGGAGGCTGGGAAGGCGGCGGAAATGCCAGGAAACGTAGTTCACAGACTTCTATCGTCTGTGAATGAAGTGTTTCGGCAATTAACTGTCACCTCCTCACTCCTCCTCTCTGGTGGAGAGTTCTTCAACCAAGAACGGGTTTTCGGCATCCCGGCGCGGTGCGACGGCGCTCCTTCGCCGCCCTGTCTCCGCCCACAGCAGCGTCACCTTCGCGGTCATCAATCCTCTTCGTGAGATAGACGCGCACTGACCATCTGCTTGCTGAGCTCGGCGCACCCGAAGAGCGCCACCGCGTTGGCGCAGGTCCAGAGCTGGAGCGCCAAGAGCGTTCCGATGGCGCCGTACAGGTTGCGCGCGCTGAAGAAGCGGATGTAGAGGCCGAGGCCGTAGGTCGTGAGCAGCACGGCCACGGCGCAGACCAGGCCGGGGAACCAGATCGCGCTCCAGCTCAGGCGCACCGGCGGCAGCGCCCAGAGCAGGAGAATGTAGATCCCCGCACGTACTGAGAAGCTATCCAGTCATCTACTCGCGCAGCGCCCCCCGGGCGCGCAGCACCACCCAGGCGCGGCGATCACGTTTGGGGACCCATAGCGGCGCGATCGGGCTGACCTGGCTTACCCAGATGAGCGTCGCGTAGCGGGCCGTGGCCCGCTGGCGCCAGAAGCGGGGATCGTCAACGCAGAGCTCGTTGGCGTACCGGGTCCGCAGGTCGTCCAGATCCTCCGGAGCAAGCGCCAAACAACGGACCCGGTCAACCCGTCCGATGCCAAGGATTGGTCCGCTGGAACGTTTCAGCAGGAGCACATCGTCGGGGTGCACCTGTTCAAACGGCGCGCGGCGGTGAACGGAGAAGCGCGCCTCGATGCGCTTCTGCCCGGCGAGGATCAATCCCATGTAGGGTTCGACGAGAATGGCGAGGTGCAGGGCGCGCGGCGCCGGATCGGCGGCCAGCACGGCGTCCAGGCTGGCGCTCCAGAAGGGATCGTCCGCGACCGCGGCGCGCAAGGTCTCTGGCTCAAGGTAAGGGAGAGGCATGCCGGGCGCCATCTTCATGCGAGAAGACCGAGGGCGCGGGCGCGGGCAACGGCGTGGGTCCGGTCGCGGGCGGCGAGTTTGCCGTACAGGTGGTGCAGGTGGGTCTTTACCGTGCCGACGCCGACGACCAGCAGGTCGGCGATCTCCTGGTTGGAGCGACCCTCGGCGATCAGATGCAGGATCTCCTGCTCGCGGGCGGTTAATGGCTCCTGCAGAGGTTCGAGTGGCGTGGTGTCGGGGGGCGGTACGGACGCGCCGTATGTCGCCGGGAGATCGACGGGGGCGTGCGGAGCCGGGCCGGGCCGCGCCTTTGAAAGCGCGGCCGCGGCGTCGAGGAAGATGCGCCGGGCGCACATAGGCGCCGCGATGCGGCGCGCTTCGTCGAGGGCGCCCGCCGCCGTGGGTCGCCCGAGGGTGTGCTCCGCCTGCGCCCGCAGGACGGACAGTTCAAGCATGAGCCGCGCGTCTCCGCTCGCCGCGGCCTGTGGCAGCCGCGCGATGATCCAACCCAGCGCCTCCTCGGCGCGCCCCGCGGCAATCCCCACCTGCAGCCAGGTGGCGAACACGAACGCTTCCGATAGAAACAGGGGGCCAGCCGGAGGCGTGTAGCGTCGCGCCCATTGCTCCGCCGCCGCCAGGTCGCCCTGGAGCAGGGCCAGCCGCGCGGCGACCGCCCGGGCGTAGGTTGCCACCAGGGGGAGCTTGAGGCTCTCGGCGGCGAAGCGCAGAAACCGATCGCTGACGGCCCGGGCCTCGGCGGGCCGGCCCTCGGCCTGGCGCAGCAATGCCAGCGCCGCGTAGCCGAACGGGAGGGCGTCGCGCACCTCGCCCTGCTCCGCCAGGGCGATCCCGGCCTCGAGGCGCCGGGTGGCCTCCGCCAGTTCATCGCGCTCGTATGCCAGCGTGCCCAGGCCGATCATCGCCCAGCCCGCGACGGGCAGGAGCGCGACGGAGGCGCCTGCGGCGGGCCGCGCGCGGGCCAGCGCCTCGTCGTAGGCCGCGCTCGCGTCCTCCCAGCGCCCGAGGCTCTGGTAGAGCAGCCCGGCCAGGCACCGCGTGGTGATCGCGGTGTGGCGGTCATCGGCGTCGAGCAGGTGCAGCGCCTCGCGGTAGGGTTCGACGGCCGCGGCAAGCTCACCGCCCATGTGCAGCGCGAGCGCCAGGCCCATCGTCGCGAAGCCGCGCAGGGTCGGTTCGCCGGCGCTGATGAGCGCGCGGGCCTCGCGCGCCCGCGCGATCGCCTCGGCGTACTGGCCGCGAACGCGAAGCATGTGGCTGTCAAGCGCAACGATCCAGGCCCGCAGCGCGCGGCGCTCGTCCTCCGCAAGGTCCGCCGCGGGGAGGGCCGCCGCCGCCGCGTCGAGAAGGGGCGGCACGGCGTCCGGCTCGGCGCGGCCGAAGCGCGCCCGGGCCAGCAGGATGGCGAGCGCCGGCGACGCCTCCACCCGCCCCGGCGGCAGGGCCTGGATCAGGGTGGCAAGCCGCGCGAAGGCGCCGTGGCGCAGCAGCGTCTCGCCCGAATCCTCGATGAGACCGGCGGCCCGCTCGTCGTCGCCGCCGGCGAGCGCGTGGCGCACCGCCGCATCGAGCCGCGCGGGGCCGTCCACCGCCACCGCGCGGGCGTACCAGGCTGCTGCGCGGCGGTGGAGCGTTGGGGCCGCCTCCGGCGCCAGTTCATACAGCCGCGCCCGCAGGACCTCGGCAAACAGATGGTGGTAGCGGTACCAGCGTCGCTGGTCGTCAAGCGGAACCAGGAAAAGGTTCTTGCGCTCTAACTCCCGAAGAAGGTGCTGGCTGAAGCTGGCGCCGGAATCGCCGGCGGAGGCGCCTGGCGCCCGGCTTTCCGCCGCGATACCGAGGACTGCGTCGCAGAGCGAGCCGCAGAGCTCATCGAGGATCGCGGTTCGGAGGAGAAACTCCCGGATGTGGAGCGGCTGCTGCGCGAGCACCTCGTCGGCCAGGTAGTCAATGATGTAGCGGTGACTCCCGGCAAACGCGGCGACAAATCTGTTTGGGTCGGGCTGATCGCTGAGGGCCAGGGCAGCCAGTTGCAGGCCGGCGGCCCAGCCCTCGGTGCGCGCCTCCAGCGCCTCGATGGCGGCCTCGTCCAGACGGAGACCGGTCGCGGCGGCAATGAGTTCGCGCGCCTCGGCAGTGGTAAAGCGCAGATCCGCGGCGCGCAGTTCCGTCAGCAGCCCGCGGGCGCGGAGCCGGGCCAGCGGCAGGGGCGGGTCGGCGCGAGCGGTGATCGCCAGATGGACCTGGGGCGGCAGCCGCTCGATCAGTTGGATGAGCGAGGCGTGAATATCCGGATTCTCGATGAGGTGATAGTCGTCGAGCACCAGCGCGTAGGGCCGCTCGGGACCGGTGACGGGGGGCAGGGCGGCCAGGCTGTTGATCAGCGTCGCCACGATGACCGGGAGCGGGGCGGGCTGGGGCGCCCGCGCGAGCGAGAGGGCCGCCGCGCCCGCCCCGGGCGCCAGCCGCTCGCAGGCGGCGCAGACATAGCTCCAGAACAGCGCCGGGTCGTTGTCTTCGGCGTCGAGGGAGAGCCAGGCGAAGCGTTCGAGCGATTGCGGGTCCGCCGGTCGCGCTTCCAGCAGCCACGTGCTCACGGCCGTCGTCTTGCCGGCGCCTGCGGGCGCGGAAATCAGGGTCAGCGGACCCTGCTGCCCCTGGCGCAGCTTCGCGACCAGCCGTTCACGGGTGATGATCTGTTGTCGCCGCGGCGGGCTGAGCAGCCTGGTCGCGAGGAGCGTATCGGGTGGCCGCCGCCCGGCCTCCGCCTGTTCTTCCGCCGCCATAAGGTTTCCGTCGTTCGCCTGCTACGAGCCTGTACGGATGGCCCCTTCGGGCGCGTCCGGGCGGGCTTTGCCCTACCAGGAAAACGCTTGCTCCGCTCGTTGGGAGGATGGGGAACCCGGGGGGACCCACCTCTCAGGTGTAGGGTTTTTGGGGCGAGCAGGGGTTTTCGGCATTCCAATGCGCTTACGGTCCTCACCCCCCTGCCCCCCTCTCCACCTACGGTGGAGAGGGGGGAGTTGGGCGTCCCAATGCCCCGGATGGCGAATGCGACGCGAGGATGTGTCGGAAAACCCTACACCTGAGAACGGCCCGAGGGGCGGGTCCGAGAGGGCGTAGCCCCCGGAACCCTATAGGACACCCGGGGTGTTCGGACGGGTTTGCCTCTCCCAACGGCAACGCCGGAATGCGCCATGCCTGCCATTCATACTCAAGGCAGGCATTATACGGCGCGCGGAGAGGCGGCGCAACCCGGTGGCGTCGTGTTTTGCGCGACCCCCTCGCCAGCATACCCGTTGGGTGGTTGTGCGCCACTACTCGGGTTCTATCCCCAGGTGGAGGCCACGCGGCGCGAGGTTCCCGGCCCGGCTCTACCGCGGGCTCTATCGCGCGATAGAGGCGCTTTGCCCCGCCGGCGAGCGATACTGTCGGCAATAAGCAGCGGCACGGCCCCGTGGAGAAGGCGGCCGCATCTGAGCAAGGATACCGTGGCGATGGCTCATTACATCATCCGCGTGGGCGGACACCTGGCGGCCCGCTGGTCAGTCTGGCTGGCTGGCATGGAGTTGCGCCATGAGGCCGACGGCACGACGACGCTCTCCGGCGCCCTGCCGGATCAGAGCGCGCTCTTCGGCGTGCTGACGAAGATCCGCGATCTGAATCTCCCGCTGCTCGCCGTCGAACGCGCTGGCGAGACGACAGTAGACGAGTGCTACGGAGGAAGACAATGAACAACTCCATGACCGGCGCCATCGGGCGGACCCGCACCTGGCGCGCCATTCTCACGACGGCCCTGGCGCGGCGCCCGGTCCCCGCGGCCCTGACGATCGCGGCGGGTGATGTCCTTATCCGCGTGGCCCTGCAACTGGGGGTGCAGGCCCTGCTCGGCCCGCGCTGGGCCGAACTGGTTACCCTCGTCATCCTGACGGGGCTGACGCTCGGGCTGATCGCCTTGCTCGGCTGGTGGGGCCCGGCGGGCTTCAACCGGCCCGCGGCCTGGCGCTCACCCGGCTTGCTCTGGCTGCCGGCAGCGCTGACCTTCGTCCTGCCGTTCGTGGCCGGCTTCCGCAGCACCGAATTGCCCATGGCCGGCGTGTTCGCCGTGGCCTACCTGCTGGTCGGGTTACGGGAGGAGGCGCTGTTCCGTGGCGTCGTGCTGCGGGCGCTTGAGCGCCTGGGGCCGATGGGCGCGGCCACACTCACCAGCGTTCTGTTCGGGCTCACCCACCTCGCGAACCTGTTCTTTCGCGAGAGCCCAGGGCTGGTGCTGGCCCAGGTGGTAGGGGCAATGACCACTGGCTTTGGCTACGCCGCCCTGCGACTGCGCACCAACACCCTCTGGCCGCTGATCGTCCTGCATGCGTTTGAGGATCTCACGCTCCACTACAGCCATCTGCCGGTCATCCCTATCCAGGTGATCCGCGGCGTGACGCTGGTGATCTATGGAGCATGGCTGCTCCGCGGTTGGAGCGTAGAGGATCAGGAGGAAGCGTGATGGCGGCCCACGACGCACGGGGCGCGACGGCGCCGTTGACGGATCACATCGGGTTGGAGCGGCTGATCTTCTTCAGCGACGCGGTGTTTGCGATTGCGATCACCTTGCTCGCCATCGAGATCCGGCTCCCGGCCGGCGAGTATGGCGATAACGCGGCCCTGCTAAACGCCCTGATCAGCCTCTGGCCGCGCTACCTGAGCTATGGCGTCAGCTTTTTGGTGATCGGCAGTTTCTGGCTGGCCCACCACCGTATGTTTCGCCACATCGTTCGCTACGACCGGCGCCTGCTCGGGCTGAACCTGGCGCTGTTGCTCGGCATCGCCTTTGTCCCTTTCCCCACGGCCGTGCTGGGCGAGTCGGACAGCGTGGTGGCGACGAGCTTCTACGCCCTGACCATGGCGGCGACGGGGCTGTTGAGCGCCGGTCTGTGGTGGTACGCCAGCAACCGCGGGCGGCTGCTCAAGGCGCCGATGGCGCCGCATGCCCTGCGGGCATCCCGCTGGCGGGCCCTGACGCCGCCGGGGGTCTTTCTGCTCTCCGTGCCTATCGCCTGGTGGAGCAGCGACCTGGCCCGGTTCTCCTGGCTGCTGATCGCGGTGGGGTTGCTGGTCCAGGCGCCCGGTCGGGACGAAGCGTTGCGTGGCGCCGGGGCGCCCGTGGCCGGTGACTGACGCTGCCATATGAGACCTGACCGGCAGGCCCGCGGCCCCGTGGTGTGAACACAGATGGCCTGCGCGCCTGCCGGTCAGGTCTTTGCGTCATCTCACCCAGCGATTGTTGCACCGTACCTTCCCTCCATGGCTTACAACTTCCACCTCTCGCCGGCCTACCGGCTGATGATGCTCGATGACGCCGAGGAGGAACAGCCTGCCACGCTGGCGCGCGAATGGCAACCCCGCTTCCAGGCCGCGGACGATCCGCTCGCCTTGACGCCGCCTCTGCTCACCGGCTTCGATGACATGACCCGCTCCGTGCCCCTCGCGGAGGCGCAAACCCTGATGAGCCGCCGGCCGACGAGGAGAGCGAGGTGAACGCGGCGATGAAGGACGGGCGCGGCCAGACTGCGTTGTCGGGACTGCCTGGTCTGGCATTTACCGCAGAGACGCAGATGATGCGGAGAGGTGCAGAGGCGGTCCGGGGCCGCGCATTTGCGATCTCGCGAAGCTACGCCCGGCGTTTCTGTGCTATACTTGCCCCCACATTTTAAACCTGGACATGGTTCATACCCGCGTAGCGGCTGGAGGAGACGAAGGTGCAGCCTCCCCGCATTCCCCCTTCCGCGCGCGGCAGGTGCGCGTCCGGTCGAAACGCGGGCGTGTCTGCCGCCGCGGGCCGAACAGGCAGAGGCTGCAGCCCTCCGTGCCTCCCCCGACTGTCACCTCACAAGGCCGCGTAGCGAAACCATGGCTCGGCACTACTGAATGCCAGAGGCGAGGTCCGTATGCAACGCACCATCCACAAAGTGCTTGTGGCGAACCGCGGCGTTCCGGCGGTGAGGATCATGCATACCTGCCGTGACCGGAAGATCCCCACGACCGCGGTGTACAGCACGCCTGATCGGCTGGCCTATCACGTCTTTATGGCCGACACGGCCATTCATATCGGCGATGCGCCGCCGATTAATTCGTATCTGAACGGGGATCGGATCATCGAGGCCGCTCTGGCCAGCGGCTCGAACGCCATCCATCCTGGCTGGGGGTTTCTGGCGGAAAATGCCGACTTTGCCCAGAAGGTCATTGACGCCGGTCTGATCTGGATCGGCCCCAGGCCGGAGGTCATCCGCATGATGGGCGACAAGATCCAGGCCAAGGAGATTGCCCGGCGCTCGAATGTGCCGACCATCCCCGGAATCGAAAACGTCACCCGCCCCGAGCAGATAACCGAATGGATGTGCGAGCAGGACATCGCCTTTCCGATCATGATCAAAGCTGCCTCCGGCGGCGGCGGGAAGGGCATGGTTCGCGTTGACACGCCCGAGCAGATCCCCGGCGCGCTGGCCCAGGCCCGTTCCGAGGCCAGGAAATCCTTTGGCGACGATACGGTCCTCGTAGAAAAGTATATCGAGCATGGCCGGCACATCGAGGTGCAGGTGGTGGCCGACGAGTACCGGCACGTCGTCCACCTCTTTGAGCGCGAGTGCACCCTTCAGCGCCGCAACCAGAAGATTATCGAGGAAGCGCCTTCGACCCTGGAAAATGACCTGCGCCAGGAGATCTGCGTCACTGCGGCGCGCCTGATGCGCCGGATCGGCTATACTTCGGCCGGCACCGTGGAGTTCATCTTCGACCCCGCCACCCAGAGTTTCTACTTCCTCGAGGTCAACACCCGGCTCCAGGTCGAGCACGGCATCACCGAGCTCATCACCGGCCTGGACATCGTCAGCATCATGCTTGATGTCGCCGAGGGCAAGCCCCTGCCGATCAAGCAACTTGATGTCGTCCCCAACCGCTGCGCGCTCGAGGTGCGCCTGAACGCCGAGGACCCCAAGACCTTCGGCCCTTCGTTCGGCAAGATTACCCGTCTGCGCACGCCCCTCGGCCCTAATGTGCGCGTCCTGCTCGGCGCGGCGGAGGGCGAGGACATTCCGCCGTACTACGACTCGCTCTTCATGCTTCTGATGACTTCGGGCGCCGACCGGGCCGACGCGCTGCGGGTGATGGACCGGGCGCTCACCGGCGACCTGCGCATTGAGGGCATCAAGACCCTCGCGCCCCTGCTGCTGAGCATCATCAGGCACCCCAAGTTCATCGCTGGCGACTTCTCGACCAAGTTCATCGAGCAGCACCTGCCGGAGCTTGTCTCCGGCTTCCGCGAGCGCACCAGCGAGGACGAGATGCTCCGGGTCGCCCAGTACGTGGCCGAGATCTCCGCCCTGGGCCCGCAGAGCTGGATGTGAGGTGAACCATGGCAACCATCACTGTCTCCCCGCCGGCCGCCGTTCAGGAAGATTACGTTTTTGTGCGGCCAGGCATGACCGCCCGCGAGATCGTCCAGGCGGTGCGCAATCTGCAGGGCGTCTGCCTGACGTCGGTGAGCATGCGCGACTCCGGGCAGTCCGACTTCAAGAATCGCCACCGGATCTACGATCTGAAGACCCTGGCCCCGATGTACAACCAGATGGGCCTCTTCAGCGCCGAGTGTCACGGCGGCGCACGCTGGCACGTCGGGATCATGAACCGCCGCGAGAGCCCGTTTGAGGAGATCCAGATCCTGCGCCAGTTGATGCCCAACGTCCTGCTCCAGACCCTGGTCCGCGAGACGAACCTGTGGGGCTACCGGCCTTACCCCCGGAACGTTATCGAGTACGCCGTCTCACAGGTGGATATTGATGTCTGGCGCTGTTTTTCGTTCCTCAACGATGTGCGCAATATGCGCGCGGTAGCCGAAGTGGTGATGAAGCGCGGACGGCTGTTCGAGCCGGCGATCTCGTTTACGGTGGCCGACTGGGCCACCGATGCGTACTATCTGGGTGTGGTCCGCGAGATCGTCGCCCTTGCCGGGGGCGTTGATGAGATTATCCTCTGCATCAAGGATATGGCCGGCGTCGGCAACCCGGTGCGCATCGGCCAGCTGGTGACGACAATCAAGGAGCACTACCCCGAGTTGCTGGTCCACTACCACCGCCACGTCACCGACGGGCTGGCTGTGCCGGCGCTGTTCGCCGCCGCCCAGGCCGGGGCCAAGATCGTTGATGTCCAGGAGGACGCCCTGGTGCGTTTCTACGGCCACTCGCCCATCCTCGGGGTGCAGGCCTACTTCGAGGAGGGCGGCATCCACGTGCATCTCAACCGGTCGGCTGCGGAGCAAGCCAACCAGCAGGTGCGCGAGTGGATCGGGCACTACGAGTGGGCCGAGTCGCCGTTCAAGGGTTACGATCACGGCGTGACCCGACACCGTATGCCCGGCGGGGCCTTTCCCAGCTCATTTGAGCAGGCCGAGAAAGGGGGGTTCCTGCACCTCATGCCGGCGATCCTGCGCGTCATGTCCCTCTATAACCAGATCGTGCGCTACTTCGACGTGACTCCGGGCTCGCAGATCACCTGGGTGACGTGCAGCGGGATCGTCAACCGCTATGCGAAGGAGCAGGGCGAGGCCGGCGTCCGGCGGCTCATCGCGCTGCTCAGCAAGTTCGTCGAGGAGCAGGGGCAGGATATGGAGGCCATGAGCGAGGAGGAGCGCGAGGAGCTCCTGCAACTGTTCCGCAACGCTTCCGGGGATTTCAAGAACCTGCTTGTGGGTGGCTACGGCAGGCTGCCAGTCGGCTGGCCGGCCGACTGGGTGTACCAGAGCGCCTTCGGCGACGAGTGGCAGGCGAAGATCCAGGCGCGCACCGACCTCTCGCCCCTCGATACGCTCAAGGACGACAATCTCGACAAGCTCCGCCAGACCTTGAGCGAGGCCATCGGGCGCGCGCCGACGGAGGAGGAGTTCATTCTCTACCTGATGCATCCCAAAGATGCCCTCAGCTTCATCGAGTTCCGCGAGCGCTACGGCATGGCGCCCCTGGTGCTGCCGACGGATGTCTGGCGCAACGGCCTGCGGCGCAGTGGCGATAAGGTTGATTTCGAGCTTGATGGCAAGCCATGCTGTATCGAGCTCGTATCAGTCGGCGCCGAACACGAGGGTGTCATCCACGTGGTGCTGAAGGTCAACAATGTGACCCGAGTCTACCCGGTGACGACGCCGCGGGCCAGGAAGGCGGAGATACGGATGGCAAAGGGCCCCAATGAAATCGGCGCTCCAATCAACGGCAACGTATGGCGCATCGGCAACCCGCAGCGCGGCCCGATCCATGTCGGCGATGTTGTGCACAAAGGCGAGGAGGTGGCAAACCTCGAGGCAATGAAGATGGAAAACGCCATTCTCGCCCCCTTCACCGGCCGTATTGCCGAGGTCTGCATCAAGCTGAACGACGTGGTGAAGGAAGGGCAGTTGCTGTTCGTGCTGGAGAAGGAAGCCTGATGCGGTACGGCAGGGCCGAAGCAGTGGCGTAGCCACTGCTTCGGCCCTGCGCTGCCGTGTGCTACAATACCGTGGCTATTGCCATTCGATCCTCCCTCTATCTTCCAGGAGAGGACAAAGTGCGACGCATTCGCAGTTCATCGCGCCTGCCGTGCCCTGGCCGCTGTCCGACCGCGCGATCGCAGGCCCGCATACGTAGGGAATAGCAGCGGAGCGAAGGCGCCGGCAGGAGAGCCGCCGCTGGCCGCAGTCCTGCATAATCAGGGAATGACGAGCCCGCCAGACCAGGCAAGCCCGTGCCAGCCATCAGCCGCCTGCTTCATACAAACCCGGTTCGGTTGGTGATCCTCAATGCGCTCCTCTGCGGAGTCTATGTGGTCGTAGCGTCGCTCGGGCTGCTCTTTGCCACGGCGCCGAATCCATTCTCACCGGTGTGGCCCCTGTCCGGAGTTGTCTTCCTGGCCCTGTTCCAGGGAGGCCTGTGGCTCTGGCCAGGGGTATTCGTCGGTGAAATGATCACCGGAATATGGATAGGCATTCCGGTTCCAATCGAGATTGGAATCGCGGTATGTTCCACCCTGGAGGCGGTCATTGGCGTGGCATTGCTCCGGCCGCTACTTGGTCCCTCGTTCGAACTCGACGCGCTCAAAGAGGTGCTGGCGTTCATCGCCGTCACGATGCTGATCAGCGTTCCGCTCGCCGCCACCGGGGCGAGCGCGTTGTTTATACTGAGCCAGGGGATTCCTGGCGCCGAAGCCTGGCGCTTCTGGCGCACCTGGTGGATCGGCGACGTGATGGGCGTGCTGACGGTTGCGCCGGCGCTCGTTGCGTTGCAACGGCCGGGGATTCGCTACCTGCGCTGGAACCGCATCGTCGAGGTGGCCGTGCTGTATGGCCTGCTCATCACAGTCACGGGCGTCGTAATGCGTTTCGAGTTAAACTACGCCTACGTGCTCTTCGTCTTCGTCATCTGGGCCGCCCTGCGGTTCGGACCTCACGGCGCCGCTGTCGCGATTGGCGTCATTTCTATCCTGACAATCGGGCTGACCAGGCTGGGGAACGGGCCCTTCGTCGTTGCGGCCTTCGACAACGGCCTCTTTTTTTTGCAGACTTTCCTGGCCGTGCTGGTTGTAACCGGGCTGATCATGAGCGCCCTGGTCGCCGAGCGGGAGCGCCGGTTGCGCGCCACGCGGCTTCTGGCCGATGTTGGCGGCGTTCTGACGAAGCGCGCCGACGAGGCGCAGATGCTGGACACCGCCGCGAGGCATATTGCCGCCTGGGTTGATGGTTGTTGCATCGATCTCCTTGAGCGCGATGGACGGCTGCAGACCGTTGCCGCGGCCTGCCTCGACCCGGGCTGCAAACCACACCTTACCGCGCTGCGCCAGATCGTTGCTGACCCGGCTGAACCGTACCTGCTCACTCGAGTGATCCAGGAACGCCGGCCCCTTATGCTCGCCGACCCGGATCAGGATCTGGCCGTCCGGATTACGCCCGGCGGGGCGCGCCGGGCGCTATGGTCGGCCATACGGCCAACCATGCTCATCGCCGCGCCGCTGATCGCCCGCGATCAACCCCTTGGCGCGTTGTTGCTGTTCAGCAATCACCCGGCGGGGATCTACCGGCGCCTTGATCTGGAAGCGGTACAGGAACTTGCCGAGCGGCTGACTCAGGCCCTCGTCACAGCTCGATTATCTACCGAGCTGGCGCGTCTGAACCGCTTTGAGGCCCTGGGTCAACTGGCAAGCGGCATCGCCCACGACTTCAACAACCTGCTCACGGTTATCGAAGGACACAGCGAACTGGCGCTGGATAGTCTGGAAGGCGACCACCCGGCGCGGGCCGATCTCGATGCCATCCGGTCAGTGCTGAAACGGGGGAAGGACCTGGTGCGCGAACTGCAGATCATCGGCCAGCGTGGCGAGGTGGCGATGCAGCGCCGTGACCTGAATGAACTGGTTCGGCAGACCGATCTGTTGTTGCGACCCTTGCTGGGGAAGGATGTGGAGCTAATTTACCGTCTGGCGCCGGATGCGCTCCTGTGCCAGGTTGAACCAGTTCAGTTCGAGCGCGTCCTGGTCAACCTGGTCAAAAATGCCCGCGACGCGATGCCGTCAGGCGGGCGGATTACGATCAGCACGGGCCGTTGCGAGATTGTCTGGCAGGATCCTGATGTACCTGAGCTGGCGCCAGGAAGGTACGTGCAACTGACGGTTCGCGATACCGGCAGCGGGATCGCTCCCGAGGTCGCGGCGCGCATTTTCGAGCCGTACTTTACCACCAAGGGTCCCGGCAAGGGCGCTGGTCTGGGTCTGACGATCAGCTACAGCCTGATCAGGCAGATGCGGGGGACGATTACGCTCCAGTCAGAGGTGGGGCGTGGCGCGGAGTTTGTGATCTACCTGCCCGAATTACCGGCTGAGGACAAAACCGGTTGAACAACGCACGCCGCCGCGCGAGCCAACCAGCCTCTGCCCGGAGCGGTATCAGTTCATCTTCGGCACGCCCATTCCCGCCTACGCGGCGCCCCTCGACCAGGTGCTGCCGGTCGGGGTGCGGGCCATCTGAGCGGTGGAAAGTCTATGGCACACTTACGACGAACAAAGCCTGCCGGTCGCGGTGCTGATCTGGGCGCGCGTGCACGGGATGGTTTCGCTCGAAATCAGCAATCACTTCCGCCCCTGGGGCCGGATGGGGCCGCGCTCTACGAGTGCGAGCTGGAGAACATCAAACGCCAGTTCATCGTTTCTGGAGAAGGAGAACTGCAATGCGCGTCGTGATCTTAAACGGCGCCGCTGCCGATGACTCCCTCGGCGCACGAGTCGAACGCGCCGTGCTTGCGCACCTGGCATCGCAGGACCACAGCGTGCGAACCTTTACCCTGCGCGACAACAAAATTGGCAATTGCGCTGGCGATTTCTTCTGCTGGGTGCGCAGCCCCGGTCAGTGCATGGTCGCCGATGACAACCGTGAGATCGCCGCCGCCGTCGCCAATGCCGACCTGCTCATCTACCTCACCCCCATAACCTTCGGCGGGTACAGCTCTACCCTTAAAAAGGCCGTTGACCACCAGATCCAGAATATCTCGCCCTTCTTTGTTACCCTCAGCGGCGAGACCCACCACGCCAGACGCTACGCCCGCTACGCCGACCTCCTCGTCATTGGCTGGCAGCCCGAGCGCAACCCCGCCGCCGCGGCCATCTTCCGCCACCTGGTCTGGCGCAACAGTCTCAATCTGTATGCCCGGACCTGGCATTGCGAGATTGTGAGCGGCGATCCTACGGAAGCGGCGCTCGCCTTGCAGATCGCCTTCGCCCTGGACATAATGGCGCGCGGCGAATCCGATCCTCGCCCAACCTTGCCAATCAATCAACTCGACCCGGATCAGGGTCGCGCTGCTCCCCGCAGCGCGCTGCTGCTCGTTGGCAGCCCGCGCACCAGCACCAGCACCTCGCACGCTATTGGCGACTACCTCATGCAGCAACTCGAGGCGCGTGGCGTACAAACTGAAATCACCCACATCTACACGACGCTCAACAACCCGCACAAGATGCAACATCTGCTCGGCCAGATCGAGCGCGCCGACCTTACGGTGCCCGCTTTCCCTCTCTATTTCGACACCCTGCCCGCGCCCGTCATCCTGCTCCTGGAGCGGCTCGCCGCTCACCGCGCGGCGCATCCGGCCCCGGCCGCCGGCTTTGCCGCCCTGGTCAACTGCGGCTTCCCCGAACCGCAGCACAACGCCAATGCCCTCGCCGTCTGCGCCGAGTTCGCGCGCAGCGCCGGCTTCGCCTGGCTGGGCGGTCTGGCCCTCGGTGGAGGTGAAGGGGTAGTACACGGTACGCCGCTGACCGAACTGGACGGGCGCGCCAGGCCCCTGAAAAAGGCGCTCGCTCTGGCCGCCGAGGCTCTGGCGCGGGGGCGATCCATCCCCCCGGAAGCCCGGAAACTGATCAGCAGGCCGCTCATCCCCCCCTGGGCCTACCGGCTAGTTGGCACGTTCGGCTGGCGGCAGGCAGCCAGACGCTGGGGCGCGCACAAGCACCTGAAACGCCGGCCCTACCAGGCGGAGGAGTAGAGCTGTGGGGGTGTGGAGGTGTGGAGGGGCGTGGGGAAACCTGGCTTCCCTATAGCGATGAGGCATGGGACGAGGGGGAAGGAACGGGATCCTGCCCGTTCCACTATCACCTCCCCAGCGCCTCCTGCGGCGAGCGCGCAATCGTCACCCCCTCAAGGGTGATGCCCAGGTGGGTCAGGGTAAGCGCCACGCTGGCCGAGACGCCGGTAAGCACGACCTGACAACCGAGCAGTTCCAGGGCGCGGGTGGTATTGCCCAGCGCCAGGGCCACCTGGTCGTCCACCTGGGGAACCCCGCTAATATCGAGGATCACCCGGCGCGCCCGTTGCGCGCTGACCTCCTGGAGCAGGCGCGTGGTAAGCGCCTGGGCGCGGCGTTCGTCGAGCGCGCCGACGAGCGGCGCCAGCAAAATGCCCTCGGCCAGCCGGATCACGGGGGTCTCCAGGGTGGCGACCAGTTCGAGCAGACGTTGTTGCTCCGCGTTGCGCCGCGCCAGTTCGGCAGCCTGGGCAACCAGGTCACGTTCACGCTGTTCAGCCTGCGCGCGGGCCTCCTCCGCTTCGCGCTTTGCCGCTTCCAGACGCCATGCGTTGTCAACCGCCAGGCGACTGAAGGTCATCCCGCCGATAATGAACAAAAAGGTGATGAGATCAAGCGGGTCAAGGTAGAGCGCGCCTATGCGATAGACAAAGGCAGCCAGCACCGCCAGCGCGCTCCCCAGCACCCAGAGGGGGCCGGCAAGCACCAGTGCCATTGCGGGAACGGCGTAGATCACGTGGTTAAAGCCGTCACGCAAAAACTCATCATCTGTTCCGACGGCGACAACCACAGTCATGAAAACTAGCAGCGCGTAGCGGGCCTGATCCCAACCGCGCCAGTAAGCAAACCAGAGACCGCCACTGAGCGCAAGCGCCACGAGGGCCTGCGCGAGCACTTCCCAGTGAGGATAGAACAGGGAAACAAACACTAGCGTTATGGCTGACAGCGCGGTAGTCAGCCCGAACACGCCGTAATTGATCTGGCGCTGGGTGAGTTGGAACATGCTTGTCCTCCCGTACTCGCTACCAGGAGCATCCAGCAGGTTCCTGGACACGAATGGTCGGGGAAGAGGGTTTCTGAAAGGGCGCAGTTCTCCCAGATCCTCCCATTCAAGAACTTGCCGAATGCGCCACGAATGCTGCAATGGCACGTCGTCTCCGCGGGGACGAAGGGGCGCAGCCTCTGCGTGGCTCTCCTACAAGGATACGTGTCGCTGGAGTGCTAATGCGCTCTGCAAATCGCTTTCGGTGTGGATGTGGCTGAGGTCGAGCCCGAGGTTGACGATCGATTGCGCGACCTCAGGGCGGACACCGACCAGAGTCGTACTGGCGCCAAGCAGACGCGCCGCCTGCACCACGCGAACCAGCCCCTGGGCTACCTGCGCGTCCACGCTCGGCACCCCGGTAATGTCGAGCAACAGTCGGCGGGCACGGCTCGCTTCGATCCGCTTGAGGGCATGCTCCTGGACCTGCACCAGGCGGGCGCTATCAAGGACTCCGACCAGTGGCATAACCAGGGTGTCGTTACCAACCGGCAGAACCGGCACGCTCATCTCGCGAATTATGTCGCGTTGCTGCTCGATGGCGTTGAGCAATGCCGCCTGATCGGCGGCGTGTCGTTTGACATCTTCCAGCGCCAGGGCGAGTTCGGCGGTGCGCTGGTTGACGCGCCGTTCCAACTCGTGATTGATCTGCTCCAGCATCCGTTGCGCCTGCATACTCTCCTGTCTGGCGAGTCGTTCGGCGCGGAGGGCCCGTTCCTGGCGTACAACCAGTACACCGGTGAGAACTGTAGCGATGATGATCAACGGACTGTGTCCGATCTCCCAGTCTGCAACCGCAGAGACGAAAAAGACGCCGAACCCAAAGGCAATGGTCAGGTACGGCAGCCACGCCAACATATCGTGTGACGTGTTCGATACCGATGCGGTCACGGCCCCTGGCTCAGCAGCGTACCAGGAGTGATAGCACGCGCCTGCGATCACGGTGCAGTAGCTCAGTGACCAGAGCGCGTTGGGCCAGGAAGTGTAGTCGTAGAGTTCCCGGAGCAGAAGCGATGCGTAGCCTATGGAGGCAATAACCGAGGCGACAAAAGCGATAATCAAGATCCGCAGGGTAAGCTGACCACCGCCGGTTGCACCACGCAATGCTGCAACGGCCAGGCCGAAGATCACGGCAAGATCGCCTAGAGGGTAAGCCAGGGCCAGGACGAGTAACTGCCAGTTTTCGCCACCCTGGATCAGTTGCGGTTCCAGGACGAAATACTACAATCCCATAGCGCTGCTGAGCGTCACCAGCGCAACATCTAGCCAGAATGCGATGCGTGCGTCACGTTGCTGCGCGGCGCCGGGAAAGGTCAGGAGCGCGGCGAGCGCAAACGGGTAGAAGCTCAGATACGCTGCGTCGGCCAGCGATGGTGAGGGCACTTCTCCGATGGCAAGGGTGTAGCCAGTGGACAGTATTTCACCCAGCAGGCTCGCGCCATAGGCGCAACTCAACAGCAGCCAGGTCCGCCGTGCGTGTGGATCGAACCGTTGAGAAACGCCAGTGCGCAGCGCGAGCCCGACAACAGCCAGGGCTAGAGGAACGAAAAACACCGTGCTGATCACTTCGTGAAAGGCGGGGTTGCCCCAGCGGAAGGCAAGCCAGTGCAGATGGATTCCGGACCATACAAATGCAGCCAGCATAACCCGGCCTTCCCAGGTGTACAGGCTGCGGTGGAGAATGTTTTTCCAGGAGAAACTTCCTGTGATAAATGATGAGGCCATAGTTTGTAGTTGCGCGTTGTCGCGTGAGCAGTGTATCTGGTCGTGTCGTCTGGACATGAGTTCGCTGCGCAGCCTGTTGCATACCCGTTGGGGTAGGCACAGAGGCCGCAGCCTTCGTGCTCCGTTGGTTCCGCCCGCGGCAGACTCCTCGTGGTTTCGCCGGGCGCGCGTCTGCCGCGGGCAGAACGGCGGTTGTGGAGAGGCGGAGCCTCCCCGCCAACGGTAGCGTGGAATGTAAAACATGACGAGACTGCGTCTCGGCGGCGAGGCGAGAGTCTGCCGCCCCTGGCACGGTTTTCCCGTTCAGTACGGCGCGGTGCGGCCGCACCGTACCGAACCGGAGCTTTCGGACGGGCAAAGCCCCTCGAAGCCTCCATGCCCCTGCTATTCAAAGACTTCTGAATCGATTTGCCGCTCAGATAGTATATGCCTGAGGGTGTACCAGGCCGTGACCCTGGATATGATTCGCACCCATGTCACTCTCCTGGAGGGGTGCAGGAAGGCGCAGTTGCCCTGCGACCCGCTCTCGAGAGCCAGATCGGCGCGGTCTCGATCTCCTTACGGAGCGTGGCGAAAACATTACGCTATTCGGACTTCTTTTCTGCTATACTAGCATGACACCGTCAGAAAGACGGCTCGCTGGCTGCCTTGCGGAAGGGGAGGCAGCCTGTTTGTGCGCCTCTGGGTTTCCACAACTGGCCGCGCGGCGGGCGGTGGCCACTGCGGGCCTGTTCGGCGCGGCGGCCGCAAGGTGGTGTGAAACGAAAGGAGGGCCTGATGCTGGAGTATCTGACGCGCGATATGTTCCTGGATCTCGCCAGGCCGGCAGCAGAAGGGTGCCTCTCGATCTATCTGCCGGTAGGCGACGCGGGCGGGCGGGCCGCGGCCAGTCGTCTGCGGCAGATCCTGCGTGGATTTGAGGAACATCTCGATGCCCGCAGCGGCGCTCCGGCGATGGTGGCCAACCACTTACGCGCGGCGCGGGAGCTGGTAGAGGAGCTGGCGCGCCAGACCAACAATCACGCGGCCTGCGTCCTGTTCGCCTGGCCTGATCGCTCGGTCACGTATCGCGTCCCTGGCCCCGTGCCGGAGCTGGTGGTGCTGGGCCAGTGGCCCCATCTGAAACCGCTGGCGCCGCTGGTCACGGATCGCGCCGCGTACTATGTGCTCAGCCTGGGCAAGGCAGGCGTGCAACTCTTTGCCGGCAACGGCGCCGCGCTGGAGCCGCGCGAACTTCCCGGCGCGCCGTCCGGGCTTGATGAATTGCTGCAGTATGACGATTTCGAACCGCAGCGCCAGTTGCACCCGGGCGTACCCGGCGCGGGCGGCGAACGGGGGCCGGTGTTCCACGGGCACGGCGATGCGGCCGATGAGCTCAAGTCGCAGATCCAGCGCTACTGCCAGCAGATTGACCGTGCGCTCCTGCGCACCGTGCCCGAGACGCGCACGCCGCTGGTCCTCTGCGGCACGGCCTATGTGCTGGCAATCTACCGCGCCGTCAGCCGTTATCCGGCAATTTGCGACAACGCGATTGTCGGCAGCCCGGCCCGGCTGACTCTCACCGAATTAGGGGCGCGGGCGTGGGAGATCGTGCGTCCCGATCCAACGGAAGAGCGGCGCGCAGCGCGCGAACGCTACGAAGCCCTCGCGGCGCGCAACAATCACCGTGTCGCCGCGACCCTGCGCCTCGTTCTGCCGGCAGCCGTCGCCGGTCAGGTGGATACGCTGCTCGTGGCCCTCGATCGCGAGCAGTGGGGGCGGTACGATCCGCAGACGGGCGAAATGGCGTTCCACGCAAAGCAGGAGATCGGCGACGATGATCTGCTCAACCTGGCCGCGGTGCTATCCATGCAGTGCGGTGCAACGGTGCATGCGGCGCCTGCCGGCGAGGTGCCAGGCGACGAGGGTTGCGCAGCCATCCTGCGCCCGGGGGCGGCGCCTGCCGATACCGTTGTTCCGGTTGGCACAGGGTTGGAATCGGCCTGATGGCCGGGGCAGCCCGGCAGGGCAACCCTCGGGGTTGCCCTGCATAGTTCTATTAATGCACCAATTCCGGATGGTCGTCCAGCGTCCCTGCCAGGAAGGCGGCGATGGCCTCGTCCACGCTGAGGATGGGGGTGCAGATGAGTTGCAGCCCGGCCTGGCGCACGCGCTGGCTCATCGGCGCGCCGATGCCGTTGGCGATGACGACCGCGCAGTCGGCGATAGGCGCCAGTATAGCATCATGGTCGTGACCATGCTGGCGCTCGCCAACCTCGTCGAGGCCGAGCACATGCTGGCTGTGGCCGTGGCGCGCAGGTTTGGCGCGAATTTCGCGGGCCACCTCGCGCCCCTCCGCGATGGTTACCACCACGTAGCTCTGCGCGCGCCCGAAGTGACGGCTTATCCGGGTTCCGTCGTTGCTCACCAGGGCGATGTTCATTCACTCCTCCATACACAGAACATCCGGTCGCCAGACCGAGAAAGAGGGTTTCGTGGAAGGTGCGGCTCTCCTACACCTTCCCGTCCAGACACGCGCCGGATGGACTACTTGTCACGACTGATGTATCGTCCATTTCCTGCGGTCAGGTGTAAGGCGATGTATCTGTTCCAGGGGTTGCTCTTCGGGTGGACCTGACGGCGCAGCCGCCAGAACCACCCGAAGGTTTGGGGCTTGCCCCGAGAACTTCGCTCGAGACCTGGCGCGCCCCCCTGAATTGAGAGGCGATTCTTGCCCGACGTCTATCAGACCTGTGCGGTCTACAGGCTACAGATCCACAAACACTTCGCCCTGCTCCTCGGTGACCGGATAGGTGGTCAGAGGGGTTGGCTCCTTGCCCAGGGCGATCAGCGCGCGCGACCAGCCAGGGAGGCGCATGCCGCCAAGCCCGCGCACCCAGTCCAGGTTCTTGCCAGTGGTCATATCGAACTGCGAACCATGCCAGGAGCATGTCAGGGTACTGCCCTCGAGATGGCTGCGGTTTAGCGGCAGGTTGAGGTGCGGGCACAGCCCGTGGGCCGCATAGATCTTGCCATTGATCCGGGCCGCCACCAGGTTGATGTTCTGGCCGGTTACCTCGACCAGAGTGGCCTCAGGAAAATCGGCCGATGTGCCTATTTTGACGCGCATAGCGTGCCTCCTATCTGTTGATGCTTATGCTGTATTTATGTGGGACCAGCCCAGATGGTTGGTTCCAGAGGGGAACCTGCATTGTTGTGTCTTCCAGGCCAGAGGATGCTACTCCGAAACCGTCGTGGCGCTGCTTGAGACCGTAAACGACCAGGTGTGCGTTTGCCCGTTTGCAGTAACCGAAACCGTGTAGCTCATGCCGGGCGTAAGCGGGCTGCGGGGAATCACGATGACAGCATCGCGGGCGTCGAGAATGACCCGACCCAGGGCCTGCTGCGCAGAATCAGCGTTCACATAGCTCGTTTCGTCGAACACGCAATGTGGAAGCGGCGTAGTGCCCTGCAGAAACGCCGAAGCGGCAACTGCAGGCGTCCGATCTCCAGGGCCGAGTTGCAGGATTATCGGCAGGCCGCTTGGAAGGCTGTAGCCCGGACAACTGGCGAGCGGATCGGGGTACTCGCCTTGATGTGCAGTCAGCGGGACAATCGCGCCATCAGCCGGCCATTGCACGGGAAAGGTTACTGAAGAAGGACGCCTGCCCAGCCCGCGGATCACGTCTAGTCCCGCTCCCATTTGCAGGCCGCCATCGGCCTCGCGATAACTCCCATAACCGGACTGCAGCAATTCGGGGTCAATGATGCCGATGGCATGAAAGGGGCCCTGCATCCACCTGTCAATGGCCCACGCATCCGTTGCGTTGATATCAGAATGAGCCACAAGATTGCTGGATTGGGCGGCGGCCAGACCTTCGGGGGTGTACCAGGGGTTGCCCGGATCTTCGGTGTGTTCGACGAGATCGTTCTTAACCGTATAACGGGCGTGCAGGGTATTGCCATAGCTCCAACTTGGATTCTCGGTAACCGGGGGCAGTCTGGCTGTGGCTCGATGATAATTAACATAATCGAGCCAACTTCCCCGCAACGGGTGGCGGATTACCAGCGGCAGATGCACGAAGCTTGCAGACGAGGGTTGTTCCGTGCCGAAGACAGCGCCGCCTGGCAGGAGCAGAAGCAGGGCAAGCAGAGCAAGGAACCACCCGGTCACAACGACAATTGATTGCCTGAACCGCTGCATTGGCCCTCCCTGGGTGTGAGAGAATGGGTCGCTGGCAAGTATAGCGTTCCTGTTGATGAGTCGCAATGCAACGAGAGGATAATTTTCCACGCGGCGTCCTTGTGTATGTGACCCACGGGCGCCGGTCGCGCCCACGAGCGGCCGAGATACGCGGGGGGTAGATGACGGGGCGGCGGGGGGGCGGTAGAGACGGCCCGCCGGGCCGTCTCTACCGCGCCGATGGGCGAAATGACCCCGCCGATGGGCGGGTTGGCCCCCCCGATGGGCGAAATGACCCCGCCGATGGGCGGGTTGGCCCCCCCGACGGACGGAATGACCCCGCCGATGGGCGGGTGGGCCTGCGGGGCCGAACGGGTGCGCCACCAATGCCGAACGCGTCCTCGGATTTATGACGGTTGCACCACACTGAAAGGTTCGTCATGCTCACCTGGCTACTGTTCATTCTCTGTAGCGCGGCTGTACTCGTCGGCGGGGTGCAACTCTCGAAATACGGCGACATTATCGCGGAGAAGACCGGCATGGGTCGGACCTGGATCGGGGTGATCCTGCTGGCCTCGGTGACCTCGTTGCCCGAACTCTTCACCGGGTTCAGCGCCGTGGCGGTCTACCGGGTTCCCGACATCGCCGTGGGCGACATCCTCGGCAGTTGCATGTTCAACATTTTGATCATCGCGCTTCTCGACGCCCTTGGCGGCGCGGCGCCGATCACCGCGCGGGTCTACCAGGGCCAGATCTTGACTGCGGCCTTCGGCATTCTAGCACTGGCACTGGTGTGCATCAGCATCGTGGCTGCCGGGAGCATCCCGGCCATCGGCTGGCTCAGCGTGGCCAGCGTGGCCTTCTTCGTCATTTATCTCTTTGCAATGCGCACCATTTTCATCTACGAGCAGCGCCGCATCGCGGCCTTCGTTGAAGAAGTGGCCGAGGCGGTCAACTACGAGCACGTCACCTTCCGCTATGCCGTGACGCGCTTCAGCCTCAACGGGGCGCTGGTGATCATCGCCGCCACCTATCTGCCCGGTCTCAGCGCGGAACTGGCGGCCATCACCGGTCTGGGTCAGACCTTCTTCGGCGCCATTTTTGTCGCCCTGATCACGTCGCTGCCCGAAGTGGTCGTCGCAGTCGCCGCCCTGCGGATGAACGCCGTGGATATGGCCGTGGGGAATATCTTCGGCAGCAATCTGTTCAATGTCGGGCTAATCCTGGCCCTCGACGATCTGTTGTACACCCCCGGCCCGCTGCTGGCCGGGGTCTCTACGAGCCATATGCTCGCCGCCATCGGCGCCATCGCGATGACAGCGGTGGCGGTGGTGGGCCTGGTCTATCGCCTGGAACGGAAAGCGTTCCTGGTCGCGCGGGACTCGCTGGGGATCATTGCGATCTACGTAGTAACGACGGCGTTGCTGTACAACACCCGCGGCGGGTAACGCAACCCGGAGAGTTACGCTACCCGCCGCAGGTAAGCGAGGCAAGGGCGGGTTCACCGCGCATCAACAAGCGCTCAGGCCTCGATCTTCGTTCCGAGCACGGCCAGGAACTGGGCCAGCCACGCCGGATGGGCCGGCCAGGCCGGCGCGGTGACCAGGTTGCCGTCGGTGACCGCGGCGTGCATGGGGATCCCGGCATACTCGCCGCCGGCCAGTTCCACTTCAGGGCCGACGGCGGGGTAGGCCGAGACCTTGCGGCCCTTCACCACGCCTGCCGCGGTGAGGATCTGCGCGCCGTGGCAGATCGCGGCCACGGGCTTGTTGGCGTCGAAGAAGTGGCGCACAATCTCCAGCACGCGCGGGTTGAGCCGCAGGTACTCCGGCGCGCGCCCGCCCGAAATCACCAGCGCGTCGTACTCTTCGGGGTTGATCGTCGCGAAGGTGGCGTTCAGCGCAAAGTTGTGGCCGGGCTTCTCGCTGTAGGTCTGGTCGCCCTCAAAATCGTGAATGGCCGTGCGCACGGTCTCGCCGGCCTTCTTGTCGGGGCATACCGCGTGCACCGTGTGCCCGACGGCCTGCAGCGTCTGGAAGGGCACCATGACTTCGTAGTCTTCCGCGTAATCGCCGACGAGTTGCAGGATCTTCCTGGGCATAGCTGTCCTCCTTTGGCACTGTTATTCGGTTAGTCATGGGCTGCGCGCACTGCCGGGATGAAAAACGGTTTTCCTGGGAGGGCGCGGTCTTCCCGAACCTTCCCCTCAGGAAAAGGAGGAGAGCATGGCGTTCCCCGTGTCGCGCGCAGCGCAAGATGAACATCAGGACGCACCTGGAAGGGCTGCGCCCTTCCGGACCATCCTCCTGGCGAGGATGTAAAGAACCTTCGATACTTTTCACCCTCCTCTGCCTCGCCGAGCCGGGCGCATTTCCCACCCTCCGCTGAAGGTGGAGCGGAAGGGGGTAGGGGCGAGGACCACGATCTATTCACCCCAGTTCGGCCTCGGCGCTCATAGCCGTTTTGCCATCGGGGCCCTGGGCCTCCAGGCTTACCCGGTCGCCGTTGGGCACGCCGATCAGCCGGAACGGCGCCAGATCGAACAACGGCGCCTGGCCGCGAAAACTGAAGCCCACGACAGGGCGGTTGGTGTTGCGGCGCACCAGGTCGAGCAGCAAAATCGCTGTGAGCGGCCCGTGCACCACCAGTCCCGGATAGCCCTCCTCGTCGCGCGCGTAGGGCCGGTCGTAGTGAATGCGATGGGCATTGAAGGTGAGCGCCGAGAAGCGAAACAGGAGTCGTGTGTCGGGAACGATGGTGCGCGTCCAGGCGCCGTCGGGGGGCGGGGGCAGCTCGATCGGCGTCGGGGCCGGAACCGGCGGCCCCGGTTCGCGGTAGACGATGTCCTGCTCTTCTTCCAGGCAGAGCGTGTCGTTTTGATAAAAACGGTAGTTCACGGTAACGAAGGCCAGCGATCCGCTGCGCCCGGTCTTGGCGGTGACATTGCGGATCTCGCCCTCGCGGCGGGCCGGCTGGCCAAGGGTGAGCGGGCGGTGCAGCCGTAGCCGCGCGCCGGCAAACATCCGCCGCGGGTAGGGGATCGGCGGCAAGAAGTCGCCCCGCTGCGGATGTCCGTCCGTATCCAGGCGCGACTGCGGCGCGCGCGGCAGGAAGTAGAACCAGTGCCAGAGCAGGGGCAGCCCCGCGCCAGCGCCCAGGGGTGTGTGCGCGTCGTCGAGAGTTGCGGCGGCGGCCAGGGCCGGACCAACACACAGTTCGTCAGTGACCTGTTCCGTTCGACCGATCCACGCGGCGTAGGCGTTGCCTGGCTCCTCCATAGCTGCCTCCTGGTCTGCTCGGGTTTTTTGCGCATCGTATAACAAACTTTACAAATACTCCGGCACTATTATACAATTGACTCGCTCCCAGAATTGTGTGAATCATCACTGCTCCGAAATCTGTCGTAGCCTGCCAACCTGGTTAATATTGCGGATCGTTGCCGGGAGACGTCATCTCCCCCGCTTCCTCCCCTGTATGACCAGGCCGGCTCGATAGGGTGTACGGAGATGGAGAAGCTGTGCACCGGAGGCCAGACTGTGACAAGACGATCCCGTGCGAGTGCAACTGAACAGGTCGCCCCTCACGACGCCGCCAACGATGCCGGGCAGGCTGAGGCGCAGCCCCAACCCGAGGGAAGCGAGCGTCCCTCATATGAGGACGTTACGCCTGTGCTCCAGTCCGATCTGCGTGGACGCGAACCCGACCGCGAGCGCCTGCCGCTGAGCGGTGTGCGGGTGATTGACGTGGGCAACTTCCTGGCCGGTCCCTACGCTGCCTCGATCCTGGGCGAGTTTGGGGCCGAGGTGCTCAAGGTCGAGCACCCGATTGCCGGGGATCCCATGCGCCGCTTCGGTACGCCTACCAAGCGCCACGATGCCAGTCTGGCCTGGTTGAGCGAGGCCCGCAACCGCAAGTCGGTAACGATTGACCTGCGGCAGCCCGAGGGGGTGCGACTCTTCCTGAAGCTGGTCGAGCGCTCCGATGTGCTCATCGAGAACTTCCGCCCCGGCACGATGGAGGAATGGGGCCTGGGCTGGAACCAGGTGCGGGAAGCGAACCCGCGCCTGGTGATGCTGCGCGTTTCGGGCTATGGGCAGACAGGCCCCTACCGCCGGCGGTCGGGCTTTGCCCATATCGCCCATGCTTTTGGCGGGCTGTCCTATCTAGCTGGTTTTCCCAACGAAACTCCCGTGCTGCCAGGGAATGTGCCCCTGGGGGACTACATCGCCAGTCTCTACGGGGCGGTGGGCGTGCTGATCGCCCTGCGCCACGCCGAGCGCACTGGCGAGGGCCAGGTGATTGACATTGGCATCTACGAGGCCGTCTTCCGCCAGCTCGACGAGATCGCCGCGGCCTATGGCCTGTTCGGCAAGATCCGCGAGCGCGAGGGGGCCGGCAGCTTCGTGGCCGTGCCCCATGGCCACTTCCGCACCCGCGATGACAAATGGGTGGCAATCGCCTGCACCACTGACAAGATGTTCGAGCGCCTGGCCGAGGCCATGGGGCAGCCCGAACTGGCCTCCACCGAGCTGTACGGCGAGCAACGCAAGCGCCTGGCCGCCCGCGACAAGGTTAACAAGATCGTCATTGACTGGGTCGGCTCGCTCACCCGCGATGAGGTGATGGCCATCTGCCTGGCGAAAGAGGTGCCCATCGGCAAACTCAACAGCATCGCCGACATTTTCGAGGACGAACACTTTCAGGCCCGCGGCAACCTGGCCCGCATCTACGAGGAAGGGGTCGGCGAAGTGGTGGTGCCCGGCGTGGTGCCGACGCTCTCTGAAACCCCCGGCCGTATCACCAACCTGGGACCGCCCCTGGGCAATGCCACCTACGAGGTGATGCGCGAAATGCTCGGCCTCACGCCCGATGACATCAAGTACCTTCGCCAGCGGAAGATCATCTAAACATAGCAGAGGTGCAACCGAACCTGTAGGGCAACCCTCCGGGTTGCCCGGCAGCCTGAAGAGGAGAGAAACGTGACCCACCAACCGGACGAGGACAAATTGCCCCTTGCGGGCATTAAGGTTATTGACGCCGCGACAGTCATCGCCGCGCCATACTGCGCGACCATCCTGGGCGAGTTCGGAGCCGAGGTGATCAAGGTGGAGCATCCCCTCGGCGGTGATGCGCTGCGGCGCTTTGGCACCCCGACGGAACGCGGCGATACCCTGACCTGGCTGAGCGAGTCGCGCAACAAGAAATCGCTCACCCTTGATTTGCAGCGTCCCGAGGGCAAGGAGATTTTCAAGCAACTCGTGGCCCGCTCCGACGTGCTCTGCGAGAACTTTCGCACCGGCACCCTCGAAAAGTGGGGGCTGGGCTGGAATGTGCTCCACGAAATTAATCCCCGCTTGATCATGCTGCGCGTGACCGGCTATGGTCAGACCGGCCCCTACGCTGATCGTCCTGGTTTTGCCCGCATCGCTCATGCCGTCGGCGGCATCGCCTATCTCGCCGGCATGCCCAAGGGCACGCCGGTTACCCCCGGCTCGACCACCCTTGGCGATTACATGACCGGCATCTACGGCGCCATTGGCGTGCTCATGGCCCTGCGCTACCGCGACCAGACCGGCTGCGGCCAGTACATTGACGCCGCGCTCTACGAGTCGATCTTCCGCTGCACCGATGAACTGGCTCCGGCCTACGGCATGTACGGCATCGTGCGCGAGCGCCATGGCCCCCATCACAACGATTTCGCCTGTCCCCACGGCCATTTCCCCACCCGCGACGGCAAGTGGGTCGCCATTTCGTGCGCCACCGACAAGCTCTTCGCGCGGCTGGCCCGGGCCATGAACCGTCCCGAACTGGCCTCCTCCAGCATCTACGGCGAGCAGAAGGTGCGCCTGGAGCACTGCAATGACGTGAACGAGATCGTGCGCGACTGGTGCGGCTCGTTGACCCGCGAGGAGGTGCTTGAGCGCTGCTACGCCACCGGCACGCCCGCCGCGCCCCTCAACAACATCGCCGACATCTTCGGCGACCGGCAGTTCCACGCCCGCCGCAACCTGGTGGCGATGGACGTGCCGGAGACTGGCGAGACGGTGATTATCCCCACAGTGATCCCCAAACTCTCGGCCACCCCCGGCCGGATCAAGCATCTCGGCCCGCGCCTCGGCGAGCATACCGACGAAGTACTGCGCGACGTGCTCGGTCTCAGCAATGAAGAGATCGCGTCGCTACGCGAGAAACGGGTGATCTGATGACACAAGGACTGCTCTCCGGTCTCCGGGTCGTCGAAGGTTCGGCCTTCGTCGCCGCGCCCCTCAGCGGCATGACCCTGGCGCAACTCGGCGCCGATGTGATCCGCTTCGACCCCATCGGCGGCGGCCTGGATTACAAACGCTGGCCCGTCACCCGCGACGGTCACCACAGCTTGTTCTGGGCCGGCCTGAACAAGGGCAAGCGCTCCATCGCCGTGGATATTCGCCATCCCCACGGCCAGGAGTTGCTCACGCGCCTGATCTGCGCCCCCGGCGACGGCGCGGGGCTGTTCATCACCAACTTTCCCGCCCGCGGCTGGCTCAGCTATGAGGCCCTGCGCGCCCACCGCGCCGATCTGATTATGGTCAACTTCCTGGGGCGTCGCGATGGCGGCTCGGAGGTGGATTACACTGTCAACCCCCAGCTTGGCCTGCCCTTTATGACCGGTCCCGAAGGCATTGCCGACCCGGTCAACCACGTCTTCCCGGCCTGGGATTTTATCTCCGGGCATCTGATTGTCGTGGGTCTGCTCGCCGCCGAGCGCCACCGGCGTCTCACCGGCGAAGGGCAACTGGTGCAGCTCTCGCTTAAAGACGTGGGCCTGGCCATGCTCGGCAACTTTGGCATGCTCGCCGAGGTGATGATCAACAACGAGGATCGCCCGCGGCAGGGCAACTACCTCTACGGGGCCTTCGGACGCGACTTTGTGACCCTCGACGGCAAACGGGTCATGGTGGTGGGGCTGACCGACCTGCAGTGGCGCTGTCTGTGCAACGCCACGGGGCTGGCCGGGGCCTTTGCCGATCTTGGCAACCGCATGGGCCTCGACCTTAATCAGGAAGGCGACCGCTTCCGCGCCCGTCGCGCGATCGCCCAGCTCCTCGAGCCGTGGTTCCACGCCCGCACCTTCGACGAAGTGCGCCGCGCTTTTGAAGAGCACCGCGTGACCTGGGGACCGTACCAGACCGTGCGTGAGTTGATCGCCGGCGATCCCGATTGCTCAACCGCCAATCCGATGTTTTCCATGCTTCAACAGCCTGGCATCGGCGCCTACCTGGCCCCGGCCACGCCGCTATCCTTCAGCCAGGTGGAACGCCTGCCGGCTCAGCCCGCGCCGCGCCTCGGCGAGCATACCGACGAGATTCTGGCCGAGTTGGGGCTGAGCGATGGTGAAATTGCCCGGCTCCACGACGAAGGCGTTGTTGCCGGACCAGCAGCCTGACGGGAGGAACCGCTATGAAACTGCCCTACAATTTTTATCGGCCCCTGGCCATTGGCGCGCCTGAACCTCTGCGTGAGATTCCTGTGCGCCCCGAACGCATGATCCACTTCTTCCCGCCCCATGTTGAGAAGATCCGCGCCCGTCTGCCTGAAATCGCCCGCCAGGTGGACGTGCTCTGCGGCAACCTCGAAGACGCCATCCCCATTGACGCCAAAGAGGCCGCCCGCGCCGGCTTTATCGAGGCGGTGCAGTCCAATGATTTCGGCGATACCGCTCTCTGGGTCCGCGTCAACGCCCTCAACAGCCCCTGGTTCCTCGATGATATGACCGCCATCATCGAGGCGGTTGGCAATCGCCTCGACGTGATTATGATCCCCAAGGTCGAAGGACCGTGGGACATTCACTTCGTTGACCAGTACCTCGCTCTCCTCGAAGCCAGGTACAGGGTGCAAAAGCCCATACTCATTCACGCTCTGCTCGAAACCGCCCAGGGCGTGATGAATGTCGAGGCGATTTGCGGCGCCAGCCCGCGCATGCACGGCTTGAGCCTCGGCCCCGCCGATCTGGCCGCCTCGCGCGGTATGAAGACCACCCGCGTCGGCGGCGGCCATCCTTTCTACGGCGTGCTCGCCGATCCCCAGGAGGGCAGCACCGAACGGGCCTTCTTCCAGCAAGACCTGTGGCACTACACCGTCGCGCGCATGGTTGACGCCTGCGTCTCTCACGGTCTGCGCGCCTTCTACGGGCCGTTTGGCGACCTGAAGGACGAAGCCGCCTGCGAGGCCCAGTTCCGCAACGCCTTCCTCATGGGCTGCACCGGGGCCTGGACCCTGGCGCCCAACCAGATCCCCATCGCCCGTCGCGTCTTCAGCCCCGACGTTAACGAGGTGCTCTTTGCCAAGCGCATCCTCGAAGCCATGCCCGACGGCAGCGGCGTGGCGATGATTGACGGTAAGATGCAGGACGATGCCACTTGGAAGCAGGCCAAAGTGATCGTTGATCTGGCCCGGATGGTGGCAAAGAAAGATCCTGAACTGGCCCAGCTCTATGGTCTCTAACCCCTGTAAGGAAGTCTGGTCTCCATTCCATGTGGAGCAACCCTCCAGGTTGCTCCACACATCAATGAAGATGCTATCTGCCGGTCAAAGGGATGGGACAACACGGCTTCCCCAAAGACACCTCAGTTTACAGGAGTAAACAATGGCTTCAAAAACCACCCGCGGAAACTTCTTTGAGGATTTCCGCCTGGGTCAGGAATTGATCCATGCCACGCCCCGCACGGTTACCGAGGGTGACGTGGCCCTGTACACCGCTCTGTACGGGTCGCGCTTCGCCCTGAACTCGTCGGCGCCCTTCGCCGCCAGCCTGGGGTTGCCTCAGGCCCCTCTGGATAGCATGCTCGTGTTCCACATTGTCTTCGGCAAAACTGTGCCGGACATCTCTCTCAACGCCATCGCCAACCTCGGCTATGCCGCCGGGCGCTTCGGCCAGCCGGTGTTTCCCGGCGATACCCTCAGCACCACCTCGACCGTCATCGGCCTGCGTCAGAACAAGGATGGCAAGAGCGGTGTGGTCTACGTGCGCTCCATTGGAACCAACCAGCGCGGCGAAATGGTGGTAGACTACATTCGCTGGGTCATGGTGCGGAAGGGCGATCCAGACGCGCCCGCCCCCGAAACGGTGGTGCCCGATCTGCCAGAGGCGGTTCCGGTGAGTGAACTGGTGGTCCCCTACCGCGTTGACCGCGGGAGCTACGATACCGCGCGCGCCGGCAGTCCCTTCCTGTGGGACGATTACGAGCCAGGCGAGCGGATTGACCATGTTGATGGCATGACCATCGAAGAGGCCGACCATATGCTGGCGACGCGCCTGTACCAGAACACCGCGCGTGTGCACTTTAACCAGCACGTGGAACGGGAGGGGCGCTTCGGGCGGCGGATCGTCTACGGCGGGCACATTATCAGCCTGGCGCGGGCGCTATCCTTCAACGGCCTGGCCAATGCCCTGAGCATCGCCGCGATCAACGGCGGGCGCCATACCAATCCCAGCTTTGCCGGCGACACCATCTATGCCTGGTCCACCATCCTCGACCGTATGGAACTTCCCGGTCGCGATGATATCGGGGCGCTGCGGGTACGCACGGTGGCGACCAAGGATCGGCAATGCGCCGATTTCCCCGATAAGTCGGACGATGGAAGCTACCCGCCATCAGTGGTGCTCGACTTCGACTACACCGTGCTGATGCCGCGGCGCTGAGAAAGCGTCTCGAGGCGCCCGGCAGCCGGTCTGGGGTGCGGGTGGGGAAAGCGGGTTTTCCATATTCCGGCCTACAGGATGGCCAGGAGGCGAAACCCTCAGGTAATACACCTATGTCTCCTCATCCCCTCCTCAGCAGAGGCTGGATCCTGAAGCACCTCTTTGCGCTGGCCATCTTTCTCAGCTTTATCAGCCTGGGCTTCTGGCAACTGGCCCGTCTGGAGGAGCGCCGCGCCCTCAACGCCGCCCGGCTGGCGGTGCTGGATGACAATCCAGTCGCCCTCACCGGGCGCGAACCTGATCTGGCGGCCCTGATCGGGCGCAAGGTGCGCGTGACGGGGACCTATCTCAACGAGGCCAGCGTCGTGTTGCGCGGCCAGCGCTCCGACAGCGGCGTGCAAGGCGCGCACCTGCTCACGCCCCTGCGCATCGCCGGGAGTGAGGCGGCAGTCATCGTTGACCGCGGCTGGATCCCCGCCCCGCGACCCGAAGCGGCGGATCTCGCCGCCTATGCCGTGACCCGCGAGGTGATGGTCGAGGGCCTGGCCCGCGCCCCTCAGGCCCGCCCCAACTCGCCCCTGGCTCCGCGTGACCTGCCGCTGCCCGGCCAGGAGCGGATCAACGCCTGGGTGCGCGTGGATGTCGCTCGCTTGCAACGTCAGGTGGCCGCGCCGTTGCTGCCGCTATACATCGAGCAGTTCCCCTCCGGGAACGGCGCCACCCTGCCCCGCCCGCGTGACCCGCGGCAACTCGACGAAGGCCCGCACCTGAGCTACGCTATCCAGTGGTTCGCCTTCACGGCTATCCTGGCGGTGGTCTACGCCGCGCTCCTGCGCCAGCAGGTACGGGAGGCCGGAAAGTGAACGCGAGTCTCGCGTCGGAAGACGGGGAACGGCTGCTCCTTCCCGGAAAGATCCTCGTGCATCGCCCCGGTGTGCAGGACAGCCGCGCAGGGTCTAACAACTCTCTTGCAGACGGTCCGGCGGAAGTCTGCTATACTGGGGCAGGGTATCGGACGCTGCGCTCCGCTAATACGTCGTTCCAGGAAAGGTTGTAATGATGATCGGTGAAGTGAAATCAAGCGGGACGCCGACCGCGAAGGCCGGTGTCATCGAGGTTCATGAGCGGAACTTCGATCAGGAAGTGCTCGCGCGCTCACAGAGCGTCCCGGTCGTGATTGACTTCTGGGCGCCCTGGTGCGGGCCCTGCCGCACGCTGGGGCCGCTGCTCGAACGGCTGGCCGCCGAGGCCCGCGGCGCCTGGATCCTGGCCAAGGTCAATGTTGATGAGAATCCGCGCCTGGCCCAGGCTTTTCGGGTGCAGAGCATCCCCGCGGTGATGGCGGTGCATCAAGGCAAGATTGTGGATCAGTTTGTGGGGGCCTTGCCTGAGTCGCAGGTGCGGGCCTGGCTCAAGCGCTTTGTTCCCGAACCCTCATCGTCGCTCCTCGAGGCTGCGAAGGCGCTCGAAGCCCGCGACCCCGAAGGGGCTATCGCCCGCTACCGGCTGCTCCTCGGTGAAGATCCGGAGAACGCCGAGGCGCTGTTCGCCCTGGGGCGCCTGTTGTTGCTGCGCGGCGACTCGGAGGGGGCGGCGACCCTCAAGCAGGTGCCCGCCAGTTCGCCACTCTTCGCCCGCGCCCAGGCTGCCCTGCCGCTGGTCGAACTGCTCGCGGCGCGCGATGCCTCCGCCGAAGGCGAGCTCGACCGGCGCTATCGCCAGGCGGCCCACGCGGTCGCCGGCGGCGACTACGCCCAGGCGATTGATGAGTTGCTCGCGATCGTCGCCCGTAATCGGACCTATCGCGACGATGGCGCGCGCAAGGCCCTGCTGGCATTGTTCGCCGCCCTCGGCGATGAGCATCCCCTGGTGCCCGGCGCCCGCCGTCGCCTGGCGAACACGCTGTTCTGAGCTAGGGCCGTGGCGCAACCTTCCGGGTTGCGCTACGGCGCAAAAATACGAAAGTTCAGATTCGGAAAAACTCCATCAAGTTCCTCTAATTGCTCCAACAGAAACAGATCGCCAGGGCTGGCCCGTTCCTGTTGCGCCATCGCGGCAAGCTGTTCAAAACGGTCGAGGTACACGCGCCAGCGTCCAGTCCATTCGTCCGTTGCTCCCGCGCTCAGCCGCCCCGCCCAGTCGCCTGTCTGGGCAAGCATGAGCTCGCGGGCGGCCTGGTTGAGGACCCGCTCGCGGTCACCCTCGGCGCCGGGGTAGGCCCCGGCGAGTTGCACCATGCGCTCCTCAGCGGCGTGGAGCGCCCGCCAGTACGCTTCAGCGGCGCCCCCCTGCCAGCCGGCATGCCCTCCCACTGACCACGAGCCTTCACGCAGGGCGACCTCGATGTCCGGACGATGCGCGCGCAGATAGGCCCCTGGCGTGGTGAGGGTCAGAGCGCCATGGGTGGCGCAGTGGGTCAGCACGGCCTGGAGCCAGGTGCCGCCCTCGACCCAGGTCGGGCCGATCTGGCCGGCATGGAGCAACACCAGGGCCAGATCGCGCGTCCCGCGACGGCGCGCCTCGATGACCAGGGCCGTGGTGAAGTGGTTGGCATGCTCCTGCGCGCGCCGCAAGGCGTGATAGGGATCGTAGGGTGCGCCGCTGCGGGAGAGAATGCCCCGCGCATCGGCGGGATCACGGTACACAGGATCGCCGGGATACCCCAGCTCCTCCGACCAGACATGCCGCGCCAGATCCTCATCGGGAAAGACGGCGGCTACGCGGCGTCCGGCCAGCCAGAAGGGTTGTGGCGCCAGCGTGGGCGGGAGCGAACTCGGGTCGGCCACCAGGTAGCGTAGCCCGGCGTCGGCGGCTATGCCCTCAACGCCGGGGCGCCAGCCGGCGCCAGGCAGCCAGAGGCCCTCGGGGCGTCCGAGGTGGCGGCTGATCTGGAGCACGCCCTGCTCGATCTGCGCCCGCACTGACTCCTCTCGCCCCAGGAGAGGAAGATAGGCGTGGGTCGCTGGCACGGCCAGCGGCTCGATCACCCGTGCCGTGGTCAGTTCGCGGATGGCCCGCGCCAGGTTACGCTGGAAGCGCTGCTCAAAGCTGCGCAGCCGCTGCCAGCCCCATTCCAGATAGAACCGCTCCAGATACGCGGCGTGATGGTCGCCATTGCGCTCAGCGACGGCCAGTTCCGCTTCGCGGCGGGCCAGCACATCGTGCATCCAGAGCACGAAGTGTTTCTGAACCACCGGGTCGGCCAGTTGATCCGCCAGGAGCGGCGAGCACGCCAGAGCGATCCGCGGACGCAGGCCGCTGCTGTGCAGATCGCCCAGCAATTCCAGCAGCGGCAGCAAACCCTGGGCCGCCAGCGTGTGCAGGGCCTCTTCGCCGAGGGGGCGCCGCCCCGCTCGGCGCACATATGGCACATGGGCCAGCACCAGAAAGGCGACGTGCATAGGTTGCAGTTACAGTAGCGCAACCTTCCAGGTTGCGTGCAGGGGGGAAACCGGCTTTCCCCCTACCCCTGCCCCGTCCGCGCCCTACGGCGAGGGGATCACCGGCGTCACCACCGTGGGCGAACCGAGGATCGGCGGCTCATCGGTTGGCGTAGGCGTCGGCGAGGCTGTTGCGGTGGCGGTAGGCGTGCTGGTTGCCACCGTGGGCGTTGGCGTAGGCTCGGGTGTACTGGTTGCAGTGGCCGTTGCTTCTTCCGGCGTAGTGGTTGGCGGCGGCGGCGCAGTGGGCGGGATGGTCGCTGGCAGCGGCGCGGTAGGCGGTGGCGGCGGCACGGTAACCGGTGGTGGCGGCAGGGTCGGTGAGCCGAGGGTCGGCGCCGGTGGGGCAACCGTACCGTCGGGGATGGTCGGCGTGGCGGGCGCCGCTGTTGGCGGCGCGGGGCTGGGCGGGGCCGGGCTGGGCGTTGGAATCTCCGGTGGCGGTTGAAGCGGGGGAACACTCGCCATGCCGCGCGCCACGATGAAGATGAACGCCGCCGTCACCATTACCAGCACCGCTCCAAGCAGCAGCAAGGGCAGTGCGCTTCCGTCGCCGGCCTGCCTGGGACGACCAGGCTCTCCGGGGCGCGACAGCCCGTCGGACGTCGGCGGGCGAGGGGCCGGCGGAGTGGCAGGGAAGCGTGTGGCAGGCGTGGTCGGCGCGTTGCCGGTCGCGACGGGCGCCGGTTGCGGCGCGGCGACGGCGGACGGCAGCGACCCGACCGGGGGCCGCCCGCGCGGCGGCGGCGCGGGAATGGCCTGTGGTATCGGAGGGCGGGGTGTTACCCCCACGGGATTAGCCAGAGCCGCCAGTTGCTCGCGAGTAGCCAGCGGCATCCCGTGGCGTGCGGCTACGGCACGCAGGGCCTCTACCAGATCCAGGCCGCTTGCAAAGCGCTCTTCGGGCCGCTTCGCCAACCCTTTCGCCAGAACATCGTCAAGTTCCTTCGGCAGGTGCGGCAGGATGCTCGATGGCGGCGGCGGAGGGAGTTGGGCGTGGGCGACGATTAGTTGCGGCGCCGTGCCGGTAAAAGGCGCCCGCCCGGTGATGATCTCATACGCCACCACCGCCAGGGCGTAGAGATCGCTGCGCCCGTCCACTCGTCGCGCCTCGGCCTGTTCGGGCGAAATGTACTCCGGCGTGCCCATGAACAGCCCGGTGCGCGTGAGCCGCTCGCCGTCGGAGTCGGGCGTCTGGGCGATGCCGAAGTCCGTCAGCAGCACCCGGCCATCGTGGTCTATGAGAATGTTGTGGGGCTTGATGTCGCGATGCACCGCGCCCAGGGCGTGAGCGTAATCCAGGGCGCGGGCCACCGGGTCGAGGATGCTCACCGCATAGCCCAGGCCCAGAGTAGTGCGCTCCTCGAGCACGGCATACAGGCTGCGCCCGGAGATATACTCCATGGCGATGTAGTGCAGCCCGTCTTCCTCACCCACATCGTAGATCGTCACAATCGCGGGGTGGTGCAGATTGGCCGCAGTGGTCGCCTCGCGTTCAAAGCGCCGGATGTATTCGGGGTCAAGGCTCAGTTGCGCCGCCAGGATCTTGATTGCCACGGGCCGCTGAAGCTGCGTGTCCACTGCGCGGTACACGCGGGCCATGCCCCCGCGACCAAGCTCGGCGCGGATCTCGTAGCGCCCCAGGCGGCGTCCGATCAGGCTGGTCACACGGCGCTCTCCTTGCGGCAGCAGGCGCGGTGGCGTTTTTGCCGTTGCAATACAGTATACACGATCAGGAACCGTAGAGGATGCGGAGGGTTTCAAGTGGTCCATCCTCTGCGCCCTCCACGGTGTGCCTGAACGGGCGCGCCGAAAGCGCGGATTGAGTTTAGGCGATGCTAATGGTATAATCAGCCAAAGTATGCTGTAAGTTTGTCAGGATAATACGTAGTTAAGCAATTTTCTAACCCCGTCCGGAGGAACGCGGCATGCACGCTGTTCCCGCTCCCAAACTCGTCATAAAGCGCCAGGGTGGTCAGTTGCGCGAACTGGAGTGGACCGCCGATGTGATCACCATCGGGCGCGATGGGTCAAACGATGTGATTATTGACCATCCGCAGGCGTCGCGACGCCATGCCCGTCTCGAACGCACGGAGGACGGCTTCGCGGTGCGCGACCTTGATAGCACGAACGGCACCTTCGTCAACCAGGAGCGGATCGCCGGGCTTTATGTGCTCCATAATCAGGACCAGATCATTATCGCCGATACGGTGATCGTCTTCCACGATCCCGAGGCCACCGTCAAAGGCGCCCTGCCGCCCGAGGTGCTGCGCGCGGTGCGGGAAGAGTTGCGGGTGGATAGCCGCGCTAAAGAAGTGTATATCAAGGGCCAGTTGCTCAGGCCGCCGCTGACGGTCAAAGAGTTCCAACTGCTGGAGTTGCTCTATGAGCGCCGGGGACAGGTGGTGAGCAAAGATGAGATTGCCCGCAAAGTGTGGGATTACGAGGTTTTTGACTACAACGCGATTGACGCGCTGGTCTACCGCTTGCGGCAACGCATCGAGCCCGATCACAGCAATCCGCGCTACCTGATTACCCAGCGAGGTTTCGGATACAAGCTGGTGACCACGCCCGAAGGCTAATCCATGACCAGCATTTCCCTGAGTGCTCCCCGGCGGCTGCGTGGCGTTGTGCAGGTTCCGGGCGACAAGTCGATTTCCCATCGCGCGGTGATCCTGAACGCCGTCGCCGCGGGGCCGGCCCGCATCACCAATTTCCTCGCTGGCGCGGATTGCCTCTCCACCATCGCCTGTGTGCGCGCCCTGGGAGTTACGGTTGAACGCGAGGGCGCCGAGGTGCAGGTGCACGGTGTGGGCCTCCACGGGCTGCGCGAACCCGCCGATGTGCTTGACTGCGGCAATTCCGGCACCACGCTGCGCCTGCTCGCCGGCCTGGTCGCCGGCGCCCCCCTCTTCGCCGTGCTGACCGGCGATGCCTCGCTGCGCTCCCGCCCGCAGCGCCGCATCGTGGCCCCGCTGCGGGCCCTCGGCGCCTGGCTCGACGGGCGCGACCACGGCGACCGCGCCCCGCTCGCCGTGCGCGGCGTCCGCCTCAAGGGCGGCGATTACGCCCTGCCCATCGCCTCGGCCCAGGTCAAGTCGGCCCTGCTCCTCGCTGCGCTCGCTGGTGAAGGGCCGCTCACGCTCACTGGCCAGATCGCTAGCCGTGACCATACCGAGCGTATGCTCCAGGCCATGGGGGTGGACCTCCAGGTGAGCGCCGAGCAGCTCGTCCTGAATCCGCCAACCGATCCGCTTCGACCCTTTCCGCTCTCGCTGCGCGTGCCGGGCGATCCCTCCTCTGCGGCGTTCTGGTGGGTCGCCGCCGCCATTCATCCCGACGCCGAGTTGACGACGGTCGGCGTTTGCCTCAATCCCACTCGTACCGGGGCGCTCGACGCGCTGCGGGCGATGGGCGCGGCGATCGAGATCACCGATGAACGCTTTGAGGGGAGCGAGCCGGTGGGCAATGTCACCGTGCGTTCCTCGGCGTTGCGTGGCGCCACCATCGGCGGGGATCTCATCCCCCGCCTGATTGATGAGATCCCCGTCCTGGCCGTTGCCGCCGCCTGCGCCAAAGGCGATACGCTCATCCGCGACGCGCAGGAACTGCGCGCCAAAGAGACCGACCGTATCGCTACTGTCGCCGCTGGCCTCGCCGCCCTGGGGGTCGCCGTTGAGCCCACTGCGGATGGCATGGGCATCGTGGGCCGTGGCGGCCCTGCCCTGGCGGGGGCCGAGTTGCACAGCCACGGGGACCACCGGCTCGCCATGGCCTGGGCTATCGCCGCTCTCGTCGCCTCTGGCACAACGGTGATCCACGATCCTGAAGCAGTGGCCGTTAGCTATCCAGGGTTCTGGGAGACGCTCGCGGAGCTGCAATGAGCGAACAATACACGTTTACCGTCGAAGTCTATACCGACGCGCTGGTGGTCGCCGGGAGCTACGATCTGCCGCTCTACCGCCGGGTGAGCGACGCGCTCAACAGTGGTTTGCACCGCTTCATTACCCTGCGCGACGCCAGCGTAGCTCCCCCTGGGCGCCTTCAACAGGCCCGGCGCGTTCCCCAGATCCTGGTAGACTGGAGCGGCGCCCTGCTCGTCGCCACGATTGCCGAGCCGCCGCCGCCCCCCGATTTCCACGTTCCCAACCCTCCGCGCGATACCCAGACAATGATGTTTTTTACCTCACAGTTCGCCCTGCGCGCGGATTTCTTCAAGCGTGGCGATGTGGAACTGATCGTCATGCTCAGCGAAATGACCGATGAGTTCGTTCCCCTCAGCGCGGTGACGATCTACCCCTTGCAGGGCGGCGCGCCCTTTCATCGCGAGTCCGTCTGCCTCAACCGGCGCCGGGTGCAGGCGCTCTATGCCATCGGCGCGGAGATTGCCCATGGTCCCCTGCCCGCGCCGAACCCCGAAGCATTCGCGCCTCCCGTCGTTCCGACCCCTCCCTCTCCCGCCGCAGCTGAGCCGCCTCAGGGTTGATTGCCGGGGGCAAGCTGGAAGGTTGCCCCTCCTGGAGATTTGTTTAGTCAATCTTCATCCATGTCTGGTATGACTCCGCTGGTACAGTGAGGGTGGCAGGCCCTTCTTGCCGCCGTTTGTTCCAAGGAGCCTTACCAATGAAAATCCTTGTCACCGGTGGAGCTGGATATATTGGCTCCATTACCACTGCCGAACTGATCGCCGCCGGACATCGGGCCATCGTCTTCGACAACTTCTACCAGGGCCACGCCGCCGCCGTTCCGCCGGAAGCGGAATTGATCGAGGGCGACCTGTCCGATATCGCCAGCGTGCGCGCCGTCTTCGCCGCCCATCCCGACATTGACGGGATCATGCACTTCGCGTCCTATACGCTGGTTGGCGAGAGTATGGAGAAACCGCTGCGCTACCTGCGCGACAACATCGTCACCGCGGGCAATCTGCTCGAAGTGGCGCTTGAAGCCGGGGTGCGGCGCTTCATTCTCTCTTCTACTGCTAATCTCTTCGATGAGCCGGAGAAGATGCCGATCAAAGCCGATAACAAAATTGTCCCCGGTTCACCATATGGCGAGTCAAAGTTTTTCATTGAGCGCATGCTGCACTGGTGCGAGCGCATTTATGGTCTGAAGTACGCGTGTCTGCGCTACTTTAACGCCGCTGGCGATACCCCGCACCGTGGCGAGGATCACGATCCTGAGACCCACCTGATCCCCCTGGTGCTCCAGGTGGCCCTCGGCCATCGCCCTCACATTACTGTCTTTGGCGATGATTATCCCACCCCCGACGGCACCTGCATTCGGGACTACATTCACGTGGTGGATCTCGCCCAGGCGCACATCCTGGCGATGGAGGCCCTGGACCGTCTCGGCTCGCGCAAGTACAACCTGGGCAATGGGAATGGCTTCAGCGTGCTCGAGGTGATTGAGGCCGCCCGCAAAGTGACCGGCCACCCCATTCCCCACGTGATTGGCCCGCGGCGCCCCGGCGATCCGGCGGTGCTGATCGCCTCCTCTGAGGCCATCCGCGCCGAGCTGGGCTGGCGGCCACGCTTCCCGGACATCGAAACTATCGTTGCCAGCGCCTGGGAGTGGCACCGCAATTATCCCCACGGCTATCCGCGGAAGGGCGCGGGGAGGTGACGAATCTGGTACAATGAGGGTCCGTTGCGCCTGTCTCCTCTCACGGCAAAGGCCCCGGGCGCAACCCAACGGGTTGCGCCTGGCTTGCTCCCGCAGGCAGGGGCGCGGACAAACCCGGTTTCCCCTGATCGTGCCTTCATTGGTGCGGCGAAGCCGCTTGACCTCTATGAACGTTCCGCGCCGGATCGGCAACTACATGCTGGAGCATCCGCTGGGTCGCGGCGCGTCCAGCCAGGTCTGGCTGGCGCGCCATCACGAACTCCGCGACCATGTGGCGGCCGTCAAGGTGCTGATGAACCAGGCTCCGGAGGCAGTGCGACGCTTTCAGCGCGAGGCGGCCATCGCCGCGCGGCTGCGGCATCCCCACATCGTCCAGATCTACGATTACGGGTCCCTTCCGCCGTTTCACTACGCCGTTCTGGAATACATTGACGGCGTATCGCTGCGCGAACGTCTCGCGCGGCAGGGGCGCCTGCCGTTGCCCGAGGCGCTGGCAATCTTCCGGCAAATCGCGCAGGCCCTCGACTATGCCCATAGCCTCAATATCGTTCACTGTGATGTCTCACCGGCGAACATTCTTATCACCCGCCAGGGCAACCGGGCAGTACTGACCGATTTCGGCGTCGCCCGCGACGGCGACGCGCCCGTGGCCGGGCAGCTCGTAGTGATGGGCACGCCAGGCTATCTCTCTCCAGAGCATACCAACCCGGCTGCCAGTGTCACCCATCTGTCCGACATCTACTGCCTGGGGGTGGTGTTCTACCATATGCTCGCCGGCGCGCTGCCCTGGCCCGAACCGCCCGGCCTGCCAGATGGGCCGCCCTTTGGCCCGCCCGCGCCGCTCAGTTCCCACAGAGTGGCCGGTGTGCCGGCCACGATTGATGGCGTGTTCACCCGCCTGCTCGCCCTTGACCCCGCGCATCGCTTCCCTTCCGCCGGGGCGGCGGTCGAGGCCCTCGATCTGCTCTTTCAGCGCCATGACCAGCCTACCCAGGTGCTCGACACCGGCGTCCAGGCCTCTGCCCGCCCGGTCGAACTGGAAACCGCGGACGCGGAACCGGCCCCGGTCGAGGTGGTGCTGGGGCCCGAGCTGGCCCCTGAGCCACTGCGCCGCGCCGCGCAGCGAGCTGCCCGGCTGCGCGATCCGGCGACCCTCTGCGACATTCTGAATGCATATGCCGCCGAGGGGCGTTTTGGTCTGCGCCGGAAGTGGCTCGGACGGCTGGCCCGCTTCCACAAGGTGGCCAGCCGCAACGTGTTTTTTTACCGGCTGCGCGTGCTCTACGAGCGCCGGAGCCAGCTTGAAACCGACGAAGAGCCGGATCGCAAGGCGGCTGATTACCCCCTTAAGGCGCCGATGGAGCGCTGGGCTGTACCATTGCCGCCGGTGCGCGAGTTTGCCGATCAGGCCGGCGGGCGGGTGTTTGTCCCCGGTTCTGCCAGGGTGGTGACATGCGACACGTGCGCCGGCGCGGGGGTGATCGTCTGCGCGCAGTGTGAGGGCCGGCGACGGGTGTACGCGTCCCGCCCCGCCGCCTCACTGGCCGTCGGGTCTGCGGGCGGGAGCGATACGCGGCCGGAACCGCCAGCGGCTGACCGGCGCCCGCCCGTGCCCTTGTCGGCTGGCGGCGCGGCGGGAGCGATCCTCGTGCCCTGCCCGGCCTGTGATGGGCGTGGCGGCAACGCCTGTAACCGCTGCGCCGGCACGGGGCGCCTCGTCCAGCGCCAGGCCTTCCGCTGGAGCCGTCAGGCGCGCGCCTTCGAGGGCCAGGACGAGCATCCGGCCCTCGATGTGCAGTGGTTGCTGCGCACCTGCGCCCCCGAGGTGGTCTACTGCCAGGCGCAGGCTGGCGCTCCGCGCCCCGAATGGTCGCTCGTGCCGCCCCTCGCCGCCCTGCTCGCCGAAGCTCGCGCCGCCGAGAACGATGAGACGCGCATCGCACTCGCCGAGGTTACTGTGAGCTTCGTGCCCGTCACGGATGTGGTCTTCGACCTCGGCCAGCCCGGTGACGCCGGGTTGTACCGTCTGACCATCTACGGCTTCGACAATCGTATTCCCCCCGACTGGCGCTTCCTCAACTGGGAACGGGTGATCTTTGTCTGGATCATTGTGTTTCTCGTGGTAGTGGCGCTGATCCTGGGTGTGTTTGCGGTAACCTAGCTGTGGTCTTCACCCTCCCCCCGGTCTCCTCTCCCTCCACCTGCGGCAGAGAGAGGGGGCGTCGAGCGCAGCGAGACGGGGGAGGCGCAAACCGGCTTTCCTCGCCTCCCTGCTTCGCCGAGCGACCGCGGGTTCCCCGCGCCTGCGCCCTCGAAGGGCCTTTTTCTTGGGCGCTTTGAGCAGCCATAGCTCCTCTGGAAAAAAACCTCTCTGAAGATCACCAGATCGGGCTTGAAAGAGTCCTTTTACTGGAAACATCCTGGTAATCCCGACAGTATATCGTATCTCTCAGCGCCAGGCTACATATTACCGATGCCTGGAAAAGTTCCCGCGACGCGTCGCTCTGAATTATCGGGAAAGTCTGGAAGGGCGCAGCCCTCCCAGCATAGCTCTTTTTCATTCCATGGTTGGGCCGCGAAGCCCCACAGGGCCTGGCAGGCGAAGCTATCAGCAAGGAGCGTAGGGCATGGACCACGCACACGGACAATCACGCCACCTGCATGTCTTGACGCGAAGACCGAGGCTGTTCGGGGGCCTGCTGGCCCTCGTAGCGTTACTCCTGGGGATCGCAGGGGCCAGCGCGCTTCTCGCCAACCCCATCGTGACGGTGCAGTTGCAGGGCGCAAGTATCCCGGAGGGGAACAGCGGGACCTCGACTGCCACCTTCACCGTGAACCTCTCCCAGGCCCTTGGCTCCGGACAGCAGATTGTCCTGGGAGTGACGACCGATGCCGGTCCCTCCAACCAGGCCACGGCGGGCGCCAGTTGCGGCCCCGGGGTTGATTATGTGAGCAACTTGGCTACCCTGACCTTCAATCCCGGCGATGTTTCCCAGACCTTCGCGGTGACTATCTGTGGCGATACCGTTGACGAGCTCAACGAGTCGTTCATTGTGCGCGTTACCGTGCAGAGTTCGACCGTGGGCACGGTCCAGCCGCCAGTGGGCCAATCCACCCAGGTTGTTGCAATTATTACTGATGATGATAATCCGACTGTCCAGAGCATCAGCGCACCTACGGCGCTGGAGCATGCCGGCCCGCTGAACTTTGTGGTGACCCTGAGCGCCGTGCCAATCGAGAATGTCGTGATCGCCTATTCGACCGGCGCCGGCGGTGATACGGCGACAGCGACCACTGCTTGTCCTGCCGTTGGTGACGCAACTCAGGATTATGTCGGCGTCGCGAATGGAACGCTGGTGATCCCCGCGGGCCAGCAGACGGGCACGATCGCCATCCAGGTCTGCGATGATGCGATCCCGGAGCCTCCTGGCACCGAGACGATGACCCTCGTGCTGGATCCGCTGAATTCCTTTAGCGTGAATCTTCCCTTCCAGCAGACTACCGCCACCGGTACGATCCAGGACTCGAACGCGGCGCCGGCGATACCCGCCGGGCAGACCTTCAATGTGAATGAGAACAGTCCGGTTGGCACGGTGGTCAATCCGGCGCCGGGCCAGATTACGGTCAATGACCCCGACGGTCCCGGAACCACCTTCACGGTGACCGGCGGCACCGGCCAGGGCCTGTTCAACGTAAATGCCGCAACCGGGGCCATTTCTACGAACCAGGTCTTCAACTTTGAGACCCCGCCCACCAGCTATACTCTGACGGTGCAGGTCTGCGATGGCGGTACGCCCAACCGTTGCGCAAGCGGAACGGTGACGATCAATATCAATGATGTGAACGACCCGCCGACGGTGACGGGAGCGACCTTCAGCATCGCCGAGAACAGCCCGGCGGGCACGGCGGTGGGAACGGTGACGGCGACCGACCCGGACCTGCCGCCGCAGACGCTGACCTACAGCATCACCGCGGGGAACACGGGGGGCGCCTTCGCCATCAACGCCGGCACGGGGCAGATCACGGTGGCCGGGGCGCTGGATTTCGAAACGACGCCCAGCTACGCCCTGACGGTGCAGGTCTGTGATACTGGCACGCCCAGCCAGTGCGGCACGGGCACGGTGACGATCAACGTGACCGACGTGAACGAGGCGCCGACGGTGACGGGAGCGACCTTCAGCATCGCGGAGAACAGCCCGGCGGGCACGGCGGTGGGAACGGTGACGGCGACCGACCCGGACCTGCCGCCGCAGACGCTGACCTACAGCATCACC
>JANWYD010000024.1:48457-72374 GCA_025057155.1 Chloroflexaceae bacterium
CGCGGGGAACACGGGGGGCGCCTTCGCCATCAACGCCGGCACGGGGCAGATCACGGTGGCCGGGGCGCTGGATTACGAGAACCTGAACACGTACACCCTGACGGTGCAGGCGTGCGACAACGGCGCGCCGGTGGCGTGCGGCACGGGCACGGTGACGATTAATGTGCTGGATCAGAACGAAGCCGCTCCGACTATCACGCCCGGCCAGACCTTCAGTGTGGCCGAGAACAGCGCCATTGGCACGGCAGTGGGAACCGTGGCGGTGACCGACCCGGATGGTCCGGCGGCCACGCGCGCGTTTACCATTACCGCGCCCGCTGGCGCGCCCTTTGCCATCGGCTCGCCGGGCGGGCAGATCACCGTCAGCGGGGCGCTGGACTTCGAGACCCAGAACAGCTACACGCTGACCATTCAGGTCTGCGATGGCGGCGCGCCCAATCTCTGCGGCACGGGCACGGTGACGGTGAACGTGACCGATGTGAACGAAGCGCCTGCAGTTGACCTGAACGGCGCGGCCCCCGGGGTGAATTACACTGCCGCGTACACCGAACAGGCCGCGCCAACAACGATTGTTGACGCGGCGGCAGCGGTGACCGATCCCGATACCACCGCGCCCAACAACCAGATCGCCACCCTTACCGCCACCATCACCGCCTGTGAGGCGACCGAGAGCTTGAGCGCCTTTTCGGGAACGTGGAATGCGGCGACATGCACCTTTACGGTGACGGGGCCGCTGAGCACCGCGGCGATGAGCGCCGTGCTCCAGACCCTGAGCTATGCCAACACGTCGGACACGCCGCCGGCTTCGCGCACGATCACGGTGGTCGCCACGGACAATGGCGCGCCGCCGCAGACCAGCCCGGCGGCTACCATCACCCTGAACATCACCGCCGTGGATGACCCGCCCACGCTCGTCAACAACGGCCTGACCGTCGGCGAGGGGCAGAGCGCGGCAATCTCAGCCGCGGCGTTGCAGGCGGTTGACCCCGACACATCGCCAGCGAATCTAAGCTTTAGCCTCACGGCGCTGCCTACGCGCGGCCAGTTGCGCCTGAACGGGATTCTCGTCACGGGGGGCAGTTTCACCCAGGCCAATATCAACGCCGGGCAGTTGGTTTACATCCACGACGGCTCGGAGACGACCAGCGACAGCTTCAGCTTTACCTTGAGCGATGGGACCACGACCCTGCCCGTGGCGACGTTCAACATTACCATCACGCCGGAGAACGATAACCCGGTGGTTGCTACCAGCGCCGGCGCCACGCCATATGTGCAGGGGCAGCCGCCGGTGGTCATCGATCCCGGCGTGACCGTGACGGACGCGGATAGCCCCAACTTCAACGGCGGCAGCCTGAGCGTTACGCTGACCGGCGGTGGCTCTCAGGATCAGCTCGGCGTGCTCAACCAGGGCGATGGCCCGGGCCAGATCGGCGTGAGCGGAGGCATCGTGCGCTACGGCGGGGCGCCAATCGGCTCGTTGAGCGTGAGCGGCGGCGGCCCCCTGGTGGTGCTGTTCAACGCCAGCGCCACGCCCGACGCCGTCCAGGCCCTGACCAGGGCGATCACCTTCGCCATTCCGACGGGGACGGCCGCCAGCGGCCCGCGCACGGCGACCTTCATTGTCAGCGACGGCGCGGGCGGCAACAGCGCTCCGGCGACGAAGGCGATTGACGCCAACCTGCTGCCGTTTGCCGTCAATGACACGCGGCAGGTGTTGATGAACACGCCCGCCCGTCTGCCGGTGCTGGCCAATGACTCCGATCCTGACGGCGACCCGCTGACCATCACCGCGGTCGGCACTCCCAGCAATGGGAGCGTGCAGATCATCGAGAATGGCCAGGCGCTGCGCTACACGCCGGGGGCCGGGTATCTAGGGCCTGATAGCTTCACCTACACCATCAGCGATGGGCGTGGCGCCACGGCGACTGCGACCGTCAACCTCACGGTCGAGCGGCCGCGGATCTTGCTGCCGTATATCCACGATCGCCCAGTGGAACCTGACCTGGTGGTGGACTTCAGGCTTGTTCCCGAGCGTCCCCGCGCCTTTACGCCCGCCAGGGTCGAGGTGACGGTGACCAACCGCGGTCGCGGGCCGGCCTCGAACTTCTGGGTGGACTTCTACATCAACCCGCGCGAGGCGCCCACGGTGAACCAGCCGTGGAACGAACTCTGCCGCGACCGCAACTGCCGGGGCATTGCGTGGTTCTATGAGGGAACCCTCCGCCCTGGCGAGAGCGTGACCCTCACCAGCACGCCGCGGAGCGAGAGCAACCCCAACGGCTACCAGCCCCGCTACACGCTCTGGGATGGGTTCTTCGAGAACGGATCGTACAGCCTCTACGCCTACGTGGATAGCTGGAACCGCGACAGCAGCGGCGCGGTACGCGATCCCCGCGGCGCAATCGCCGAGGAGAACGAGGATAACAACCGCGCCGAGCGGCAGGTGACCATCGAGGTTGATCGCTAGCGCCAGGTTCGAGGGTGGGGGAGGTCGCCTGGCCCTTCCCCACCCATCCGGCGGACCGGGGTGTCTCAGCTTCAGGAGGTTTTGTATGCAACGCCAGATTGTCAGTGTGACCCTGATGCTCTGTGGCGCGATCCTGCTGATGTTAGGGATGGTCGTGGTTCCCGCGCCGGCGGCGGTAGCAGGGCCGGCGCTGCAGCCCTCGCCGCGCCCGCCGCTGGAGCCAACTGCCCCTCCAGAGGGCGGCCTGCCCGCGCCCACGCCGGTTCCCTACGGGCGAGTGACAGGAACGATTATTGACCTGCGCACGGGCGCCCCGGCGCCGGGCAAGCTGGTCGTGATTGGCGACTCGACTGTGATCAGCGATGCGAATGGCAACTATGACCGCTGGGTAGTGAGCGGCTTCTACGATCTCTACCTGAGATTGCGCGATGGCGAGGGACGGGTGGCCCAGCCGCCCCAGCAGATCGCCGTGGGCAACGGCGATACAGTGGTGGTGCACCTGTTCTTCACGAGCGAAGCGCCGGTCACCCCCGCCGCGCCGGAGCCCACCGCGACGGCAGCCCCCGCGCCTGCCGCAACAGCGGCGCCGACTGCGATACCGACGCCCACTCCCCGTGAGGCGGTGGCAGTTGTGCCGGTCTCGCTGCCGACGACAGCGGCCACCAGCGCGAGCGTGCCGGGGCCGCTGCTGCTGGCGGGCGCGGCGCTGCTGGTCCTCGGCGCGTTGTTGCAGGTGCGCCCGCGCCGCCGCGCCGCCCGGCGCCACGAGGCCGACCAGCGCCTGCTGCGCCGGATGCTGGCGACCCCGCCCGAGGAGGCCTCAGAGGAGTAGGAGCGTTGCTCTGGTCGTGTGGAGATGTGGAGGTGTGGAGGTGTGGAAGTGTGAAGCGGATTGCCAGGCCGATGTGAAACAAGCCTTTGTGGCGCATCCGGCAAGTCATGGGTCATGGTAAGCGCCGCGAAGCATCTCGTCCGGGACACTTCGCTTCGCTCAGGGTGACACAGAACCTGCCGGACGCACAACTTGCCGCTACCCTACAGCTCCACACCTGCACACCTCCACACCTCCACACCTCCACACCTCGACGGACCGGTCAGCAGGGAAGCGAAGCAACTGTCAGGCGGTGATGCCCGAGTCTGAAACACACCTTAGCCATCGTCCTCGGCAATCACCCGCGCCGTCACGCGCTCAATCTCGGCAAGGCTCTTGCCGCGGGCGCTCTCCAGCCGCTCGAGGCGCTTCTGGAACTGGGCCAGGGCGTAGGTCGAGAAGGTCTCGATCTGGAGATTAAAGGGCATCACTTCGTAGCACTGAAAAGCCTCGTCAATCACGCCCATGGCATAGAGGAGCAATTCGCTCATGCGCGCCTCGATGGGCGCCCAGAGGCCGTCATCGGCAGCGATGAGCCGTGAGAGCAGGTAGACGCCGTAGGCAATGTGGCGCGATTCGTCCTGCTTGAGCAGGCGGATGCCCTCGCGGGTGCCGGGCAGGAGATCGTTGGCCTCAAGCATGGTGAAGTAGGCGTGATAGCCCGTCTCGGCGAGCACGCCTTCGACGATCATGTTGTAGGTGAGGGCAGCTTCGGCCTGGGCCAGGGGAGAGGCATCCTCAGCCAGGCGGCCCATCGCCGCAGGCAGTGCCTCGTAGATCAAGGCGCGAAAGCTGGGGGTGTGGTAGCGGCTCAGGTCGTGATCGGTCGCGGCCACCTCGTCGAGGAAGCGAGCGAAGAAGTCGGTGTGCTTGGCCTCCTCGAAGAGAAAGGTGGTCAGAAACAGTTCCTCTTCAATCCGGCCCTCGCGGGCCACCACCTGCACGAGCGGCAGCAGGTCGAGAGTCACGGCCTCTTCGCCGGCCTGGAAGAGAGCGGTGAGTCGCAGCAGGAGATCGCGCTCAGGCGCGCTGAGGCGCTGCCAGTCGGCAGCGTCGCGAGAGAGGTCAATGGCGCCGGGGTTCCAGACGCCGAGGCGCTTGGCTTTCTCGAAGAGGCGCATCGGCGGGCTGTCACGGCGCAGGCCACGCGTGGTAGTAGCAAAGCTGGTGTGCACGGGTTTTTCCTTTTCTTGTGCAGGGCTTCACCCCAGGCGCCGGGTGGCGTAGGTCAACTCGCGGGCGCCGAGGCCGGTGTCGCGTCCGGTAGTCGCGAGGGTCTCCGCTTCGCGCAGGGCGGCCAGGGCCAGTTCGCGCTCGCCCAGGTCGCGCAGACGCGCTGCAACGGTCTGGAGGAGCCTGGCGGCGCCAGCGGCGTCGCCGCTGGCTGCCGCGGCCGCCGCGCGCCGCTGGAGCCGGGCGATGCTGGCGCGTCCCGCCCCTGCGAGGATAATCGTGTCCGGCGCTCCGGGGCCAGCGTAGTGCCCCAGCACATCGGCGCCGGCCTGCGCTGTTCCGGCGCGGGCCGTCAGCGCAGCCAGGCGCATCCGCGCGCCGACAGCCGGCGCGGGGGGCGCCAGGAACTCCAGCAGCAGCCGCACCGCCGCGCCACGCTCCAGATCGCCCAGGCGCAGGCGGATGGACCACGCATCGGGATCGCTCTCCCACTCCAGCGGGGCGAGGTCGGGCGCCAGTCGGGTGGCGTGGCGCAGGGTCACGCTGCGGGTCAGGCGGATCTCCAGGGTCAGCGAGCGGGCGACTGCGCCGCGGGCAGCGTCGAATTCGGCGCTGACGGCAGCGGGGATCTCCTCGGCGCGGCGCAGGAAGGTCGCCCGTCCCCCGGTCAGATCGGCCAGGCGCGTGAGCAGGTCATCCTGGAACTCGCCGCCGAGTCCCAGAGTGCTGATGCTTGCCCCGCGGGCTGCGGCGACGCGCGCCAGGGCGATGCACGCCTCGGGGTCACGAGTGAAGCCGTCGGTGAGCAGAACGATGCGCCCGACCCGGCCCGTCGCGCCTAACTCCTCCAGCGCCAGGCGCATCCCCGCTGCCAGGTCGGTTTCCTCGCCCAGTTGCGCCGCCCGCAGCGCGGCGATCCCGGCGACCAGGTCGTCGCGCCGCGCGCCGTTGCCACTGGCCAGGCGTTGAGCTCGCTCAGCGCAGGCCACCAGACACAGGCGGTCGTCTTGCTCCAGCCGCTCAACCACACTGTGCAGGGCGCGAGCGGTATGGTCGAGGGCGCTCGGCGCGACAGCGCGGATGGCTTCGGGGACGGGGCCGGCCAGTTGCCAGACGGGCAGCCCGTCTACGAGCACCTCGTGCGCGCCGCCGCCGCGCACCAGATCGCGAAACTGCTCTTCGCTGACAATGGGAATGCGCATCGAGCGGCTGGCGTCGGCCACCACCACCCAGTTCAGCGGCATAGCGCCCACGCTTCCCTCGGCGCCGATGGTGACCAGGACATACGCTACCTGCGCCTCAGCACAGGGGGCCAGATCTATCATCGGAGGGTAAATGGCGAGATGAAGAGTCATACGGCGACGCTCATAACCATTTTGGATTTTGGATTTTGGATTGCCGTATGTGGATATGGCGTTTCAACGAGACATAGGGATGGTGTGTATGCGGTGCATTCAACAGCAATCGGTACAAGGTGACGTGATGGCGCAGAGGCATGAGCGTCGCAAACGATAGGGCAGATCCCTTGCGTCTTCGCGCCTTTGCGTCACCTATGAGCCGTTCCCTAGAGGCGCCAGATCCACCAGATCGGCGCCGCCGGCCACGCTGGCGCCCTGAGTGTAGGGCAGGCGGCGCACCACGCCGTTGTAGGGAGCGACAACGGTATGTTCCATTTTCATCGCTTCGAGCACAACCAGCGGCTGGCCCTCGCGCACATGCTCGCCTTCGCTCACCAGCACCTTGATCAGCGTGCCGGGCATTGGCGCGGTGAGGCTGGCGGCATCGTGGCCGCCTCCGGCGCGAGCGGCGCTGTCGGCGCTGAGGGGCGCGGGCCGCGCCAGGCGATAGCTGAAGCCGCGCCAGGCCAGAAGGATGGCGCCGTCGTAATCGCGGGCCACGCGCAGGCGCTCCAGCCGTCCGTCCAGTTCCACCAGCAACTCGCCGGGGCCGGTGGCCCGCACCTGCCCGTGGCGCCGCTCATCTGCCAGAGTGAACTGCCATCCCTCCCGCTGGCGTTGGGCGTGGAGACGGTAGATGACGCCGCCGTGCTCAAAGCTGACCGGAATGCTGGCGCCTCCGGCGCGCCAGCGTTCGGCGAAGGGGTCGCTCACGCGCTCATGCTGCCGTGGGGCGACCTGAAGTTCGTAGAGCGCGGCAGCGATGAGCACTGCGGCGGGCGGCGCGGCAGGCGGGGCCACCTCCAGGCGATGCTCGTTGAGAAAGCCGGTGTGGGTATCGCCGCTGGCGTAGGCAGGGTGGGCCGCCAGAGCGCGCAGTAAGGGCAGATTGGTAGTCAGACCCAGCACCGCGAAGTCGTCGAGGGCGCGGCGGAGCCGCTCAACCGCCGCAGGGCGGCTCTCGGCGTGAACCACCAGCTTGGCGATCATCGGGTCATAGTGGACCGTCACCTCGTCCCCGGTGGTCAGGCCAGCATCCACGCGCACGCCCGGCCCCTGGGGCGGGTCGAGCAGGGCCAGGCGCCCCACCGCAGGCAGGTAAGTCACCGGGTCCTCGGCGTAGAGACGCGCCTCGATGGCGTGGCCGCGGAAGCTGATATCCCGCTGGCTGAAGGGCAGGCGCGCCCCCGCTGCGATGGCGATCTGCCAGCGCACCAGATCGAGGCCGGTGACCTGCTCGGTGACGGGATGCTCGACCTGAAGGCGGGTGTTCATCTCCAGGAAGTAGAACTGGCCCGCGGCATCGAGCATGAACTCGACCGTCCCGGCATTCACGTAGCCCGCAGCGCGGGCGACGCGCACCGCGGCGTCGCCCATACGAGCGCGCAGATCGGGGTCGAGGGCAGGGGAGGGCGACTCCTCCAGGATCTTCTGGTGGCGGCGCTGAATGGAACACTCGCGTTCGCCGAGGTGCAGCACGTTGCCGTGCGCGTCGGCGAGCACCTGGATCTCCACGTGGCGCGGGCGCAGCAGCAGGCGTTCGAGGAAGACAGTATCATCGCCGAAGGCGGCGCGGGCTTCGCGGCGGGCGCCCTCGAGGGCCGCGGCGAAGCCGCTGGCGTCGTTGACCACGCGCATGCCCTTGCCGCCGCCTCCGGCGCTGGCCTTGATCAGCAGGGGGAAACCAATGCGTTCGGCTTCGGCCAGCAGCCGCGCCTCGCTCTGCTCGGCGCCGTCGTAGCCGGGCACGACGGGCACGCCGGCCTCCTGGGCGATGCGACGGGCGCCGATCTTGCCGCCCATGGCCTCGATGGCCTCCGGAGGCGGGCCAATGAAGACCAGGCCGGCCTCGGCGCAGGCGCGAGCGAAGGCGGCATTCTCCGACAGAAAGCCGTAGCCTGGATGAATGGCCTCGGCTTCCAGCTCGCGGGCGGCGGCGATGATCGCCTCGATCCGCAAATAGCTCCGGGTCGCGGGAGCAGGGCCGATGGGATGGGCGGCGTCGGCCAGACGCACATGCAGCGCGCCCGCGTCGGCCTCCGAGAAGACCGCGACGGGGCTGATCCCCAGTTCACGGCAGGCGCGGATGATACGAACGGCGATTTCGCCGCGGTTGGCGATCAGGATGCGGGAGAACATCTGGCATGACCCTTTTATGCGATTTTGAATTTTGGATTTTGGATTTTGGATTGCTTTCGTGGGACCTGGCGATGATGCGGAGAGGCGCAGACTCCCGATACCCCTCCAGGTGGTCGCACAGGGCTTTGAGCTAGGTTCTTAACCTGGGGAGCACCTGCTCGCCGAAGGCGCGGATCCAGGCCTCCTGGTTGCGCCCGACGTTGTGGACGTAGATGGCGTCGAAGCCCAGGTCGAGAAAGCCCTGCAGATGGGCGCGATGCTCCTCCAGGTCAGGCGAGATCAGCACGCGGCCGGTGAAGTTCTCGGGGCGCACCAGCTTCGCCATTGCGGCGAAATCCTCGGGCGAGCGGATGTCCTGCTTGGGAAAGTTCATGCCGCCGTTGGGCCACTCGACCAGGGCGTTCTGGAGGGCCTCCTCGTAGGTCTCGGCCCAGGAGATGTGGAGTTGCAACAGTTTGGGCATTTTCGCCGGGTCCTTGCCGGCCTCGCGGGCGCCAGCGGCGAAATGGTCGAGAATGCCGCGCAGCTTCTCGTGGGAGGCGCCGGGGGTGATCAGCCCGTCGCAGGTCCGCCCGGCCCACTTAAGGGTCTGCGGGCCGGTGGCGGCGATGTAGATCGGCACGGGTTGCTCCGGCAGAGTCCACAGGCGGACCTTGTTCATCTTGAAGTAGCGCCCCCGGTAGCGGGTCTCCTTGCCGCTGAGCAGGCGCTGGATGATCTCGGTGGCTTCCTGGAGCATTTCAAAGCGGACGAGGGGATCGGGCCACTCACCGGCGACAACGTTCTCGTTGAGTAATTCGCCGCTGCCGAGGCCGAGCCAGAAGCGACCGGGGAACATGGCCCCCAGGGTGGCGGCGGCCTGGGCAATGACGGCGGGATGGGTGCGGAAGGAGGGACAGGTCACGCCAGGGCCGAAGGTGTGGCCGGTAACAGCGCCGAGGGCGCCCATCCAGCTATAGACGAAGGCATTGTGACCCTGGGCGGGCACCCAGGGCTGAAAATGGTCGGCGGCCATCACGCCGCGGAAGCCGTAACATTCGGCCAGTTTGCAGTGTTCAAGGAGTTCGTTAGGATGGAACTGTTCGAGGGCAGCCGAGAGGCCAATCGTTGCCACGGCGCGGGTCCTTTCGTTCACGGGGCAGTTCTGAGTGTAGTATAACACTGCCTGGAACCCGCGGCGCGCGAGGAGTTAGAGCCGGCCCGCCGGGCCGGCTTTACCGCGCGATGGTATGGGGGTGGCACCGGCCGGGCGGGCCAGCTTTACCACGCGATGGCAGGCCGGCGCTACCCCGCCACCGGGCAGGTTGGCCGCCCGTGCCGGGCGTCGAGTCTATCGGATGACCAGGGGCAATGCCACGACGCCCATTTCGAAGGCCCCAATGTCGCACTGGCCGCCTTGCGGACGGGAGACGCCGCGCTGGTCGGTGGCCGCACAGGAGGCGTTGTTACCCGCATTGAGCGCCGGACTGCCCGCGTTGAGCGGGAAGTAGGCAGGTGAGCCGGTCAATGCGCCGAGGTTGGGATCCTGCCCGATGATGTTGCCGTTCGCGCCGTTGGTCAGACCACAGGCGCTGCCAGTGCTTTCGATAAGATTATTGTTGTTCGTGCCGCTCAGTGTGTCTTCGCAATCGCCTCCGTCTTCACTGTTGGAAATGAGAGTATTCCTGAGCGTTGTATTTCCGCCGTTGATAAAGACGCCGCCGCCGTTGGTCGCGCGGTTGCCGGAGAAGGTGCTGTTAGTCACTGTCACTGCACCGCTGGCGTTGTCAATGCCGCCGCCGAAGTTTGCGCTGTTGCCGGAGAAGGTGCTGCTAGAAACCGTCAGCGTGCCGCTGCTGAGGTTTACGATCCCGCCGCCGCTGCCGGCGCTGTTGCTGGAGAAGGTGCTGTTACTCACCGTCAGCGTGCCAGAATTGGCAACGCCCCCTCCACTGAATGGGGTGCTTGCATTGGAGATGGTCAGGTTGCGAAGGGTGAGGTCAGCACCGCTGTCTACAATCATTACTCGCACAGCATTATTTCCGCTGATGGTGATGGTTTGCCCGCCGCCGTCAATCGTCAGCGTCCCTGCGCCGCTCACAATATTCGGCAGAAATAAGCCAAGCGTAATCGTCCCGCTCACGCTGAAGGTGATGGTGTCGTTGCCGGCGCTCCCCGGGCCACAGCTGGCGTTAGCAGAAGCATTGTTCGCTGCCAGAATTGCTTCACGCAGGGTGCAGAACGTATCGTTCGCTATGGTATCCGCCAGTGAATTGACGACATACGCCACCGCGTACACGGGTCGCGCGCCCTGACTGGCCAGCAGCAGCGGCGCCAGCAGCAGAGCGAAAACCAGACGCAACGGTTTACAAGGACCTCCTGCAATGCGCGCATCGAAAAGGACACCGGGCTTCAGGGAATAGTGTATGTCAGCAAGACAGTTTCGGTGGCGCCCATGTCGGTTGTGCCGCTTGATTTGACCATACCCACGCCCGGCGCGTGCCAGGCGACGCTGGTGCTGTTGAACGTTAACGCGAGGGTATCGGAGATATAGATGTCAATTCTGGTAGAGCACTCGACCCGCAGAGCCTGGAACTCGCCAGCCGGGACAGCAACCGTCTCGACGTTCCCGGCTTTGCACGAGGTCTCCAACACGTTGCGCGACTCGAGGTTCACGCCGCCGGTGGTCTGCCCACCGCGATAAACGATACTCTGCGACCAGGTCTGCCCGGGCTGCGGATCGGCGGGAAAGGTGATGCCATCGTTCGACTCGACAGTGAAATCGAACCGCTCGCCGGCAGCAGCCACGGTCGGACCTCCGGATGGGGTCAGGGCGATGAGGTTGCCGTCCTGGCAGGCCCAGTTGCCTGTGCGGATCGTACCGACGCCGAACGTGTCCTGGTCGTCGAAGCCGTCAGCGCGGACGGCGGTAATGGCGCGAGTGAAGGTGTCGTTGCTCACCCCGCTGAGCTGGTATTGCCACGACGCGCCCTGTACCACAGGGTAATACGGATTCTGGCACGCCCTGGCGGACGAAGCGGCGGGCGCTTCGGTCGCGGCAGGCGTCGCCGTGGCCGCAGGCGCCGAAGTCGGCTCAGCCGTGGCCGCAGGCGCCGCTGTTGCCGCAGGCGCCGCCGTTGGCGCAGGCGCTGCGGTTGGCGCTGCGGTCGCAGCGGGGGCAGAAGATTGATCCGCCGAACAGGCTGTTAACGCTACAGCCGCCAGGACCAGAACAAGCCAGACGATTTTCATGCTGTTTCTCCTTTATCCTGCACGCGCCGCGTGCCGGGTGAGTCGCGGCACCCTCTGTGAATGGCGGGCGATCTTGCCGCCGAACAGATCGATGCGCCCTCTATCATACGGAGCGCTTGTTACGGCAAAGGGGCCGGTTCGGCCCCCGTGGCGCCGGGCAGGGCCGGTTACGCCGCCAAGGGCGACCGGCCGGTTACTCCCGTCGGTACAGAGGTGCACGCAGGTGTGAGTTGCCCCTCTCTTGTGGGTGATCCATAGCTCCACAGGGAGAAAGAGGGGCGGGAGGTGAGGAGTGTAAGCGCATTGGAATGCCGAAAACCGCTTCTCGCTCGAAAAATCCTGCACCTGAGAAAAAGGGGGCGGAGGGTGAAGGGAGGACCTACCGATTACCTGAATTGGCGGGGTTGATGCAAACTCTTGTTTTGGATGCGCCTGCCAGGTGTAGCGACGGGATCTGCCGGTACTCAGGCGCTCGTCGTAACTGCCGTGCCCGGCAGATACATTCCGTCCTCTGGCGCATAGGTCATACCGAGCCGATCGGCCGCGCGCGAGGTGAAACGCAGCAAGGGGTCTTCCGGACACAGGGCAGAGGACCTCTCCCCCACGTTACACTCATAGCTTCGGCTTCTGCACTCAGGGTGACAGCCGGCTCCAGCGTACCGTCAGGATGCGCGGTTTTTCTGCCGTCGCATCAGCCCTGAAGTGGCAGAGCCGCCAGTTCAGCGCGGTAGCGCGCCAGGCCGGTGGGGTCGTCCACATCGAGGGCCAGACGCGACGAGCGGTAGAGCCGGGCGACCAGGCCGCGCTCAACTGCGGCGCGCAGGTGGATGGCGGCGCTGTTGCCGCCGAAGCGGAAGGGCACCTCAGCCCCCGCGCGCAGAGCCAGGGCGTTGGTGCCCATGCCCAGGGCATCGGGCGCCAGCACCATATCGGCGCCCCTGGCGAGCAAGCCGGCCATTGCCACAATGTCTTCGGGGTTAACCAGGGGCACGTCGGCGGGCACGACGATCAGCGCCGCGGCGCCCGCGGCGCGCGCGGCGCTGCGGGCCTGCTCCAGAGCGGGGTTCAACTCCGCGCGGCTCTCGAGGAGCGGGCGCGCGCCGAGCGCAGCGGCCCGTTCCAGCACCTCGGCGTCGGGACTGACCACCCATACGGCGGCCAGCGGCGCCGCGTTCAACGCCGCCAGCACCCGTTCCAGCATCTCGAGCGTCAGCCGCCGCCGCTCTGGCGGCGTCAGGGCGCAGGCCAGCCGCGATTTGGCCTGGTCCAGGGCCTTGACGGGGACAATGGCATGCAGGTTGTTGATAGGTTTCATAGGTTCTTCACACCTCTACAACTCCATACCCGCCAGAGCCAGAGCGACACGCGCCAGACGGGCCTTTTCGGGCGGGCCGCGCATGATCGTATCGGTAACGGCGACGCGCATTCCCAGCGCCTCGATGGCGGGGACAAGATCGGCATCCACTGAGTCAATAATAATCCCGTCAAGTACATCGGCGTAGGCCCGCGCCACCCCCAGGGCCGAGACCTCCATCCCCACGGCGCGCATCAGCGGCACGGCCGGACCCTTGATCGCCGCGCCGCCAACGATCGGGCTGACCGCCACCACGGGGGCCGGGGTTTCCCGCAGGGCTGCGCGCAGCCCTGGCAGGGCCAGGATCGGCCCGATGCTGACCACGGGGTTGCTCGGCGCAATCAGCACTGCCGTGGCCCCGGCGATGGCCTCCAGCACCCCGGGAGCCGGCGCAGCGGGGCCGGCGGCGTGCAGGCGCACGCCACGCACCGCATCCTGGGCGCGCCGGCGCACCAGGTATTCCTCGAAATGGAACTCGCCCGCGTCGGTGAGAATGTGGGTTGGGGCCGGATCGTCGCTCATCGGCAGGATGCGCACCGCCACGCCGAGGGCCTGGCGAAAGGCGTCGGCCACGGCGCTCAGGCTGTGCCCGGCGCGCAGCAGCTCAGTGCGGCGGATGTGCAGGGCCAGGTCACGGTCGCCGAGTTTGAACCAGGTCGGCCCGCCAAGCCGTCCCAGCCACTCCAGGCAGGCGGTGGTGTCATCGGCGATGCCCCAACCCTGCAACGGGTCAATCACCCCCGCCAGGGTACAGGTGACGATGTCCAGATCGGGAGCGATGGTCAGGCCGTGCAGTTCAAAGTCATCGCCGGTGTTGACAATGGCGGTCACTGTTGCGGGTAGAACCACCTGCACGACCCCTTCAAGAAAACGGGCCGCGCCAACGCCGCCGGCCAGTACGACTATCATAGGCTGTGCTCTTCTTATTTCTCCTTTGTCACTTTACCCCTGGCGGGCGTTAGGGGGCCGCAGGCCCCCAAAGATCTTCCCTTCCTGGTGCAGCGCGGCTTCGCCGCACCAGGAAGGGGAAAGCCTGGAGGGGTGCAACCCCTCTGAACCTCCTCAGCGCAAGCTGCGGCAAGTGACAAAGCAGAGTTATCCGGTTATGCGCGGGCCGAGCGCCGCAAGCCGCTCGGCAGCGGAGAGCAAGGCCGAGTTATCCGGTTATGCGCGGGCCGAGCCCTCCCGGACCCTCCCCGCAGGTAGGGGCATGGGGAACGCCGGGTTCCTCGACCTCATATGAGCCGCAGGCGAGCGAGCCAGCGCAATGGGTAGCCAAACACCCGCGCTCCCAGCTCGCCACGGTCGAGCAAGAGGCTGACGCGGGCCAGGGCCAGGTCATCGGCGCGGCGGCGCAGCGCCAGGCCCGTGGGCGGGTCCGGGGCCTCGATGATGGCCAGCGCCTGGGACCACACATCGGCGCGCCAACCTTTGAGCAGGCGCGCAGCGCACCACTCATCGAGCGGGCCGCAGACCACATCGAGCGCCTGCATCAAGCGCGCGTAGGGTTCAACCACCTCGTCTTGCACGCGATCAATCGTTTCAGCGATCACTGCGTTGACGATGGTATAGTCGGCATAACGCTCGTGTCGCGTCTGCGGAGCGAGATCGCGCCAGACGGGGCCGAGCATGTCGGCGAGCACCTGCACCAGATCGTAGTTGATATGGGCGTTGACACCGAGGAGCAGACTGACCACCACCGGCGTTTCCGCCCGGCCAGCGCGGTCGAAGGCCGCGCGCCAGGACGTGGGGAGGCGCGGATCCGCGCTCTCATAGGCTGCTATGGCCTGGAAGTAGTAGGCGGCAAAATTGTGGATAAGATCGGTGACCCAGAGCGGGTCGTGGAAACGTCCAGCCTGAACGGCGGCAAACATATTGCCGGTCATTCGGGCATAGCAGTTCAGGAAGATCGCGCGGCGATCGCCACAGCGGTCCCAGAGGCCAATCTGCTCGGCCATCCGCGTGGTCAGTTGGATGTCGCGGGACATAACGGGGTTCCTGCACGCGCCGATCGCGGAGGGTGTTGTACCGATTTCTGTTGAACAGACTGAATACGCATCACCGCCAGATCTCACTGAGAGGCCATATATGGCCATCCAAAATCCAAAATCCAAAATCCAAAATCCCATCACTCCCACTGCACCACCAGTTCCTCCAGGGGACGCCGGGGACGCCGTAGCGGATCTTTCGCGGCGTAGCCGAGGGTGATCAGCGCATGGGGGTGCAAGGTTGCATCAAGGCCGAGGGCGGCGCGCACGGTCTCCTGGCAGAAGAGGGGCGCGCACATCCAGCCGCCATCGAAGCCGAGGGCATAGGCGGCGAGGAGCATGTTCTGGGCGGCGCAGCCCAGGCTCTGCACGGCCATGGTGACCTCGGCGGCCTGCCGCTCGGCATCGGGGTAGACGTCGAGGTCCTCCAGGTAGAGGCAGAGGAGCACCACCACCGGCGCGCCGATGATCCGCTGGCGCGATTTGTTAAAGCGCGCCTCGATGGTAGCATCGTCCTGTCCATCGAGGGCCAGTTGGCGCCGCCAGGTCGCGCCCATAGCCTCGGCCAGGCGCGTGCGGGCCTCAAGGCTGGTCAGCACCACGAAGCGCCATGGCTGGCGCCCGTGGGGTGAGGGCGCCCAGCGGGCCGCCTCCAGCACGGCCTCGATCTGCTCGCGGGCGAGAGGGTCGGGGCGAAAGGCCCGCACCGAGCGTCGCCCACGGATAATGCTGAAGAGGTCCATCCAGCCCTCCGCTGGCCGGGGATGGTCAACGAAACAGATCGAAGCGCGGATCGCGGATGAGGCGTCGCGCGGTGGCCTCCTCGCTGGGGGTGTAGGCGTATCCGCGCACGATCGCCGCAGGCACGCCGTCAATCTTCCCCATCACCAGCTCGGCGGCGCTGGCCAGTTCATCGGCGACGGCGATCAGTGTCGCCTGCATGGTGTAGCCATAGGGGTCGGTAGCGCCGGCATAATCGATCAGTGGCGCGATGCCGGCGCAGCCGATAGCCACATTCACCTGGCCCTCGCGCCACGGGCGACCGAAGGTGTCGGAGATAATCACCGCCACCGTCACCCCGGCGGCCTCGCGAATGGCGGCGCGGAGCCGTGCGGCGCTCGCGTCCGGGTCCTCGGGCAACAACGAGACAATCTGGCCGCCGGCCACGTTGGACTCGTCTACGCCGCTGTTGGCGCAGATCAGGCCGTGGGGGGTTTCGGTGATCAGCACGCCATTAGCCATTTTGACGATGCGCCGGCTTTCGCGCAGCACCACCTCGTAGTACGCCGCGTCCTTGCGCCCCTGCGCGGCCACCTGGCGCGCGAAGGCCGAAGGCTCGACCTGCGCGGGGTCAACCAGGCGGCCCTCGGCCTTCGATACGATCTTCTGGGTGACAACGAGCACATCACCCGGCGCGAGCAGTTGCCCGTTGGCATCGAGGGCCGTGAGCAGCAGGCGCGCCAGGTCATCGCCGGGGCGCACCTCGCCCACGCCGCGCACGGGGATGATCCGCACCTCCGCGGTCATGATGCATCCAGATACTTGCCTGCGATGACCCTGAGCCGCTCGCGGGCCTCGGCGGGAATGCACGAACGGTCGGTGATGATCGCCGTGGCAAGGGCGCTATGGGCGGGGCTTTCGAAGCCATCGCCGATCAGGTCCACGACATGGCGCACGATGCGCTGGGCCAGAACGGCATTGGCCTGAAGCACGGCTACTATCGTCTCCACGGTAACTGCGTCGTGATCGGGGTGCCAGACATCATAGTCGGTGACCATGGCGAGGGTGGCGTAGGCGATCTCGGCCTCGCGGGCCAGCTTGGCTTCGGGCAGGGCGGTCATGCCGATCAGCGAATGGCCGCGGCGGCGGTTCTCCTCGCTCTCGGCCTTGGTAGAGAATGCCGGGCCTTCCATTACCACCAGGGTGCCGCCACGATGAACGGTCGCGCCGGCCGCTTTCGCCGCGGCGTACAGCCGCTGGCTCAGACCGGGGCAGAACGGCTTATCGAAGCTCACATGGGCCACCACGCCATTCTCGAAGAATGTCGCCGGGCGGATGCCTCTGGTGCGGTCGAAAAGTTGATCGGGGATAACCACATGTCCCGGCGCGTACTCTTCCCGCAGTGAGCCAACGGCGCTCACCGAGATCAGATACTGAACTCCCAGTTGCTTGAAGGCATAGACATTGGCGCGGCTGGGCACCTCGCTGGGGTTGAGCCGGTGCCCACGACCGTGACGGGGCAAAAATGCCACCCGGCGACCCCCGAGCGTGCCAATGATGAACGCGTCGCTGGGAGCGCCGAAGGGCGTCTCCAGCGACACCTCCTCCACGTCTTCCAGGCCCTCCATTGCGTAGAGCCCGCTGCCGCCGATCACGCCGATCGTGGCCTGGGACATTGCTCGCTCCTTCACCGCTTCAGTTGCCAGATGCCAGTCAGGGAGCTTTCAGGGATTCTCGCCGTGGCCCAAATGAAGGGCGCGGACCTTCCACGCTCCCACGTTCAACCCGGTGGCGCGCGCGGCGCCTACCTGTCTGATGAGAGTATACCGCAAGACCGGAGAACGGCAAACAGGCCGTAGGAGTAGATACGGCTTGAAGGTGACAGCGCCGGGATGTCCCCGAGCTGGCGTGGTACAATATAGGCGTCGTTCCATCAGATGAGGAGCCGTCCCCATGAGCGACGATCCCCGCCAGGCGCTGCTGCGTCGCGTCGAGGAGCAGCGCGTTGCCTTCGTCAATCTCCAATTCACCGATATCTTCGGGATGGTCAAAACGGTGACCATCCCCGTTCACGAATTGCCCGACGCCCTTGACCATGGCGTCTGGTTCGATGGCTCGTCCATCGAGGGCTTCGCGCGCATCGTCGAGAGCGATATGTACCTGGTACCGGACCTCTCGACCTACGCACTGATCCCCTGGGATCAGCATGAGGGTCTGGCCACCGCGCGTCTGATCTGCAACATCTATACTCCTGATGGCAAGCCCTTTGCCGGCGACCCGCGCCACGTACTCGCCGCCGTTACGCGGCAGGCTGGCGAACTGGGCTTCGCCTTCAACGTCGCCCCGGAGATCGAGTTCTTCCTCTTCAAAACCGACGGCGATGGCCGCACCCTGCCCCTGCCCCACGACTACGCCGGCTACTTCGACGTCTCCACTGACCTGGCGACCCTGATTCGCCGCCAGATGGTGCGCGCGCTCCAGAGTCTCAACATCGCGGTCGAAGCCTCGCACCATGAAGTCGCCGCCGGGCAGCACGAGATTGACCTGCGCTACGCCGAGGCGCTGCGGGCCGCTGACCAGACGGTGACTGCCCGCGTGGCGTTGAAGGCCGTCGCCCAGCTCAACGGTCTTCACGCCACCTTTATGCCCAAGCCGATTGCCGAAGTAAACGGCAGCGGCATGCACGTGCACCAGAGCCTGGCGGATATCGTTACTGGACGGAACGCCTTCGCCGATCCGAACGACCCCTATGGTCTGTCGGCCACGGCGCGCCATTTCATCGCCGGGCTGCTGGCCCATGCCCGCGGGATGTGCATTATTCTGGCCCCGCTGGTCAATTCGTACAAACGCCTGGTGCCGGGCTTTGAAGCGCCAGTGTACATCTCCTGGGGGCGCACTAACCGCTCGGCGCTGGTGCGCGTCCCGCGCGTCACTGCGGGGCGCGAGCAGAGCACGCGCATCGAACTGCGCTGCCCCGATCCTTCCTGCAATCCCTACCTGGCCTACGCTGTGATGCTGGCCGCCGGCCTCGACGGGATCAAGCGCAAACTGCCCCTGCGCGAAGCCGCCGAAGAGGACCTCTTCCACGTGGACCCGCGCGCCCACGGCCTGGAGATGCTGCCCACCTCCCTCGGCAGCGCGCTTGACGCCCTGCGCGAGGATGAGGTGATCCAGAATGCTCTCGGCCCCTACATCTACGAACGCTTCGTTGACGCCAAACAGCAGGAGTGGGAGAGCTACCGGGCCTATGTGTCGCAGTGGGAAGTGGAGCGGTATCTCTCGATTTTTTAGGAAAAATAGTTCGGTTCCCTCCCCAACCTTCCCCCGCTGGGGGAGGAAGTCAGGCGCTTTCCTCCAACGGGGGGAGGCCGAGAGGGGGCTGGTTCGGCGCAGGCTTCGTGGCTGGAATTGCCGGCTTGCTACCTGATCGGGCGCCTGTGTTGCCTGAAGCCCCGGCCTACCCGAGCAACTGGAATGGAAGTCGCCTTCACGCTCCCCGACATAACCACTGATGTCCCGCTGCCGCCCCTCTTCCGGGTGCGGCAGCGCTGGGAAACGCGACCGCTGGCCGATGTGCCCGGGGCCACGCGCGCGCAACTGGAGGCCCTGGGCCTGCGCGCGCGCATCACTCCGGGGATGCGCGTCGCTGTGACGGCGGGCAGCCGCGGCATCCGTGATGTCGTGCCGATCACCCGGACGGCAGTCGAGTGGCTGCGTCTGGCCGGGGCCGCGCCCTTCATCGTACCGGCAATGGGCAGTCACGGCGGGGCCACTGCCGAGGGGCAACGCCAGCTCCTGGCCTCCCTCGGCATTACCGAGCAAAGCATCGGGTGCCCTATCCACAGCTCGATGGAGGTGGTGCAGATCGGCAGCCTCGACGATGGCACGCCGGTGTTCATGGATCGTCTCGCCTTCGAGTCCGATGGCGTGCTGGTGATCAACCGCGTTAAGGCCCACACCTCCTTTCACGGCACGATCGAGAGCGGTCTGGCGAAAATGTGCGTCGTGGGCCTGGGAAAGCGTCACGGCGCCGAAATCATCCACCGCACCGCCGTGGACGGCCTGAAGCGCCTGCTGGCGCCAATGGCCCGGGTGATGATCGCTAGCGGCAAGATCCTTGGCGGGCTGGCGATCCTCGAAGATGCCCGCGAGCAGACGGCTGACGTGGTGGGTTTGCCGCCGGAGGAGATCGGCGCCGAGGGCGAGGCCCGGTTGCTCGAACGCAGCAAAGCGCTGATGGCGCGCCTGCCCTTTCACCAGATTGATGTGCTGGTGGTAGATGAACTCGGCAAGAACATCAGCGGCACGGGCATGGACACCAACGTGATTGGTCGCCTGCCCATCCCCGGCCAGCCGCCCCCGCCCTCGCCGGTGATCAATGTCATCGTTGTGCTCGACCTCACCCCGGAGACCCACGGCAATGCCAACGGCATGGGCCTGGCCGATATTACCACGGCCCGCTTCGCCAGCAAGGTGGACCTCCGCGCGACCTACCTCAACGCGCTTACGGCCGGGCTGGTCGGGTTGTGCAAAGGCGCCCTGCCGATTGTCCTGCCCACCGGCCACGCCGCCGTTGCCGCCGCGATCCGCGCCTGCGGGCGAGCCGACGCCGCCGCAGCCCGTGTGGTGCGGATCAAAAACACCCTGCACCTTGAGCATCTGCTGGTCAGCCCGCCCCTGCTGCCCGAGGTCGCTGCCAATCCCGATCTAGAATTGCTTGGACCGGCCGGCTGGGAGGGGTTGGACTGAACCGGCGCTCAGGGAAGGGCATAGCTGTGGAGGCGCGGAGGTGTGGAGGTGTGGAGGTGAACGAACAACTCCACAGCTCTGCATCTCCACACCTCCACAGACCATCCCCGGAAAGCAACGCATTTATGTGCCCTGGCAGATAGACCCCGAGCGCCATGCATATTCTCCTTCTATCCCCCTACCCGCCTTACCCGCCACGGAGCGGAGGCGCGCTGCGCATCTACCATCTGTTGCGGGGCCTGGCGGCGCGTCACGAGGTGACATTGCTCACCTTCGCGCCGGACGCGGCGGCAGTGGCGGTGCTGGCGCCGCTGCGGGCGATCTGCGGCGTGATCACTGTGCCCGGCCCGCCCCGGCGCTCGCTGCTGCGGCGCGGCATTACCACCCTGGCCTCGCCAGTGCCCGACATGGGGCTGCGCAACCGGTCGCCGGCCTATGCCGAGGCCCTCAGCCGCCTGCTGGCCTCCCGGCGCTACGATGTGGTGCAGGCCGAGAGCATCGAGATGGCCGGCTACCTGATGCAGGCGCGCGGCCTCGGCCCGCTACTGGTGCTCGACGAGTTCAACGCCGAGTACGTGTTGCAGCGCCGCGCCGCGCTGGCCGATCTGCGCCGGGGCCTGGCGCTGCGCCCTGGAGCTTTCGTGGCCGGACTGTATTCACTGGTTCAATGGCGCAAACTCGCGCGCTATGAGCGGGGCGCGCTGCGGGCCTTTGATCGCCTGCTGGTCGTTTCGGAGCAGGACCGCGCCGCACTGGCCCGGCTTGATCCGCGCCGCGCCCACCGGCTGCGCGTTGTGCCCAACGGCGTGGATGCCGCGCACCTGCGCCGCGGCCCGGTGGTGGGCGACTTCGGCCCGGCCACGCTAACCTTTGTCGGCACGCTGGACTACCGGCCCAACCTCGACGCGCTACGCTGGTTCGTGAAGGATGTGTTGCCGCGCATCAGGGCGCAACGGCCCGACGCGCGGCTGCTGGTGGTGGGCCGGGCAGCGGGGCGCGCCGCGCAGGCCCTGGCCGATGGCGAGGCCGTTGAACTGGTGGGAGAGGTGGCCGACGTGCGGCCCTACATCGACGGCGCAGCGGTCTACGTGTTGCCGATGCGCATCGGCGGCGGGTCGCGCCTGAAACTGCTGGAAGCCCTGGCGATGGAAGCGCCGGTGGTCAGCACGCCGATGGGCGTCGAGGGTGTCGAGGGACTGCGCCACGAGACGCACCTGCTGATCGCCGAGGGCGCTGAGAGCTTCGCTGCCGCGGTGCTGCGCCTGATCGCCGATCCTGACCTGGGGGCGCGCCTTGGCGCCACTGGGCGCGCCCACGTGGCGGCGCACTACGACTGGAAGATGATCGTGCCGCGCCTGGAGGCGGCGTATCGTTGAGCCAGGGTCACAGGCGCGGCAGCCTGGTGGCAGCGGCGCCAGGTCACATTGAGACGCCCCATACAGCAATCCAAAATCCAAAATCTAAAATCCCAAATCGTATCACGGTGTTCGCCGGCTCAACCCGCCGTCGGTGGCGACCCACAGACTCCCATCGGGCGCGACGAGCAGCGCATTCACCGTGTTCCCTGCCAGGCCAGCTTCGACCGTTATCCGTTCCAGGCTGCCATCTTTGCCCAGGCGCAATAATCCATCGTTCGATGTGCCGATCCAGATGGTTTCATCGGGCAAGGCCGCGAGGCTCAGAATACCGCCGCGGATGTCTCCACCCGGCGGGAGCAGCGTTTGCCACGTTCCATCGGCGGCGCGCCGGATCAGGCTGCCGCCTTCGGCGATGTCGGCAAAGGCGAAGAGCAGCGATCCGTCGGCGAGAGCGAGGATGGCGCGCACATTGCCGGCCGGCAACCCGTCTGCCTGGCCGAAGCTTGCCCACTGTTCATCAGGGCTCAGACGGCCAACCCCATTCTCCGTAGCGAACCACAGCGCGCCATCGGGCGCGGGGGCGATGGCAAATACCGTGCTCCCCGCCAGACCATCGGCCTCGCTGAATTGCCGCCAGGTTCCCTCAGCGTCGCGCCGGAAGACTCCCTGGTAAAATGTACCCACCCACAGCGCGCCGTCCGCCGTTGCTGCCAGCGCCAGCACGTGCGCATTCGCGGGCCAGTCGGGCGAGTCGGGGAGCTGGATCCATTCTGGGAGGTCCGGCGTCACACGCAACACGCCCTGAGTCGTGCCTGCCCACAGGTCGCCAGAGGCGTCGGTTGCCAGCGCGGTGATCTCCGAGGACAACCGATCGGAGAGGAATGCCTGCCAGTCTCCTTCCGCATCAAGACGACTGAGACCCTGTGCCGTCCCTACCCAGAGATCCCCATTTGGTGCGCGCGCCAGTGACGTGATCTGATTGGAACTGTCAACTGGACCGTCACTATCCTGCAACGTTTGCCAGGCGCCATCCGGCAGCAGGCGAGCGATGCCGCGGTCCGTGCCGAACCAGATCGAGCCGTCCGCGCCGGGAGCGACACGCGGCACAAATGCCGGGGCGGCGCCGCTCTCCGGCGCGGCGCCGATGGTTTCATAGCTCCCGTCGGGGTCTAAGCGAATGGCGCCGGTCTCCGTAGCCACCCAGATCACCCCGTCCGCACCCACCGCAAGATCGCGGAAGAGCGACCCTCTGATGGATTCCTGTTCTGTCTGCTCGATCACCAGCGCCCGTTCCAGGCGACGATCAGGGGTCAGCCGGAGCACGGCGGAACCAATGCCAGTATCGGTGCGCAGCGTATTGATGGCCATCAGCACCGTCCCGTCGGGCGCGAAGGCGAAGGCCATCACCTGTCCATAGCCCAGGTCAGCGAGGGACAGGAAGCGCTGGCGTCCATCGGTGTGGAACACCCGGACACCGGCGGGCGTGCTGAGCCAGATGGCGCCGTCCGGCGCTTCGGCCACGGCCACCACATCGGCGAAGCGCGGTTGCAGGATAGCGCCTGGCGAGGCAAGCCTGGGACTTAAAAAACGCACGGTGCGCACCTGGCCATCACGCCCCAGCCGGGTGGCCCCCTGGGGGGTGCCAAACCAGACCGAGCCATCCGAGGCGCCCAGCACGGCGTACACAAAGGGGTCGGCCAGACCATCAGCGACCGTAAAACGGCGCAGCGAGCCATCCAGGCGCACCTGCACCGCCCCCGCGTCCGTTCCCACCCAGAGCGCGCCGTCGGCGTCAACCCCCAGCGCGGTGACCTTATTGCTGGGCAAGCCGTCAGCGGTGGTCAATTTGAGCGCCTCCGCCGAGGAGGCATCCCAGCAAGCCAGACCGCCGTTGGTGGCCACCCAGACCGTCTTGTCGTCAACCAGCAGGTCATTAACGAAATTCACCGAGGTGAAGGCCGTCCACTGTGGGTGGGCGAGCTGCGCAGCCATGCTCTCGGCGGCCTGGCGGCGCGCCTCGGCGGTCAGGGACATAGCGGCGGCGCGCTCTGTCAGGCGCGCCTCCATCTGCGCGGCGGGAAGCGGTCGCCAATCCAGCAATAGCGGCAGCGGCGAACGGAAGTAGATCGCCAGCCCCCCGATTAACAGCGCGACGATCGCGCCAGCGGCGATCCATACCCAGCTTCGTCGCATCACCGCCATACTTCCTTTCCGTGTTGTCTCCAGTCTCTCGAAGAACTATGCCTGAGCGTCTTTGCTTTAACTTTACTCTACCAGAGATACGGCGCCATTGCCGGGAGGGAGGTGGGCCGGGCGCGTCCGGCGGGGGCAGTGCGTCCCTCGGGCCGGGCACGCAGTGATGAGCGGCGGGGGGCGCGCCGGGCGCGGGCGGGCCGTCGGTCGCCCGCAGGCCGGACCCGGGGGAATGGGCGGCGGGGGCGCGTCGGGCGCGGGCGGGCCGCCGGTCGCC
>JANWYD010000025.1 GCA_025057155.1 Chloroflexaceae bacterium
GTTGAGCGCGGTGGACCCACCCCGTCCCATCCCGAACCGGGTCGTGAAACGCCGCAGCGCCGATGATACTGGGGTTTGAGCCCTGGGAACGTAGGTCCACGCACGCTACTACGCTTCAAGTAAAAGGTCAGGAGTGATAAGCATCACTCCTGACCTTTGTTTGTTCTGGGGGCAATATCTTTAAGGCGCTCCTTGCGGTATGGTCCCTCTCCCTACCTTCTCCCGCCGGGAATAGCTATGATCCGCTGGCCTCGTCGAGTCCGGCGCGGCCGCGAAAGGCCGGGTCGCGGATGTCAATTTCCTGGCCGGCCAGGTCAGCCGCTACAGGATGACAGAGGTAGGCAACAGCCCGCGCTGGTATGCGCGGATCAGCCAGGTCCTCGCGACGCAAGCGGCTAATGGCGTTGATGCCCGAGGCCCGAATGCTGACCTGCATATCGGTGTCAACCACCCCCGGGCGCAACCCATACGTCCGAATGCCGCGTTCGCCAAACTCCAGCCTGATCGCCTGGGTAAGCATGGCCAGGCCTGCCTTGGCGGCGCAGTAGGCGCTCCAGCCCTCACGCGGTGTGCTCGCCGCTCCCGAACTGATGTTAATGATTACCCCTCCGCCTCGCTGTACCATCACCGGCAGCGCCGCCCGGCAGCCATGAAATGCGCCGACCAGGTTCACCCTGATCGCGGTGGCCCACGCCTCTGGATCGACAGCGTCGAGAAAGGCGATAGGTTCGATGATCCCGGCGTTGTTCACCAGGATGTCAAGCCGTCCAAACCGCTCCAGGCTGCCTTCGACCACGGCCTGAACTTCACTGAAGTTGCGCACGTCACAGATTGGCGTCCACCCCAGATCGTTGACCCGGGCCAGTTCGCCGGTCAGTTCCTCGGCGGCTTCCATGGTGCGCACCGTGGCTACTACGGTTGCCCCGCGGCGCGCCAGTTCCAGGGCCGTGGCCCTGCCAATGCCACGACTCGCCCCCGTGATGATGACCACTCTTCCATCGAGCCCCAGTTCGCTCATAGGTTTTGTTCCTTCATTGATGTGACATGAGACCGTGGATGGGCGGGTTTGGGAGAGCTGCGTTCTTCCGAGAAAGGTCTTTTTCTCCTGTCGTTGCGTGGCGAAGCCGTATGTGGCGCCTGACGTGAACATAGCTGGTTGGAGGAGATTGGGAGCGAGGTTCCCCAGGCGCTGCCGCCCGTGGCCGCCGCGGTGACCGTGCCGTTCGAGTTCTTTGTATGCAGACAGGTACGGTAACGGGCAGTATACGAAAAAAAGACCCAACCTTCAAGCCAGGCTTCGGAAGTCATAGTTCCCAAGTAAATTATTATTTGATGAACAGATCCAAAATTTGCTGATGCTGGCAACCCGGTATGCCAGTGACCACATGCTCACAAAGGGAGCCGCGCCTCGATTGGAGTAAGACGACAGTTTGTACAGTTACTACATTCTTGTTTATATAGCAGTCCTCTTCAGGTTGTGAAGCCCGGAGTATCAGACGTACCCGTCGGGACGCAGCGCGCTGCGTTCTTACGCGCGGCCGCTGCTTAGAGATGGCGTAGGACTGTATATATTGACAAATCAAAGAGATTCTGTTAAATTTGAGCATTAATTCTTCCCTGCAGATGAGTTGCATAAGGAGGTCATGAGCGGGCAATTAGCACCTGATGTTCCGCCGGACAATCTGAGCATTTTGGAGAAGCCATATTCGGTCTGGCGCCCGAGTCGCCCTTGTCGTGTCGTTCGCTCCGCAATCAGACAGAAATGGACACTCATCATGCTGTACAGACGTGCGACGCTGGTCGTGATGGTGGCGCTGCTCGTAATGATGACGGGGTTGACGCTTCCGGTGGCGATGGCGCAAAGCAAAGGGGAGGGAGGCCCCGCTCCAGCGCAGGCGCCTGGTCAGACGATCAACGGCACGCCCCTGACCGTAAGGGTGCTGGATAACCTGGCTATGGCGGTGAACTTTGACGGGCGCAGGCAATTCTTCGCTGACACCGACGGAGGTACGTTTGTTCAGGTAGATGGTATTGTCTATGGCAGTACGCCGGCGGCAGGCGGCGGATTTGCCCCGCGGCCGTTTACGCCGGTATCCAATAGTCCGGTGACCGGTTCAGGTACCGCAGCTGATCCCTTCAGGATCGCGACAGAGGTCGAAGCCGGGACATCCGGCGTCCGTGTCTCACAGGTAACGACCTATGTGAACGGCGAGCGACGGTATCGTGTTGACATCACGGCCAGAAACACATCATCGGCCAACCGCAACGTGCGCATATTTCACGGCGCCGATCTCTTCCTCAACTTCCCGGGGAACGTTCTCGATTTCGGCTTTGGCTTTTTTGATCCGCCCACCGGCGCAGTAGGCGCCCTCTCTCAGGATCAGCGCTCGGTTCAGGTCTTCATTCCCATAACCGCACCGACTGCCTACCAGGAAGCCTTCTACGCCACCTTCTGGAGCCGGATCGGCGGCGCCAATGGCGCCCCCGGGCCGGGCTTTGACAACACGATCAATTCTAGTTTCCACGATACGGCAGCCGGTCTGCAATACGATCGGACCCTCGCTCCCGGCGCCAGCGAGACGGTCAGCCTGTTCGGGGCCTTTGGCCTGGCCGACGATGTGGGGATTAGGCCACCGGCGCTTGAGTTGCCCCCGGAACCGGCCGATGTCTGGGTTGTCATCCGCCCGTCATTCAATCTGTCCGTGGCGCCGCGATCCATCATTGTCTTCGAGATCGTGATCACCAATATCGGAAGGGGCGCTGCTAGCAGCACCGAGATCATCTTTCCGTTTGATCCGGATCTGCTGCAGGTGGTTGATGCGAGCTTCGATGTCCCAACCACGTGGGTGGCAGCCGTCAACCGCGACTCGCTGGTGATCCGCAGCGGTCTGCTTGGCCCCCGTTCCGGGCGCACTCGAGGAACCATTCGCTTCACGGTGCGCGAGAATGCGCGACAGGGTGGCACTATCACCGGCCGGGTGCAACTCCGCTGGACGGACGGCGGCAGGGGCGGTCGCAGTCAGAGTAATCTCTTCGTGATCCCGGTAGGCCCTACCGCACAAAGCAGTCCTACCTATGTTATCGTGGTCGAGCCAGCGGCGGGATCCTCTGGCGCCGTATTCAGGTTCACGAGCCCGATCTTCGTCCCGCGTGAGCCAGTGGGAGTCTGGTACAACTTGCCTGACGGTCGCGTCGTTGCGGTCAACACGCTCCGCGCCAATGATGAGGGGGCTTTGACAGTCAACTTCACCAGTCGCGATCTGCCGCCCGGAACCTACTCGATGGTTTTCTACGGCCTGTGGAGTGAGTTTACAGCGGTGACGCCGTTTGTGATCCGGTAGGGGAAACGGGCGTGCAACCGGTAACGCACCACCTCGTGCCTCGAAGGCACGAGGTGGTGGTCATTGGCGTTCTGTCTAACCAGGGCTGATGCAGAGTCCGCCTCCGGCGGGGTTTGGTGCTTACCCCGAAGGCTTTGCATCAGCCCTGACCGTGTAACGGCAGGGCTTGACAAATCCTCCGGGCGGATTAAGATACAAACAGATGTTCGTTCGAGGCGGGAGGGCGAGGATGACCCTGGATACGGCCGATATTCCTCAGGCGGATCAGCTCTGGGATGTGGCGCGGGTAGCCGAGGCGATCGCGCGGGGCCGCCACGACACCGAAGAGATCGCGGCATACATCGGCATGAAGGTGCCGCGCCAGGGGCACTACTATACCCAGGCGGCGCGTATCCTCGGGCTGGTGACGGAGGGCGAACCCGGTGAAGCGCCGCGCCTCACCACCCTCGGGCGAAGCTTCGTGCGCAGCAACCGGGTTGAGCAGCGCACCTTTCTGCGCCGCTTATTGCTCCAGCGCGAGCCGACCCGCTCGGTCATTATCAGGCTGCGCGCCCGTGACGGGCTGGATCGCCAGGAACTGGCTGAGACCCTTCAGCAACTGGCGCCGCTCGCCGCCAGCACCGCCAGCCGGCGCGCCCACACCATCGCGGCATGGCTCTGCGCGGTAGATCTGGCTGAGTGGCAGAATGATCGGCTGGTGTACACCGGCCCGGCTTTCGTCGGCGCCGCCGGGGCGCAGGCGTCTTCACCGGCAGGTGATGCAGAAGGTTGGGGAAACGTGAGTTCCCCCTGGTCACGGTAGGCGGTACAGGAGCAACCTTCACGGTTGCACCACAGTAACCGCCTCCACTGCTGTTTCCACACTGAGGGGCGCGCCGCCTGGCTGGAGCCAGGCCAGAAACTCGATGTTGCCGGCCGGTCCGCTGAGGGGGGAGCGGGTCAGGCCGCGCGGGGTCAGGCCCAGTTCCGCGGCTGTCGCCAATACCTCGCGGAGCACAGCCTGGTGAACAGCGGGGTCGCGCACCACGCCGCCACGGCTCACGTGCTCGGGGCCAGCCTCGAATTGCGGCTTGATCAGCGCCACGATCCAGCCGGTCGCACGCACGAGCCGGCGCACAGCCGGCAAGACCAGCTTCAAAGAGATAAACGATACGTCAATGGTTGCACAGTCGGCCGTGACTCCGCCGGGCAGGGCTTGCAGATGGCGAATGTTGGTGCGTTCAAGGACCGTCACTCGCGGGTCGGAGCGCAGGCGGTAGTCGAGCAAGCCGTAGCCCACGTCCACGGCGTAGACGTGAGCAGCGCCCCGCTGCAGCAAGACGTCGGTGAAGCCCCCGGTGGAGGCGCCGACGTCGAGGGCCACAAGTCCCGCAGGGCTAAGCCCGAAGACGTCGAGGGCGTGGGCGAGTTTGTAACCCCCACGGCTGACGTAGGGTAGCGCCGCTGTCACCTCGACGGCAGCGTCTTCGTCTACCAGAACGCCGGGTTTGGTTGCTGGCTGGCCCGCGACACGCACGCTCCCGGCCAGCACGAGGGCCTGGGCCTTGCTGCGCGTCTCGGCCAGTCCGCGTGCGACCAGAAGTTGGTCAAGGCGTGTTTTTGCCATACTCCTCGTGACCGGGCGGGGCTCGCCTGGCGCGTTCGCGCTCCAGGCGAGCGATCTCCTGTTCCAACTCCGCCGCCATTTGCCGTAACCAGGCCGGTGGGGGGTTGTGGGGATCGTTGAGCTTCGGGCGCAAGCGGCGCAATTCGGCTTTGCGTTGTCGCAGGGCGGCATCAAGGGTGCCGGAGGGTTCGGGCGGCGGCGTGGGCGGCTCCGCTTGCGTCTCCAGGTAGGCCACGACCAGTTCGCTCAAGAGTTCGTCCAGGTCGCGATCGGCATGCTCCAGCAAACGCAGCAGTTTAGCCCGCTGCGCCGCGGTAAGATAGATCCGCGTGGGAATGGCGAAGCGACCTTCGTCCATCGCTTAGCGTAGCTTCTCGCGCAGGTAGAGCGGCAGGTCGGCAACGGGCACCCGCTCCTGGGCCATGGTATCACGGTCACGCACAGTCACGGTGTCGGCGAGCGCCGGTTCTTTGCCTTCGCCAAGGGTGTCAAAGTCCACCGTAATGCAATACGGCGTGCCAATTTCGTCCTGACGGCGGTAGAGCTTGCCGATAGCGCCGGTATCATCATACACCGTCCGCGCGCCGAGTTCCAGTTGGAGCTGGCGGCGGATGCGGCGCGCCGTCTCAACCATCGCGTCGTGGTTGCGTTTGAGGGGGAAGACGGCGACTTTTACCGGCGCCAGGCGGGGTCGCAGGCGCAGGACGGTGCGGAAGTGCTCATCGATCAACGGTTGGGCCTGGCCGCGCAGCTTCTTGCCCAATTCGATGGCATCGGCGCCGGGCATGGCCAGGAGCGGCTCAACCTCCGGCAGACGCTCGGGCAGATGGCTGCGAATGGCCTCACCATAAGCGAGGAGAGCGTCGCGCGCCTCGGAGTGGAGTTTCTCACTGCGGCCTACCGATTTGAGAAAGGCGGCGAGGGCGTCGGCCACGGCTTCGACTCTCTCCGGAGGCGGGGCTTTGGTCATCTCTTCAGCATAAGCCTCGCAGAGCACCGCCAGCGCGCCCCGTCCTACGCCAGCCGAAGGCTCGATCACGTAGGGTACGACGTGTTGCCGGCGTTCGGGATCAAAGTAGGTCAGCCGCGCCGTACTGTCGGAGTTCGGATTGACGCGCGCGGTCAGGTTCAGGCTGGCCTGATCCTTTGAATGTGAGCCCAGATCATAATCGGTACGGTTGGCAATACCCTCGATCTCCTGGGCGCCGAGGTCAGGATAGTGGTACATCAAATCGAAGGTGCGCTTGGAGTAATGGGCCAGTTCATCGGGGGGCACATCATAGACGGTGATGCGTTCGCGGGGCACGCCGACGCTTTCCCACCAGCGCAGGCGCTCTTCGAGCCACTGCTGATGCCAGACCTCGTCAGTGCCGGGCATGACGAAGTACTCGATCTCCATCTGCTCAAACTCGCGCACCCGGAAGAGGAAGTTGCGCGGGTTAATCTCGTTGCGGAAGGCCTTGCCAACCTGGGCGATGCCGAAGGGCAACTTGCGGCTGGTGGTTGCCAGCACGTTGGCGAAGTTGACGAAGATTCCCTGGGCAGTTTCGGGGCGCAGGTAGGCCAGGGCGCCGCTATCGGCCACGGGGCCGACCTGCGTGCTGAACATCATATTGAAGGGCCGCGGCTCGGTGAGGTCGGTCGAGCCGCAGTTGGGGCAGCGGCCGTGAATGTGATCGGCGCGCCAGCGGCTCTTGCAGGCGCGACAATCTACCAGGGGGTCGTTAAAGGTCTCTTCGTGGCCCGAGTACTTCCACACCAGGCGATTCATAAGAATGGCCGCGTCGAGACCCTCCATATCATCGCGCTCGTAGACATTGGCGCGCCACCATTCGGCGATGAGATTGTTTTTGAGTTCGACACCCAGAGGGCCGTAGTCGTAGATGCCCTGCAGCCCGCCGTAGATCTCGCTGCCGGGAAAGACAAAGCCGCGACGTTTGCACAAAGACACGATTTGATTGAGGCTCGTAGCGGTCATAGATGCTGCTCCTGTATAGCGTAGCGGCGGGCGCCCGGCGCTCGCCTCAGCCCGGGGCAACAGAAAACCCCAGGCGACCAGTGTTCGCCTGGGGACGCATCATACCGACGCGCGGTTCCACCCCAGTTAGCGGCGCCCCGGGCGCACGCTCACCTCATTCAGGAGGAGCGCATAGCGCTTCCTCGGCGGCTCCCCGGCGCCCTTCCCCCAAACCGTACCACCGGGCTTGCACCATCCCCGGTTCGCTGGAGGCCGGCGCGCGGGGTACTCTTCCGGATCACAGCCGTCAAATTAACGGCTTCAGTATACCACAGGCCAGTCGGCTCGTCATCCCCGGCATCCGTCTCCGCCATGGGCCATAGGGGGACGGAGAAACCGGGTGTCTCCGCCTTCTCAGGTGCAGGGTTTTTCAAGCGAGAAGGGGTTTTCGGCATTCCAATGCGCTTACGATCCTCACCTCCCGCCCCCTCTCCCGCGCGCGGGAGAGGGGGGCGTTGGGGGTCCCGATGCCCCAGATGGCGCATGCGACGCGAGCATGGGCTGGAAAACTCTACACCTGAGAAGTTTCTCCGCCACCCTGCCTGATCCGGACGGGAGCTCATTCCTCTTCCTTGACCAGCACCCCTTCGTACATTGCGGGGTGCTGGCCGTTGCGCCGAGGAAGCTCGCCTGGTCGCGCGGACCGCCGCCGGGCAGGCGAACCCTCGGGCAACTGGGTATAGATCTGGGTGGTAGAGAGCGAGGCGTGGCCAAGGCGTTCCTGAACCTCGCGGAGTTCGGCGCCGTTCTCCAGCAGATGGGCGGCAAAGGAGTGGCGGAGGGTATGCGGAGTCAGATCATGGAGTCCCACTTCCTCGGCATACCCCTTGAGAATAAGCCAGAGTCCCTGACGGGTGAGGCGCTTGCCGCGATGGTTCAGGAAGAGCGCATCGGTCGGCTGGCTCCCGTTGTGCAGCAGGCGGTTGCGGGCTGAGTCGAGGTACTCCTCAAGGGCAGTCAGCGCCGTTTCGCCAAGGGGCAGGACCCGTTCGCGGCCAGCCCGTCCCGTGCAGCGAATGGCTCCCTGTGCCAGCAGCACATCAGAGACATTCAACGCCACCAGTTCGCTCACGCGCAGCCCGGTGGCGTAGAGGAGTTCGAGCATCGCCTTGTCGCGTAATCCCTCAGGCGAGGAAGCGCGCAGCGGCAATTCCAGCAGTTCATCAACCTGGTGCTGAGACAGAGCCCTGGGAGGATAGCGATCCACCTTGGGCGAGTCGATGCATCGGGATGGATCACCGGCAATAATGCGCTGCTCGGTGAGATAGCCGAAGAACGACTTGAGCGCCGCAGTGCGGCGGGCGATTGTCGAATTGGCGTAGCGCCGTTCGCGCAGGAACAACAGAAAGCCCAGCACGTGATCAGAAGTGACGCTTTGCCACTCGTTCAGGTTCTGGTCCCGCAGATAGGCGCAGAGTTGGTCGAGGTCGGTACGATAGGCGGCAATGGTATTGGCAGATGTGCCTCGCTCCGCCGCCATGTACTCCAAAAACTGATCGACTTGCTCTTGCATACGTTCCTATCTTGCCTAGCTAATGAGTTGGATCTGCATGCGGCGGCGCCGCACATTGCCGCAAGAAACAACGAACTTCTCTGGAAGGGCTATGCCCTGCACACCTCTCCTGAGCTGTAACGTAGACAATCGCCCTGTCAGGTCGTATCCTGAGCCGGTAGCGGCGTGTGGGCGGCACAGCCGACCTGCGGGGCGCGGAATAGGGCGTATGGTACCGCAAAGGCAGGGTGGTGTCAACCGCGACCAGCAGCCCGGCTCAGGGGCTGCAGGCGGCATTTACCGCATCAGGAAGCCTCAGAACGCGCGCCGGCCCGCTTTACCGCGCCGGGCTGCGCTGACGCCGTTTCGGCAACGGCGCGGCAATTCAACGGGTGCGATACAGTCGCGTTAGAAGCAGCAACTCTCCTTGAAGCCGCAGTTGCGACATCGGTGGAAGCTGGCCCACAGGTGCAACTCGGTGCCACAGTTGGGGCAGATGGCGGCCTCAGCGGTGGCGGGCTGGCAGAGGGTGACAGGAGGGGTTGCCTCCGGGCCTGCGAGAGTCCTGGCGAGGGCGCCGGGAAGCATCAGGCGGGGACGAGGGGAGTCACTACGCATGCGTGAACCTCCTGGACGATGCGTTATCGTAGTGGTTGTATTGTACCATTCCCGACCTCCCTCCGAGTGCGGAAACCCGGTCGTGCGTTGCCAGCGTCAGGGAGCTTGTAGATCATTTCGTTGCGCTCCCACAGAATCCTCGACACGACAGATCACGAGAGCGTATGGTATACTGCCACTCGTTCTTGTGCCGCCTCTACGGCGAGATTATGCAGACAATGCTCGTGTTTAACCCGAACGCGGGCCAGGCCGAGGCGCTGGAAAGCGAACTCGCCGCTGCCGCAGCCGTCTGGCGTGAAGCCGGGTGGCAGGTCGAGGTGCAGCCAACTCTTGCCGCGGGTGATGGGCAGCGTCTTGCCCGTCTTGCGGCGGAGCGGAACTACGACCTGGTGGTGGCTGCCGGAGGCGATGGGACGATCAATGAGGTGATCAACGGCCTGGTGGGTTCACAGACGGCGCTGGCGACCTTGCCGCTGGGGACGATGAACGTCTGGGCGCGGGAGTTGCGCCTGCCCCTGCAGCCTCGCGCCGCTGCCGCGGCGATCCTCGACTGGGCGCCTTATCCTATTGATCTGGGCCGCGCGGGCGATCGCTATTTCCTGCTCATGGCAGGCATCGGATTCGATGCAGCCATCACCGCTGGCGTGCGCCCTGCTGAGAAGCGCCGCTTTGGCGCCCTGGCCTACGTGTGGCGGGGCATTGAGCAGGTGCTGAGCGTGCGGGGCGCCAGCGCGCGCCTGACACTCGACGGGCGTCCGCTCCGTGGCCGCGTGCTGATGGTCGTGGTGGGAAACACCCAGCTGTATGGCGGACTGGTAAAAATCACCCATCGCGCCTGCATTAATGACGGCTTGCTTGATGTGTGCGTTATCAAGGGCGAAAATGGCCTCAGCGCCCTGCGCAGCTTTTTCGCCATTCTTGGTCGCCGCCAGGGCCACGATCCGGAGATCCAGTATTACCGGGCACGGATGCTCACCGTAGTGGCCAGACCGGCCCTGCCGGTGCAGGTAGACGGCGACCCGATCGGGTTTACGCCCATGACCTTTGAAGTGGCGCCGGGGGCCCTGCAGGCCCTGCTGCCGCCCGATCTGCCCGAGGATCTGTTGCAGCAGAAGCCGGCCTCGGAAGCGCCATTGCCGCTGAGCCGCAGGCGGCGCCCGGCGTGACGCATCGGTGACGCGGAGCATACGTTTCCCAGTATTCCAATGAACACCTGGTACAGAGTTGTGGCGACGTTGCTGATCCTGCTGCTAATGGCGCCCGCCGCTGGCTGCACGCAGCGACCTGCGGGGTTTGAGCAGTCAGGCGCAAACCCTGCGGTGCGCGGTAACGCCTTGCCTGGACGGCTGCTCTTCGTGCGTCAGGGGGTGATCTGGCAGTGGCGCGGGCGCGAGGCCGCCCCGCTGCTCGGCACGGGCGCGGCGTTCCAACCGGCCTGGGACCCGGAGGGCAAGCGGATTGCCTATATCGCGCGCGACAACAGCTTCAGCGATGTGTGGCTGGCCGATGAGACGGGGCAAGCCCTGACTCGCCTCACCAACAACGGCTCCCAGGCCCCTCCGAATAGCCTGGCGCGCGCTGCCGAGAGTCGCTGGGCCTTTTACCCGGCCTGGTCGCCTGACGGGAGGCGCGTCGCCGTGGCCATGCAGACCCGGCCGCCTGCCGGCGAACCCCTGGCCGATGCCATGCTGGAGTTGATGTTGCTGCCGGTTGGCCCCGGCGCGCCGTTGCTGGCCTACAGTGATGGCGAGGCCAGTGTGGGGCGCAGTGTGTTCATTGCCGAGGGGACAGCGTTGATCTTTACCCGCGCCGGCGCCGGACCGACCGGCCACCAGGAGTTGTATCGCGTTGAGCTGGTGAGCGGCCGCGCCGAGGCGCTCGCGGGAGCGCCCCGGGGCAGCTATGATCCGGCCTGCACGCCTGATGGGCGCTGGCTGGTGTTCGCCGCGCAGCAGAATGAGCGCACGGATATCTTCGCGCTCCCCCTGGCCGGCGGCGTTCCTGTGAAACTCACCGATCAGGGAGCAGCGCGGGCGCCGGCGGTCTCACCGGATGGGCGCTTGCTGGCGTTTCTGGCGCTTGCTCCGGGCGAGCCGGGCTTCGACCTCTGGGTCGCCGAACTGAGCGCAGCACCCGATGGCGCCCTGATGGCCGGTCGATCACGCCGGTTAACGACGGGACTGGGGATTGACGCGGACTCGGGACTGACCTGGGCGCCATAGCCGGAGACCTATCCCTGATCGTCCCGGAAGGCTGTAGCCAGGCCAGGGCGTCGCTGAATGATCTCGCACTCGGTGACAATGATGTCGAGAGGCACGTCGTGCGGCTCGTGCGGAAGGCCTGGCTCTTCCTGGACGGCGAAGGCCACCCCGACGCTCACACCGCGCACCTCTGCCAGCAAGCGATCGTAGAATCCTTTACCGTAGCCGAGACGGTAGCCGGCACGGTCGAAGGCCAGCAGGGGGGCCACGGTCAGGTCCCAGCTCCCGGGCGCGGCGAGGCGCATATCACGGGGGTGCAGCGTGCCGTGGGGACCGGCAACAAAGGCCTCCATGTCGAGCCGGTCAATCCAACTATGTGCAAGCCGCTGGTCGCTGCCCATGACGGGCACGGCCACAGCTTTGCCCGCGGCCAGCGCGGCATCGATCAGGAAGCGGGTATCCACTTCGGAGCGGATAGGCAGGTAGCAATGAATAGAAGCGGCGGCCTGAAAGACAGGTAAAGCAGCCACTCGCGCGCAGATGACTGCACTGCGCGCGGCGTGATCGTCAACGGCATCACGACGGGCGCTGGCCTGGCGCCGTAACGACCGTTTGAGGAAAGATGCCGGTAAGGGCGCTTCGCTCTCCGTTGCCCTGCCATCCATGGCGTCGGAATCTATAGCGTTTCTCGAAAAGATTGAGCCGCGATGACGGCTGCGCGCGCGCAGCGAGGCGCGCAGCTCGGCGCACTCAGGGAATCGATCACCTGGTCAGCGCTCTAGAGATGCGGCGCCTTGATCTTGCGGATCACCTCCACGAATGGCGGATCGGGTTTGCGGCGCGGGTTGAACTTGAACCAGCCGAGTTCGGCTCGCACGGCTTGTTCCTTCAGCTCGGTAGCGCCCCAGATGAACGAGGCGCCGGTGATGCCGAGGAGGGCTGACCATCCGGGATTGGCCACAAAGAGGGATACGAGGATCAACAGCACGCCAAGCGCCAGAGGGTAGGGCCACCAGAGATAGCCAAGGTGGTACTCCAGACGGATGACCCAGAAGAAGCCGAAGCCGATGATGCCCAGACTGAACAGGCCGAGGGCAATTCCACTCCAGTGCATTGGCTGGCGCTCCCTTCAATCGGTGCTGGCTGAGGATGGGCGATAGAGTTCGGACAGGGGTTCGGCCGGGCGCCATGGCGACCGCTGGGGAGCGACCGGGCGGCCAGTCGGCTCACGGTCGAGCAAGTCTGCGGTCGTGGCCGAACCGCCAGCGGCCAGATAGGCTGCGTGGCGCGGGTTGGCGGGATTGGCCGGGGCGTGACCTTTGCGCACCCGCTTCGCTTGCCGGAACAGCTCGAAGGCGTCCCACAGGAGGGTCACGCCAACAATGCTACTGACGCCCGCCAGGATGAGCGAGGGGGTGAAGAGGGCGAAGGCGTTCAACCCCAGGCCGGCGATCGTCAGCAGCAGCGCGGGCGGCCAGATTCGCGGGCTGTGGGCCTCAAGCCAGCGTACGCCAACGTGACCCCACCAGATGCCCAGAAACGTGGCGAGGGCCATCCAGAACCCGGCCAGTTGCAGCATGCCCGTACCCTTCTAGCTCTCCCTCGCAAATCTATGCAAATCTCAACAATTCTTCGTAAGAGATGCTACTATTTTACCGATTATGGGGAGCGGTGTCAACTGTCGGTTGCCATTCCACGCCTTGACGGGCCAGATCCGGCTCTCTATAATCGCTTGCAACTGCAACTATTGCATCGCCGAGGGTCAAGCCTATGTCTCCACCCGTAGCGCCCTCGATTGCCCACGAGCAGCACCGGCTCATTCACGACATCTATGTCCTTCTCGATGATGGCGATCGGCGTGTGCTCCAGAAAGTCAACCTTTCGCCGCTGGAATTCTCGGTGCTCCAGCGTCTTGACACTGTTCAGGGTCGCCGTTTGACCGACATTGGCGCGGAGCTGCTGTGTGTGAAGAGCACGATCACGCGCCTGGTTGATCGGCTGGAGGCGCACGGGCTGGTGCGACGAACGCCTGATCCTGATGATCGGCGGGCTCAGCGTCTGCTCCTTACTCCCCGCGGCCTGGCGTTGCGGGATGAGGCCGTGCGTTTGCACGACGCCGCGGTGGAGCGGCGCATGGGGCTTCTTGAGCCGGCGGAGCAGCAACAGCTGCGGGTCCTGTTGGAGAAACTGCGTGCCGGGCTGAGCCAGGATCTACACGCCAGCGATCCCTGATGTGAAAACAGCCGATAGGCCCCAGTGCGCTGCCGGTGTTTTCATCGGGTCAGTGTGCGGGCCATCAATGGGCGTCTAATACCAGAAGCCGCGCGAGCGGCAGGCTGCAGCGGCTGTCTGTTTCCCTGCGTCTACGAGCCGCAGATCCGGTCCAGGGCGGCGTTCCATGCCTTCATGCGCTCGGGGTCGCCCCCAACATCGGGGTGGTGCAGACGCGCCATAGCCTTGCGGATGGCATTGATCTCGTCTTCGCTCAGTTGACCGGCCAGACTGCTGATATCGAGAGTCCGCTGCGCAACCCTGGGCTCCGAGGTCATTCCGGCTTCGAGGCGCTGGGCGCGGGCGCGCCAGATGTCGCGTTCGTGGGCGAGGGAGGTATTCTCGCGCATCGTCTCCGTCAAGGTAGCGACCATCTTGGCGTGGGCACGCTGCGCTTCATTGGCAGCCATCAGCGCCTTCTCGAGTTGACGCCGCAACCCGCGGTTTAGCGCCTGGGCTTCGGCAAGCTCGCGCCGGAGTTGCTCATACTCACGCTGGGTACAAGCTTCCAGAGTCGGCGGAAGTTCTTCCGGCTGTAACACGCTCTACCTCCTCGCCAGTTGCCTCCTCCACCGTCGCAGTGGCGCTTGGCGATGGGACCTTTCCACATAATCGCGCCCGGTGGCAGCACGAGCTATAGTATAACGACTCCCGCGCACTTGCGCTAGGGGGGTTGTGGATAACGGCATCGTCATCCTCCTCTGCTCCGTCATGTGGCAAGCGGCTGCCTTACGGCAGCCGCTGGGGGCAGATGAGGGGAGCGACAGAGGGGAAAAAGAGGAAGGGGTTCGGCACGTCTGTCGCACCGTTGCCGAACCTGTATATGCAGTATAACAGATTTTGACGCACTGCGGTATCCAACTTTGGTCGGATTTGCGCGCCTGACCGGCCATCGCGTCTAGTATCGGGAGGCTGTGCCATCGCGCGGACCAGCAGGCTTGCAACCCGCTCGCCTTCGCGGTAGCATGGCTTCAGCGCCGTTCTACACCAGCCCTTTCGCCCGTCAGTGCGCCGTTAGCCGCGCCCGGACGCGCCGCAGCCGATAAAAAGCCGCCATCTACAATCGCTCTGGCCGCCAGCGAGGGGCGCCAGCCGCCAGCAGGAGCAGCCACGTGAACGATCCCAGCCGCACGATCCGCGTGATCGCCTTCCGAACGCCATTTGTGACCTTCGAGACCCGTTCGTGGCATCCGCCAATGAATGTGTATGAAACCGATGAGGGTCTGGTTATTATCGCCGATCTGGCCGGGGTGAACCCGACCGATCTGCAGGTGTATGTCAAACCAAACCTGCTTGTCGTCCAGGGGCAGCGCCAGTTGACGCCTCCGCCCGGCCTGCGCCGCATCCACCGCATGGAGATCGGCGCGGGGCGCTTTGAGGTGGAGGTGCCGATCGCCACCTCCATCGATCCGGAACGATCGGAGGGGCATTATCGCAATGGCTTGCTGGAGATCATTCTGCCCTACGCCAGTGATCCGCCCCAGCGCGTGATGGTCATCCAGATCGAGGGAGGGCTGTGATGAGCAACCCCGCGGCCACTCCTGATAGAGCGGCGCCCCCTGGGAGCGTGGAGATTCCCTCCAGCATGCCTATTCTGGCGCTGCCCAATGGTGTGCTCTTCCCCGGAGCCGTGCTGCCTCTGGCCGTCGGAGGCGACCCCTGGGTGCGCCTGGTGGATGACGCCGCGCTCGGTTCGCGCTTCATCGGCCTGTTCCTGCGCACCGCGCCTGGCGACACCTTCGACCCGGCCACCCTGGCCGCCACGGGGTGCGCGGCGCAGATCGTGCGCCTGCTGCGCCAGCCTGACGGCAGTGTGCAGATGCTGCTCGAGGGCCACGCCCGCATCGCCATCGAGCAGATCGTCACCACCGCGACCTATCCCGTCGCCCGGGTGCGGGTGCTCACCGAGCCGCCCCCCGACGCCGAGACCGAGACGCTGGCGCGCACAGCGCGCGTGGCCTTCGAGGAGGTGGTGCGGCTCAGCCCCTCGCTGCCCGATCAACTCGCCATCATCGCCGCCAACATTCCCAATCCCGGCACCCTTGCCGACATGATCGCTGCGAACCTGGGGCTGCGTCCGGCAGAACAGCAGCAGGTTCTCGATACGCTGGACATTTCGGCCCGGCTGCGCCTGGTGATCGGGTTCCTGGAGCGCGAACGGCAACTGCTGGATATCGCCAATCGCACCCGCGAAGACATGGCCCGCAGCCAGCGCGAGTATGTGCTGCGCCAGCAACTCGAAACGATCAAAAAGGAACTGGGCGAGACCGATGAGCGTGGGGCCGAAATCGCCGACCTGCGCAAGCGTCTCGAGGAGGCGGGGATGCCCGAAGTAGCGCGTCGCGAGGCCGAGCGCGAACTGGCGCGCCTGGAGCGCATGCCCCCCGGCGCCGCCGAGTATACCGTCAGTCGCACCTACCTGGACTGGCTGCTCGGTCTGCCCTGGAACAAGAGCACGCGCGACAATCTGGATCTGGAGCGGGCGCAACGCATCCTCGACGAGGATCACTACGATCTGGAGCAGATCAAGGAGCGCATTATCGAGTTCCTCGCCGTGCGCCGCTTGCAGTTTGAACAGGGCGATACCGAGGCTCGCAGCCCCATCCTCTGCTTCGTTGGCCCGCCCGGCGTGGGAAAGACCAGTCTGGGGCAGAGCATCGCCCGCGCCCTGGAGCGCAAGTTCGTGCGCGTCGCCCTCGGCGGCATTCGCGACGAGGCCGATATTCGCGGCTTTCGCCGCACCTACATCGGCGCCATCCCCGGACGGATCATTCAGGGCATTAACAGCGCCGGAAGCAATAACCCCGTGCTGATGCTGGATGAGGTGGATAAGATCAGCGCCGGCATTCAGGGGGACCCGGCTGCGGCGTTGCTTGAACTGCTCGACCCGGCGCAGAATAGCACCTTTGTTGATCGCTACCTGGACGTGCCCTTCGACATGAGCCGGGTGCTCTTCATCTGCACCGCCAATCAACTCGACACCATCCCCGGCCCGCTCCTCGACCGCATGGAGGTGTTGACCCTGGCCGGCTACACCGAACAGGAAAAGCTGCACATCGCGCGGCGCTACCTCATTCCCCGACAGGTGCAGGCTAACGGTCTGGCCCCCCGCAGTGTCGCGCCCGCGCCCGCCGCCCCTGGCGAGACGCCGCCGAGCAACCTGCCCGACCAGGATGCGCTGGAGCGCGGCCACGCCCCCGAGTTGACTGACTCGGCTCTGCGGCGCCTGGTGCGCGAGTACACTCTCGAGGCGGGCGTGCGCGACCTGGAGCGACGCATCGGGACCATCTACCGCAAAATGGCCACCCGTCGCGCCACCGGCAAGCTCCTCCCGGAACGCATTGACGGCGCCGACCTGGAAGACCTGCTCGGCCCGCCCCGGCGTCATGGCGGCATGATCCTCGGCGACGACGAGGTCGGCGTGGTCACCGGTCTGGCCTGGACGCCGGCGGGCGGCGATGCCTTGCTGGTGGAAGCCAGCGTGATGCCCGGCAACGGCCAGTTGATCCTCACTGGCCAGCTTGGCGATGTGATGCGCGAGTCAGCCCGCGCCGCACTGACGTATGCCCGCTCGCGGGCCGGCGAACTCGGCATTGACCCTGATATGTTTCAGAAGCGCGACATTCACATCCATGTGCCTGCCGGGGCCGTGCCCAAAGACGGCCCTTCGGCGGGGATCACCATCGCCTGCGCCATGATCTCCGCCCTTACCGGACGCAAAGCCTATAAGCGCGTGGCGATGACCGGGGAGATCACCCTGCGCGGCCGGGTGCTGCCGATTGGGGGGCTCAAAGAGAAGCTCCTCGCCGCCCAGCGCGTGGGGGTCACCCGCGTGCTCATCCCCCGCGATAATGAACCCGATCTACGCGACGTGCCCGAAGAGACCCGCGCCGCGCTGGAGATCGTTGCGGTGGAGCACATGGACCAGGTCCTGCCGCACGTGCTCTACCCCGCGGAGACGCCTGTCGCTGAAACGGTGTGAAACTATTTCGGATACTGGATTGCCGTATCTGGCGTCCCGAAGGAACCGGTAACAGGGCCGTGGAAAGTCGGTAGAATGGCGTTCCTCCTGACGTATTTACTGGTGAGGAGATTGACGGGAAGACCGATGGCGATCTATATTGTTCGACCCCGCAACGGGCTAGCTGTGCGCGCAGCAAACCTGATCGGCAGGGCTTTACCGAGCCGGCACGCCAGGCGCAGATCGCCGCAGTGCAGGAATTGCAGCAGCAGGACCCCGTTCAGCAAGAACTGCGGGCCTGGTTCGCGGAAGAACCGCAACGGGTGCGCTTCTACGGCCCTGTAACCGGCAACCGGATTGTTGATCTGGATCCGGAGGAGGTCGAACGTCTGCGCCAGGAGATCCCTGGCGACATGGTTGTCGCCAATCAACCGATCAGTGTCATTCATCCACGCCAGACCGCGGGGCGCAAGGTCAGCCTCGAGGAAGATGACTACTGGCATCTACGCGCGATCGGGCTCGAAGCGGCGCGTAGCAACGGGTTTCAAGGCAGCGGCCGCGACGTGCGCGTGCTGGTGCTTGATACCGGCATTGACGAGAGCCATCCCGAATTGCAGGGTAAAATCGAACAGGCATGGTTCTTCGACCCGGAGACGTTGCAGATCAGAGCGATTACGAGTTATGATAGTGATGGACATGGAACCCACGTGACCGGCCTGATCTGCGGCGATACCGTCGGGGTCGCCCCTGGAGCGCGGATCTGGAACGGTCTCATGCTGCCCCGGCGGCGAGGCACCATTGCGAGTTTCGTAACCGCTCTCGAATGGGCGGCGCAGCACGCGGAAGTCCAGATCGTCAACATCTCCGCTGGCATTCACGGGTACGTTGATGACCTGCACGACTCGATCGCCACGCTTTTGAGCGTAGGTGTCCTGGTGGTATGCGCAACGGGGAATGAGGGTGTCAATCAGACGCGCAGCCCGGGCAATTATGTGGAAGTGCTCTCCGTGGGCGCTACGACCCGGCAGGGACGGGTTGCCAGTTTCAGCAGCAGCGGCACCCTGGTGGTCAATAATCACCAGTACAGTGTTCCCGATGTGGTGGCGCCGGGAGCGGGGGTCTTTTCGAGCGTCATCGGGGGAGGATACGAAGCTTGGGACGGCACTTCGATGGCAACGGGAATCGTTTCCGGTCTCGCCGCGCTTATCCTCGAACGCTATCCAGCCATTCGCGTCCCCGACCTGCTCGATACAATCATGAGCACCAGCCTGGAACTCGAGCAGGTCGCCGTGCGGCAGGGATACGGGCTCGTGCAGGTGGTGGCAGCATTATGAAACTTACCGGGATCGATATGAGCAAGATTGATGTGCAGTTGAAAAAGGCGCTTCGCAACGCCAAACCCGATGATGTTTTCCGGGTGGTGATGACCTTGCAGCCAGCGACCGCGCTTGAGTCTGGCGTGCCAGAGTTTGAGCTTGACCCAACGCAGTTTGAGACGCGCGAGGAGTACCGACGGGAGTTGATCGCCGCGCGCCAGCGAAAAATGGACGCGGCGCTTCACGACACCCGCGAGGAGCTTGAACGGCTCCTGCCGGAGGTGCACGGCGGCAAGTTGAGCCATACGGTGGTCGTCGAAGGTCCGGCCAGACAGCTTATCTCGGCCCTGCAACTCTCCGGGGTGAGCCATGCCTCGCTCGATCAGCCATTGCACCTCGTCGAGCCACGGCAGTCCTCACCTGAGAAGGCCTGAGCCCGTTGGACTGTGCTGAGCATGGCCTCCAACGGGCTGCCGGCGCCAGGCTACTTTCGCCCCCGCTCGATCAGCGTGATCGTCCGCGGGCCGCCGGTGTTGAAGACGCATACCTCGGCCCGTAGACCGCAAGCGCCGCAACCCCCGCCGCACACTTCTCCGTCGGCAAGCTGCAAGCGCCCTTTGCGCACCCAGAAGGCAAGCATATCCTCTAACACGCCCGGATCGACCCCCAGCCGCTGGCTTAATTCATTGAGCCTCACCGGGCCGCCGGCCGTTTCTAGCGCCTGTAAGACCTCGTGTAGCAAGCGCGCCTCCTCACCAACCCAGCAGCCGCCCGCCCTGGAACACCAGCAGGGCCGCCAGCCAGGCCACCACGAACTGCCCGATGATGCTGACCCACATCCAGCGGCTGCCGAACTCGTGGCGCGCGGCGGCCACGGTGGTCATACACGGGGTATAGAGCAGCACGAAGACCAGGAAGGCCAGCGCGGCCGCGGCCCCGTGACCGGCGCTGCTCGCCTCGAAACCCGCCCGCACCGCGGCGGCCAGCCCCTCCGGAGCCATCTCTTCTTCTTCCTCAGGGGCCTCCAGATCGACGCCGATGACCCCCGGCAGCGCCCGCAGCGCGTCGCCCGTGGCGCTGACCAGGCCGCCAGCGATGCCCAGCAGATCCTCGCCGAAGGTCGTCGGCGGCGTCTCGGCTTCCTCCTCCAGCTCCGCTACGGCATAGGTCTGCCCCAGGGTGCTGACCACCACCTCTTTCGCCACGAAGCCAGTCAGCAGGGCGCCGCTTGTCTCCCAGGCGCCGAAGCCCAGCGGCGTGAAAACCGGCGCGGCGGCGCCCGAAATGGCCGCGAAAGCGCTGTGCTCCACAGGCGTATGGGCGAAGCGGCCCTCGCCCCGCACCGGCAGCGCCAGCAACAACCAGACCACGATGCTCGTCGTCAGGATGATCGTTGAGGCCTTGCGCAGAAACGCCGCCGTGCGCTCCCACATCTGCCGCCAGACGCCCCGCGGCGTCGGCAGACGGTAGGGCGGCAACTCCAGCACGAAGGGCGCGGGAGGCTGATTGCGGAACAGGGTGCGCCGGAGCAGCACGCCTATCAGGATCGCCACCGCGATCCCCGTGAGGTAGAGGCCGAAGATCACCAGTCCGGCCTGGGCGGGAAAGAAGATCGCCGCGATCAGCACGTAGACCGGCAGCCGGGCGCTGCAACTCATAAACGGCACCAGCAACCCGGTGAGGACGCGGTCGCGCCGACTATCGAGAGTGCGGGTAGCATAAATGGCCGGCACCGAGCAGCCGAAGCCGACGATCATCGGCAGGAAGCTCTTGCCATGCAGGCCCAGGGCATGCATCAGCCGGTCCATCACAAAGGCGGCGCGGGCCATGTAGCCCGAGTCCTCCAGCAGGGCCAGGGCGAAGTAGAGGGCGAGCAGCACCGGGACAAAGACCAGCACCCCGCCCACCCCGGCTATCACCCCGTCCACGAGCAGCGACTCGAGCCAGCCGCCCCCCAGGCCCAGCGCGCCCAGCAGGGCGATGGTCCAGGCGCTGACCGGCCCGCTCAGGGTGGCATCGATCCAGTCCACGAAGGGAGCGGCGACATCGGTGGTGAGCTTGAAGACCACCCACATCAGCGCCAGGAAGATGGGGATGCCCAGCCAGCGGTGGGTCACCACCCGGTCAATGCGGTCGGAGAGGGTCAGGGGAGGCGCGGCGGGACGGGTGAGGGCCTGCCCGGCCAGGGCGTGCACGAAGCGGTAGCGCTGATCCACCAGGGCAACGTCGAGGTCCTCGCCGTAATGGGGGGCCAGGCGCTCGCGACTGGCGGCGAGGGCCGCGGCGACCGCCGGCCCGCCCAGACTCTCGGCCTCGGCCAGCAGAGCCTCATCGCCTTCGAGAAGCTGGATGGCGAGCCAGCGAAGCGGGTAACGCTCCGCAAGGGCGGGTATGGCCCGCAGGGCCGCGACCAGACGCTCCAACTCCGTTTCGATAGGCGGCGCATAGCGCAAGGGGACAGCGGGAGAAGCCAGAGGAACGGCGGTCATCGCGCCACCTCCTTGAACGCAGGCTGCGCCGGGCGGATCGAGGCGGCAACCAGATCGCGCAGGGTCGCCTTCAACTCGTCAAGGCCCTGGCCCTTACTGGCAGCCATCACTACCACCGGGGCGCCGAGGGCTGCAGCCAGGGCCTCGGGGTTCAGGCGCAGACCGCGCGCGGCAGCCACGTCGGCCATGTTCAGGGCCAGCACCAGGCGCGCTTCGGCTTCGAGCAACTGGGCGGTCAGATAGAGGTTGCGTTCGAGATTGGCGGCGTCAAGCACGTTGACCACAGCGTCGGGCCGTTCGCGCACGATGAAATCGCGGGCGATCTGTTCCTCCGGCGAACGGGCGGCCAGACTGTAGGTTCCTGGCAGATCAACCACGGTGATCTGATGCTTGCCGAGGATCAGGCGACCCTCTTTGCGCTCCACCGTCTTGCCGGGCCAGTTGCCTACGTGCTGGCGCATACCGGTGAGGGCGTTGAAGACGGTGCTCTTGCCGACGTTGGGATTGCCGGCCAGGGCGATGGTCACCTCACGCATCATGCGGCTCCTCTCCAGTCACGAGAACCATCTGCGCGAGCCCGTAGCTCAGGGCCAGGCGCGTATCGCCGACCGCCACCAGCAGCGCGCCGCCATTGTCGCGCAGCACCGTCACCGTCGTGCCAGGGGTGAGGCCCAGTTCGGCCAGGCGATGCGCGGCGCGCTGGCCGCCCTGGATGGCCACCAGACGCACCGTGGCGCCTTCGCCGGCAAGGGCCAGAGGCAAAGTGGGGATGGACATCAGGCAGGCTCCACGACAACCAGCCGGGCCTCCTCCTTGCGAAGCGAGAGCCGGTAGCCTTTCACGGTCACTTCGATCGGATCGCCCAGGGGGGCGACTGCGGTCAGTGTCACGTGCTCGCCGGGCACCAGACCCATCGCCAGCAGCCGGCGACGAAACTCGCGATCGCCCCCCAGCCGGCGAACTACGGCGTTCTGGTTCCGGGCAAGCCGGTCAAGGGTCACTTCAGAGACGCTCATAGGATAGCGACCAATCTTTGGGTAAACCTTAACAGCAGGTATACCAGAGCGAGTCCCAGCCTCTCAAGTAACGCCGGGGCAACTTCAGGTAGAGAAATGAAAACCCATCCCGGCGCGAAAAGGCGCTTGACAGGGCGGAAACGGCGGCGTATGCTGGCCCCGACAAGGAATTTAGGGTAAACCTGAAATCAGTGGTTGGTTGGGTCAGGTAAGGCGGGACGGCAGGACGACCCCGGCAGGGCGATCGTGATAAGGATTAAGAATTGAATCCGGCATACCACATACCACGCTTATCCTTGCGACGGCATCGCTCGCTAAAGCCCTCGCTCAGGACATGGATGCCCCGCGGAGGCTTTCATGAACTCAGCAAGGGCTTATGAAGATGAATATAAAGCAGTATTCGCCGTATAGCCCGGCGGCTGAAGCCGCGGGCTACCGATGCGAAGCTCGCCTTCGCGGGCTATACCGGATTAAATTCTTAACCTTCATTAGCCCGCAGCGTTGGGCGATACCAGATGTAATTCTTAACGATCATGAAAGTTGCCCTGCCAGGGTTGCCAGGATCGCCCTGCCAGGTCGCCCTGATATGGTACAGACCCTATGAGCGAAAGCGTCGAAATGTACCTGGTGATGACGGCGCTGTCACGCCGGGCGCCGGACCAGCCGGTGGCGGTGTCGCATCTGGCAAGCCGGCTGGGAGTGACGCAAGTCTCGGCGATCGAGATGTGCCACAAGTTGAGCGAGCGGGGGCTGATGCACTATCAGCCCTACAAGGGGGTCACCTTAACTGAGGCGGGGGAGGCGCAGGCCCAGGCGATCCTCTCGCGCCGGCGCCTGTGGGTGATCTTTCTGGTGGAGAATCTGGGCATCGCCCCCGAGGAGGCCGACGACCTGGCCTGCCAGCTCGAGCACATCACCTCGGAGCGGCTGGTGACGGCCCTGAAAGCCTTTCTGGAGCGCGCGCCGGCGTCCGGGTCAGAATGGGAGGCGGCGGGCGAGCCCGAGGCGCGCCCGCTGGACGCCTGCGCGGCAGGGGCGCGGGGCCGCCTTGCCGCCCTCGGCGTGCCGCCGGCTGCCGAGGCGTTTCTGCGGGGCCAGGGCCTGGCGCCGGGCGTTGAGGTCGAGGTGCAGGCGATCGGGGCCGACGGCGCGGTGCTCCTGGCGGTCGAGGGGCGTCCGGTTGCGCTCGCGCCGGCCCTGGCCGCGGGCATTACCCTTGCCGCAGCGCCCCGCTCGCAGACGCGGCAGGAAGCCTGGGCCCGTTGCAGCGCCTTCTGGGCGTGCCTGCGGGGCGAAGCCCGTGCCTGCGCCCCCGGCGCGCCAGATTAGCGCACTGAGCGGAATGCTTGATGCACCAGGACGCTGAGCGATTCCAGATGGGCAGAAAAGCCAAAAGCCGCCCCCAACCTGTGGGTAATGCACAGGCATATACCACCGGGGGGACAGGAAAAGCGCCAGCAACTGCAGAGAAATGGTGCCAAGGGCCGGATTTGAACCGGCGACCCTCGCATTTTCAGTGCGATGCTCTACCGGCTGAGCTACCTTGGCGCACCGGCGAACGAGGATGAACTGGTGGGCGATGACGGGATCGAACCGCCGACACCCTCGGTGTAAGCGAGGTGCTCTACCGCTGAGCTAATCGCCCGACCGCCCGTGGTGCCCAGGAAGGGATTTGAACCCTTACGACCGTGGTTAGGTCACTAGGCCCTCAACCTAGCGCGTCTGCCAATTCCGCCACCTGGGCGTGATCCTCGATTGATTATACGTCGCCGGGGGCGGCTTGTCAAACGGCCAGCTCGGCCCGCAGGGCGTCGAGCTCGGAGGCAAGGGAACGGCGGAGCGCGGCCCGGCTTTCCGCGGGCAGGAAGCTGGCGGTGGCGGCCGTAAGCACGGCGGCGCAGAGGTCGTCGGCGGTGAAGCCGAAGTGGATGGCGGCGCGGCGGTACTCCTCGGTCAGGGTAGTGTGGAAGAAGGTCGGGTCGTCGGAGTTGATGGTCAGCGGCACGCCAGCGGCGCGGAGGCGCGGCAGGGGGTGGGTCTCCCAGGAGGGCACCGCACCGGTGAGCAGGTTGCTGGTAGGGCAGATATCGAGCACCACGCCGCGTTCGCGGAGGGTGACGACAAGCTCCGGGTCGTCCACGGCGCGAATGCCGTGGCCCAGGCGCGTAATGCCCAGGGCATTGATCGCCCCCCATACGCTGGCCGGACCGACCACCTCGCCGGCATGCGCCATCAAGCCAAGACCGGCGGCGCGAGCGGCGGCAAAGAGGGGAGCGAAGGGTTCGGGGGGATGGCCAATCTCATTCCCGCCGATGGACCAGCCGACCACGCCGCGCGGCCGCATAGCGCGGGCTACTTCAAGCACGGGCCATGCCGGCTCGGTGCCATAGCCGCGCCCGTAGTCGAGCACCAGCCGCACCTGGGCGCCACCGTCGCGCTCCACGCGGGCAAAGCCGGCCATGGCCCCTTCAATGGCCTCGCGCAGATCCACTCCGCGGTTGATATGCTGCATTGGCGAGATCATCACCTCGGCGTAGCGCACCTGCTGCTCGCTCAGGTCAAGACCGAGTTCGTAGGCCAGGCGCTCAAAGTCTTCGCCGTAGACAATGGCGCGGGCCAGGTCCATGAACACAGCGAGGAACTCGCCGAAATCGCGGTAGCGGAACAGGGCGGCTACATCGGCCTCGCTGCGCGCGCCGAGGTTCAGCCCGTTGCGCCGGGCGAGTTCGAGCAGCGTCCGGGGTGTAACGGCGCCTTCGAGATGGAGGTGGAGTTCGACCTTGGGCATGCGCCGGATGAACTGCTCGAGCTGGAGAGGAAGGACGCTCGGCATTTCTCAGGCAATACCCGACGCCTTGAGCCGTTCGGCGTTGTCATGAACAATCAAGGCGTCAATAATCCGGCTCAAATCGCCATCGAGGATGGCGGGCAGATTGGAGAAGTTCTGCCCGATGCGATGGTCGGTCACGCGATCCTGGGGGAAGTTGTAGGTGCGGATCTTCTCGGCGCGCTCGCCGGCGCCCACCTGGGCCAGGCGCGAGGTTCCCAGTTCGCGTTCTTTCTTCTCCTGCTCGCGAGCGTAGAGCCGGGCGCGCAGCACGGTCATAGCCTTCTCTTTGTTCTTAATCTGCGAACGCCCATCCTGGCAGGTGACGACAATCTCATCGGGGGTGCCGGGCCGGTACACCAGACGCACAGCCGAGTCGGTAGTATTGACGCCCTGCCCGCCGTGCCCGCCAGAGCGAAACACATCTACGCGCAGATCCTCGGGCCGGATCTCGACGGTAGCTTCCTCGACCTCGGGGAGCACGGCGACCGTCGCGGTGGACGTATGGATGCGCCCGCGGGCCTCAGTCGCGGGCACGCGCTGCACCCGATGCACGCCGCCTTCGTACTTGAGCAGGCTATAGGCGCCCTCGCCGCGGATCTCGAAGATAATCTCCTTGAAGCCGCCGGGACCATTTTCGGTGGCGCTGTCAACCTCGACCTTCCAGCCGCGCTCTTCGGCGAAGCGCGAGTACATACGGAAGAGGTCGGCGGCAAAGAGCGCGGCCTCGTCGCCTCCCTCGCCCTGACGGATCTCCATTATGACGTCGCGAGAGTCGTTTGGATCACGCGGGAGAAGCAAGACGCGCAGTTCCTGCTCGAGGGCCTCCAGGCGCGCGCGCTGGTGCTGGAGCTCCTCCTGAGCGAGTGCACGCAGCTCAGGGTCATCGGCCTCGTGCAGGACGGCGCTGGCCTCATCGGCAGCGCGGCGGGCCTGTTTATAGTCGCGATAGGCGGCGACAACAGGTTCGAGATCGCGCTGCTCGCGGGCATACCGCTGCAACAGGGAGGGATTGCTCACCACCTCGGGGCGGGCGAGCAACTCGCCAAGTTCCTCGTAGCGCGCTTCAACAGCAGCAAGTTTATCAAACATTCTCGGTCCTCAGGTGTTTATCCGGGAATGCTCAGAGCCAGGATCAAGTTAGGGAGACCAGATTTCCCTATGCCTCATCGCCGAGCGTTAACTAGCCCGACAGCGATTAGCGCACGGGGACATCGGATTTCGCCGCGCCCCGGCTTGAGCTACAAAGCCAGAAAATAGCGTTTCTCGCGAACCACATAATAAGAGCACGGGACGACGAGCAACGGCCCGTCGGACCCGTGCCAACATCATCAACATGCAGCTAAAGGCCCTTCGCCATCTTCTTGCGCCGGTTGCGCTCGGCGCGGCGTCGTTTCTCCTTGCGCTGTTCGCTCTTTGAAATGAAGTGCATCTTCTCGCGGTACGTCTTCGTAATGCGCTCGGAGATCACGCCCTTATTAAAGCGACGGATCAGTTGCTCGACCGTCTCGCCTTCGCGACGTTCTACACGCATAGCTCTGTCGTTTGACGTGCGCGGCCACCGCAGTGGTCCGGGCATTAGTTGGAGCGCGGGGTATCGCCCCGCCCGGAATATCCGCGTTCGTCAATCGCCTGCTCACCCCCTTTGCCACAGATTTGGTGGACCCCGCACAGCTAACAGAGCCGTTGATGCAACACCATCCATAGTATAGACGAAGGAGTGCATTTGTGCAAGATAGCCGCTGCGCTGGCCGACGCCGGGCCTCAAGGCAGGCGCCGCTACTCCGCTCATTCCAGTGATGATGGTGGGCGGCTGCGCCGCCCTGAACCTCGTCGCCGAAGGCGGAAACGGCATCGGCCGTTCGTGTCGCGGTACGGCTGCTTCGGCAAGAGGGAGCCGGTGTTACAATGGACATAGACCAGAAATCCGGCAGGGTGCGGCTCTTCCAAGCCTTTGCAATCCACAGCCCGGTGTTCAGATTAGCGAGGAAGTGCAGTGACAACCACGCGCCCCGGCTTGCCCTATCCTCTTGGGGCCACATGGGATGGATCGGGCGTCAATTTTGCCCTCTTCTCCGAACACGCGACCGCCGTTGAACTCTGTCTGTTCGACTCTCCCGATGCGCCGCGCGAGTCGGTGCGCATCCCGCTTACTACGCAGACCGACCTGGTGTGGCACATCTACATTCCGCATCTGCGGCCCGGCCAGCTCTACGGCTACCGCGTCCACGGTCCCTACGAGCCTGCCGAGGGTCACCGCTTCAACCCGCATAAACTGCTGATTGACCCCTACGCCAGGGCGCTGCACGGCGACATTCGCTGGCATGACGCCGCCTTCGGCTATACGATTCTGCATCCCGATGAAGATTGCTCCTACGACGAGCGCGACAGCGCGCCCTACGTGCCGCGCTGCGTGGTGATTGACCCGACCTTCGACTGGAGCGGCGACGAGCGGCCCGACCGCCCGCTGCACGACAGCATCATCTACGAGGCCCACGTCAAGGGCCTGACCATGCTGCATCCGGAGATCCCCGACGAGATCCGCGGCACCTACAGCGCCGTGGCCCATCCGGCGATCATCAACTACCTGCTGGAGCTGGGGGTTACTGCCATCGAGTTGCTGCCGGTGCACCAGTTCACCAACGACCGGCTGTTGATCGAGAAGGGTCTGAGCAACTACTGGGGCTACAATACGATCAACTTTTTTGCTCCCGCGACCCAGTATTCCCGCTGCGCTCACCCCGGCGACCAGGTGCGCGAGTTCAAGCAGATGGTCAAGGCCCTGCACGCCGCAGGCATCGAGGTCATTCTGGACGTGGTCTACAACCATACGGCCGAGGGCAACCACATGGGGCCGACGCTCTCGTTCCGCGGGATTGACAATGCGGCCTACTACCGCCTGGTTCCCGGCAACGAGCGTTACTACATGGACTACACCGGCACCGGCAACACGTTGAACATCGTCCACCCGCGGGTGCTGCAACTGGTGATGGACAGCCTGCGCTACTGGGTGAGCGAAATGCACGTGGACGGCTTTCGCTTCGACCTGGCGGCGGCGCTCATGCGCGGCCTCTACGAGGGCGACCAGCTTTCCTCGTTCCTCGACACCATTCAGCAGGACCCTCTGCTGGCCCAGGTGAAGCTGATCGCCGAGCCGTGGGACGTGGGTCCCGGAGGCTACCAGGTGGGCAACTTCCCGGTGAACTGGGCGGAGTGGAACGGCAAGTACCGCGATACGGTGCGCCGGTTCTGGAAGGGCGACGAGGCGCAGGTGGCCGAGCTGGCCTATCGCCTCAGCGGCTCCTCGGACCTCTACCAGCAGAGCGGGCGCAGCCCTCACGCTTCGATCAACTTCATCACCGCCCACGACGGTTTCACCCTGCGCGACCTGGTGAGCTACAACGAGAAGCATAACGAGGCCAACGGCGAGAACAACAACGATGGCGAGAGCCATAACAACTCCTGGAACTGCGGCGTCGAAGGCCCCACTGACGACCCGGAGATCAACGCCCTGCGCCTGCGGCAGCAGCGCAACCTCATGGCCACCCTGCTGCTCTCCCAGGGTGTGCCGATGATCCTCCACGGCGATGAGCGCGGGCGCACTCAGGGCGGCAACAACAATGTGTATTGCCAGGACAACCCCATCGCCTGGATGCGCTGGGATCTCGACGCCGACGGGCGGGCGATGCTGGAGTGGACCCGGCGCCTGATCGCGATGCGCAAGGCGCACCCGGTGCTGCACCGCGCCACGTTCTTCCAGGGGCGCGAGATCCACGGCGCGGGGGTGCGCGACATTGAGTGGTACCGCCCTGACGGCCAGCAGATGGACGATGACGACTGGAACAATGGCATGGTGCGCTGCGTGGGGCTATTGCTGAACGGGCAGTTGATGGAAGAGTTTGACGCCCAGGGCCACCTGCTGCGCGATGACGTGCTGCTGTTGCTCTTCAACGCCTACCACGAGCCGCTACCCTTCATTCTCCCCGGCGTGGACGGCGGTCCTCTGTGGCAGCCGCTGCTGGACAGCAGCGCCCCTGACGGGCGCGACGACCTGCCGCCGTTGCCGCCGGGCGGCGTATACCCGCTGCAAGGCCGCTCGGTGGCGGTGCTGAGCCAGGACGGTGCGGCCTGGGCGGCGCTGTATGGCCGGGTGGAAACCGCGGCGCCTCCGGCTACGGCCCCGTTGCTGGGCGGGCCACCCCCCGAGATGCGCACGGTGGTGGGCAACCTGATTACTATTGCCGCCTTTCCCAGCCCGCAACTGGATAATCGCCGCGATATCAGCATCTATCTGCCGCCCAGTTATGATGAGGAGACGCGGCGCTACCCGGTGCTCTATATGCACGATGGGCAGAACCTCTTCGACGCGGCCACGAGTTACGCCGGAGTGGAGTGGCAGGTGGATGAGACGATGGAGGCGCTGGCCCGCCAGGGTATCGAGGCGATTGTGGTCGGCATCGCCAATATGGGCGAGCGGCGCATAGCGGAGTACAGCCCCTTTACCAGCGCCGAGAATGGAGTGGGCCTGGGCGACGCCTACCTGGCCTTTATCACCGATACCCTCAAACCGCACATTGACCGGAGCTTTCGCACCCGGCCCGAACCGGAGCACACGGGGATCATCGGCTCGTCCCTCGGCGGCCTGATCAGCCTCTACGCCCTTTTCCGCCGGCCTGACGTGTTTGGTCTGGCCGGGGCCCTCAGCCCGTCGCTCTGGTTCGCCAACGGCGCCTTTTTCGCCTACCTGGCGGCTACCGACCACGCGCCGGGCCGGATCTACCTCGATGTGGGCACGGGCGAGCAGCCAGAGATGCAGAGAACCGCCCGGCGGCTGCGCCGTCTGCTCCTGGCGCGCGGTTACGACCGCGAGCGCCTGCGTTACCTCGAAGTGAAGGATGCCCGCCATACGGAGGCTGACTGGGCCGCGCGCTTCCCCGCTGTGGCGACCTGGTTGCTGACGGGCAGGAGCGCCAGGCCGGACAGGCTGCCGTAGGCGGCGACTGATGACGAAACCGGCAGACTGCGCGAGCGCCTTGTGCATCCGGCTCTCTGGAGGGCGGAGTCGCTGGCAGACGCGACTGTTCCGCAACTGGTATAATGGGCGCATGAGCATGCTTCCCACCCGTCGCCTGTTCTGGACCAGCCTGGTCGCGGCCCTGACGTTCCTGGCGGTGCTGGCCGGCTGCGACCTTGCCAGTGGTCCCTTCGCTTCCGCCCCTGGCGCGCCCGCTGCCCCCTCGCCCCCGGCCACCATCGCGCCGCCGACGCCGACGGCGCTGCCCCGCGGCGGCAATCTGACGGTGCGGCTGGAAGCCGACATCCCTGATCTGCGTCCCTGGCAGCCACGCACGCGCGGCGAAGAGCAGGTAATCGGCCTGCTTTATGGAGGGCTGATGCGGCTGGACGCCCAACTGCGCCCTGTGCCCGATCTCGCCGAACGCTGGGAGACGACTCCTGATGGCCGGACGTTGACCTTCACGTTGCGCAGCGGTCTGACCTGGCACGACGGCGCGCCGCTCGACGCCTCGGACGTGCTTTTTACCCTGGAACGGCTGCGGGGGCTGCCGATGACCTCGACGGCGCTGCTGGCCGATCTGCGCTACATCAGCGCGGCCACGGCCCCGACGAGCAACACCGTGGTGCTGACGCTGACCAGCCGCTTCGCTCCCCTCCTGGCCTCGCTGGCCGTGCCGGTGCTGCCCGCCCATGTGCTGGAGAACCGCGACTTCGGCAGTTTCAACTTCTGGGAGGCGCCGGTAGGCAGCGGTCCCTTCCGGCTGGCCGAGCGTGATCCCGGGCGCGCTATCGTACTCGAACGCTTCGAGAACTTTCACCGCGGGGCGCCGCTGCTCGACCGGGTGGCCTTCGTCGTGGCGCCCGATCCCGAGGTGGCCCGTCAGGCCCTCACCGACGGTCGGCTGCTGCTGGCGGAGTTGCCCTGGAGCGATCCGACCTCGCTGGCCGCCCGCCTGCCCGGCGCGTACCTGAGTTCGTACCCGGAGAATGGGTACTACTTCCTGGGCTTCAATCTGCGCGAAGGGCGGCCCTTCGCCGACCGGCGCCTGCGCCGCGCGCTGGCGCTGGCAGTGGACGTGCCCCGGCTGGTCGAGGCGGCAACGAACGGTCAGGGCATGCCCATCAACTCAACCGCGCTTCCCGGTTCCTGGGCCGATCTCACCCCTCCGCCCCGCGGAGGCGCCGATCTCGAGGCGGCGCGGGCGCTGCTCGACGAGGCAGGGTGGACGTTGCCCGCGGGGGCGACCATTCGCGAGCGGGAGGGCAAACCGCTGCGCGCCACGCTTTACGTGCGCGGCGACGACCAGCGACGCGTCGCGGCGGCCACGCGCATCGCCGAGACGGCCGCGGCGATTGGCATGCAGATTGAGGTGCAGCCCGCCGACTTCGCCTCGGTGATCCTGGCGCGGTACGCCCCGCCCTTTGATTTTGACCTGCTGCTGGGAAGCTGGAGCAATGGCGCCGGCGACCCCGACTTTGCCGATGTGATGTTCTACGACCCCGACGATTTCGCGCTGTTTCACTCCAGCCAGCTTATCCAGGGCGAGAGCGATAAACGTTCGACGCGCAACTTCGTCGGCTTTAGCGACCCGGCCTACGATAACCAGGCCCAGGCCGCCCGCCAGCTCTACAGTCTTGAGGAGCGCGCCGCGGCGATCGCCCAGGCCCAGGCGCGCGTCGCCGAAGAGTTGCCGTACCTTTTTCTCTGGGCTGATCGTCTGCCCGTGGCCCTCAACGGGCGTGTAACCACCCTGGACGGCCCGGTGACGCTCGCGTCGCCGCTGTATATGTGGAACATCGAACGCTGGCATCTCTTGCCATGAACCCCTTCACCCAACGCGAGCGCATCACCGACCCTGAACGCTTCGCCGGGCGCTGGCGCGAGGTCGGAATGGTCTTCGAGCGCATTGAGGCTCGCCGCCCGGTATTGCTGACCGGGGCGCGCGGCACGGGCAAATCGTCGTTGCTGACCCACGTGGGGCAGTCGGCGGGCGCGGTGCTGGAGGATCCGACCCTGGAGGCGCTCTACCTCGACCTGGCCCTGCTGCCCGACGCGGCGACGGTCTACCGGCTGATCGCCAGGGCGCTGGGGTGGCGCGGCGATACGCCGGACGCGGTGGAGACGGCCCTGAGCCGCGCGGGGCGCACGGTGCTGGTGTGCCTGGACCATGCCGAGGCGGCGGTAGAGGCCGGCTGGGGCGCGGATATGCTCGAACGTATGGCTCGCCTGGCCCGACGAAGCATTCCGGGGGAACCGGGCGGTCTGGTGCCTCGCGGCGACGGGGTCTTCGATCTGCTGCTGGTGGCGGCGGGAGGGGCGACGGCGCCCGAACTGAGCGAGCCGTTCGCCCAGGTGCGCCTGGGGGCCTTCGCGCCCGCTGAGGTGCGGCTCTTTGCCGAGGCGTACCTGGAGGAGACGGGCGTGACGTTCACCTCCGCCGAACTGCGCGAAGCGGCCGCGCTGAGCGCCGGCCACCCGGCCTACCTCCAGCGAGCCATGTTCCATCTGTTCGAGGCGCATAGCCGCCCGGATTATGACTGGCGGGCGGCCTACCTGGCCGAGGCCCGCGAGCGGCCGGTGCCCGGCGCGCCGCTGCCCCCCGAAGCCTTTGTGGGCCAGGGCGACGCGGCGCGCGATGAGGGCCGGGGCGGCGAACTGGCGACCCGGCAGGCGCCCTCCTCGCTGCCCGCCGCGCCTCTCGGCGGTGACCTGGGAGGGCTGCTCAATGCGGCATTGCCCCTGGTTCTGGCCCTGATCACCCTGCAGGTCCTCGGAAACTGGTTCGTGGCCGTGGCGGTGCTGGTCGCCGGTTACGGCGTGGTGGCGGCGCTGGCGCGGCGAGAGCAGTAATACGATTTTGGATTTTGGATTGCGGACTGGGCGTGTCGGTGAGGTGTGGTGATTGTGAATAGCAAAGCGCATGTGAAATCAGATCCAGGGAGAAGGAGGATCAATGCCTGGTCCAAAGAACTACCTGATTGACATGGACGGGGTGCTGGTGCACGGGTCAAAACCCATTCCCGGCGCCAATGAGTTCATCAAGCGTCTGCGCGCCGCCGGAGCGCCGTTTCTGGTGCTCACCAACAACCCGACCTACACGCCGCGCGACCTGTCGGCGCGTCTGGAACGCATCGGTCTGGAAGTGCCGCCAGAGGCGATCTACACCTCGGCGATGGCCACCGCCCGTTTTCTGCACAGCCAGCATCCGGGCGGCACGGCGTATGTGATCGGGGAAGCGGGCCTTACCACTGCCCTGCACGACATCGGCTACACCATGACCGATCACGACCCCGACTATGTCGTCGTGGGCGAAACCACCGCGCTGAGCTATGAACGGCTCACACGGGCGGCGCGGTTCGTGGCGGCGGGCGCGCGCTTCGTCGCCACCAATCCTGACGTGAGCGGCCCCGGTGATGAAGGGATCGTACCGGCCTGCGGAGCGATCGCGGCGCTGATCGCCGCCGCCAGCGGCGTGCAGCCGTACTTTGTGGGCAAGCCCAACCCGCTGATGATGCGCACCGCCCTGCGCACCCTTGGCGCTCACTCCGAAGACTCGGTGATGGTTGGCGACCGGATGGATACCGACATCATCGGCGGCACTGAGAGCGGCATGGAGACCATCCTGGTGCTTACCGGGGTCACCCGCCGCGAGGATGTGGATCGCTTCCCGTACCGCCCAACGCGGGTGCTGGGGTCGGTGGCAGAGATCGAGGTGTAGGGAGGGCTACGCCGTACCGCCAATGCTCAAAAAAAGGGCCTCCGGGAGGGCTTTTCTTCCTCCCAGACCCTCCCATTCACGAACTTCCCGGAGGGGCCGCTAAAACCTTACCCCCTCAAACAGATCGCGCTCATGGAGACCGGGCGGGGCTTCGGGGTAGGCGCGCATAAAGGTCTCGTAGCTGCCGAAGAGCCTGAGGAGGCGCGTCAGGAAGCGCGCCCGGCCACCGCCCTGGCTGGCGTGGCATGCCCCGGCCGCCTGGCGCGCCGCCAGTACCGGCAGCACATCAATACGGGCGTGAACGGGGAACTCCACTTCGGCCAGGGCGGCGAGATCCACGTCCTGGTTGCGCCCAAAACGCCGCGGATCGCGCCCAAACAGGGGCATGAGCTGCACTATGATGCGCAGCAAGCGCCGCGGGAAGGTGAGAAAGTAGAGCTTCTGCGGCTGGTGGGCCGGCAAATCGCCGGGGTGCCGCGCCGGGTCGCCCGCGGCGTGAAAGGCCGCGACTGTCGCCCGTTGAATGGCGATGTGGTCGGGATGGCGATACCCCCCGATCGGATCGAAGGTGATGACCACGTGCGGGCGCAGCCGGCGGATCTCGTGGGTGAGGCGGGCAGTTACGGCATCAAGGGGCTGCGCCGCCAGAGCCTCAGGGTGCTGGTTGGCGGGAGAACCGGGCATGCCCGAATCGCGGTAGCCGAGCATGGTCACGCTGCTCAGCCCCAGGATCCGGGCGGCGCAGCGCAGTTCGTCGCGACGCCGCTCGGCAAGGGAGGCGTAGCCTTCCAGGTGCTCCGGGTCGCTCGAACCTTCCTCACCGCCAGTTGCGCAGATCAGGTGCACGCGGGCGCCGCTCCAGGCGTAGCGCGCCAGGGTGCCTCCGCAGCCAAAACTCTCATCGTCAGGGTGGGCGAAGATTGCCAGAAGTGTCGGCCACAGCCCATCCGTGGCCGTAACCGGGTCGGTTCTCGTTGTGAAAAGCTGATCGTCGGCAAGCATGGTTGTATAATGCTCAGAGATCTTGTCCACTCATGGTAGTATAGCCTGATTTACCCGCAACGAACAGGCGGCCGCGGATGAGAGCATGCGAAAGGGTGTCACCCTGTTACGAAATCTCTTGTTCATTCCAGAACTCTGGGGAAACCTGGTTTCCCCATGCCCCTGCTCGATAGGGAGCGGCGTAGCCGCGAGGGGGGTGTCACCAGCACCGGCAGGCGAATGGATCGCTCACGAACAACCTGATCGAACCTATGAACCACCAGCGCAAATACCCTTACGCCGTGCACCGCGTCGCGGCTGAGTTGACCCCCATTCCCCATCTGCAACGGGCGCCTTACAGCAGCCCGACCGAGCCGCGGCGCATTGTTACGGCCGATGGGGTAAGCCTTGCCGCCACGCTGTGGCGACGGGGCGCGAGCCGGCTGGTGATCATCTGCCACGGCTTCGCCTCCTCGCAGCGCACGGCCTCGATTGTCTGGCTGGCCGAGCACCTGGCCGGCCCCTACGATGTGCTGACCTTTGACTGGCGTGGCTACGGGCAGAGTGGGGGACTGGCCACCTTTGGCGGCGCCGAGGCCCGTGATCTGGAGGCGGTGCTTACGGCGGCCCGCGAGTGGGGCTACCGGCGGGTGGTGGTGGTGGCCGAGAGCATGGGCGGATTAATCACCCTGGCGTCACTCGGCGCGGTTAGCGATACGATGGGGTACCCTTTCCCCGACGCAGTGGCCACTGTCAGCGCCCCGGCGGCCTATGACCTTACCGGCGGCCTGCGACCGCACCTGGTCAGGCATGTGGCCCCCGTCTCCTGGCTGCGCCCGGTGGCGCCGTTGCTGGGGTTCCGGCTGGGGGAGGTGCAGCCGCCCACGCCCCTCGAGGTGGTGGAGCGCATCCGACTGCCGCTGCTGGTGATCCACGGCGACCGCGATACGACTGTGCCGGTGCGCAACGCCTATCTGCTTAATGAGCGCAATCCGGCCATCAGCCTGCGCGTCTACCCCGGCGTTGATCACGCCATCGTGGGGATGCGCGCCCGCAGCCCGCGCCTGCTGCTGGCCGATCTGCGCGCCCTGGTTGAGGAGAAGTGATGCGATTTTGGATTTTAGATTTTGGATTGCCGTAGTTTAACATGTGCGGAGCGCATACCGCTGCCAGGAACGCGCCGGCGCCGGACTATTGGTTATCACCGCACACCAGGGCTGCGCCCGGCCCGTACCCCCGAGTTTCCGCCTATGCCTGAGATTACGTTGTTGATCGGCCCCGCCGCAGCGGGCAAGACCGAAGCGGCGCTGCGCGAACTGGCCGCGCCGCGGCGCGGTCGCGCCATTCTGCTGCTGCCGAGCGACCTGCACCGCCAGCGTCTCCTGCCGCATGGCACCCAGCCCGGCCTTACGGCGGGAACCTTCACCCACGTAGCCAGAGTGCTGGCCCGCGCCAGCGGAGAGCGCCTCCGCCTGGCGAGCCAGGCCGTCCGTGCTACTGCGCTGCGCGCCGCACTGCGGGCCGAGGTGGCTGCAGGGCGGCTGCCCCGATTCAGCGGGGTGGCGACAAAGCGCGGTCTGGTGGAGGAGGCCCTGCGCCTCATCGGCGAGCTGCGCGCCGGGGCGATTGACCCCGAGCGCCTGGCGACCGCCGGGGTAACGCCCTACGACGCCGAACTGGCGGCGATCTACCGCGCCTACCTGGCGGCCCTCGACCGGCTGGGTATGACCGATGAAGATGGCCTTATCATCCGCGCCCGCGACCTGGTGGCGAGCAACCCGCACCTGACGCGTCATCTGGACCTGCTGGTGGTGGATGGCTTCGACCAGATGACGCCAGTGCAGGTGCGTCTGACGCAGACGCTGGCCCGGCGCGCGGGGCGTGCGCTGATCACCCTCACCGGCGAGACGAGCGAACGCCCGACGCACCAGCGCTTCGCCCGCACTCTGGAGGCCCTGCGCGCGGCGCTGCCCGAGGCGCGCGTCACCCATCTGCCGCGTCGCGCTGCCTTCGCCCCCGCCCTGACGCATATCGAGGGCCATCTGTTCACGCTCGACCCTGCGCCACGGGTGGACGCCAGCGGCACGGTAACAATCATCGGCGCGCCGGATCGCGAACGGGAAGTACGGGCGGCCCTGCGTCGCGTCCGCGGGCTGCTGGCCGACGGCGTGGCGCCCGAAGAGGTGGGGCTGATCTACCGGAGCGGCGATCACTATCCGGCGCTGGTGCGCGAGGTGGCGGCTGAGTACGGGCTGCCGGTAGCGCTTTACGCGGGCCGGCCCCTGAGCGAGGCCCCGCCGGTCGCGGCGCTGCGGGCGCTCCTCGAACTGCCGCCTGGCGACTATCCGTGCCGCGCACTGGTAGAGTGCTGGCGGGCCTTCGACACGCTGGCGCCGGCGGAGGTGCTCGGCGCAGCCGCGCCGCCGATCCTTACTTTCGCTGCCGCCGCCGCCCTGCTCGACCGCGCGACGCGCACGAGCGGAGTGGTGCGGGGTCTGCAACGTCTGCGCGGCGTGCTTTCGACCCTGGCCAGCACTGCGCCGCCGCTGCCCGACGATGAGGAACAGCCCCCCGCCACGCCCGAGGAAGCCGCGGCGCTGCTGGCCCTGCTCGACGCCTTCGTCGCATGGCTCGCCGCACCGCCTGTAGCTGCGCCAGGAACCTACGTGGCCTGGGTACGCCGGCTCCTCGGCTGGCAGGCCCCCGCCCCGCCGGCGCCGCGACGCTTACCCTTCACCGATGCACAGGTTGCGCTGCTACGCCGCCTCCTCGACGAGCGAGCGCGGGTCGCCGCAGTGCTGGATGAGCCGCCCCTCACTCTTGCCGCCTTTGTGGACGAGTTCGGCGGCTTGCTCGACGGCGCGCGCGAAGACGGCGAAACGCCCCGGACCGGCAAGGTCGCGGTGCTGCCGATGCTCGCCGCGCGGGGTAGCGCCTTCGCCCACGTGGTAGTGCTGGGCGCCGCCGAAGGCGAGATTCCTGCGCCCGCGGTCGAGCCGCCCTTCTACACCCGCCGCGAGCGGGCGCTGCTCGCCGAGCGCGGCGCCGTCCCGCTGCCCGCCGACCCGGGTGATGAACGCTCCCTCTTTTACGAAGCGGTGACGCGGGCGCGGGCCGGCCTGGTCCTGACCTACACTCGCCTGGATGAACGCGGCAACGAGATCCGCCCCTCGCCCTACCTGCACGCGCTGATGGATCTCTTCGCCAGCGGGGTCGCAAGGCGCGAGATCCGCGCCGGCAGCCCGCCTGATCCTGATGAGGCCGCGTCGGCCCAGGAAGCCCTGATCGCTCACGCCGCCCGGGGGAATGACCTGGACTGGCCCCCCCCGGGCGTCCCCGCTGAACTGGCTGGCCACGCGCGCCGGGCGATCGCGGTGGAGCGTCAACGCGCGAGCGCCGCGCCGCACGGCCCCCACGAGGGCCTGGTACACCACCCCGCGGCGCTCGAAGCCCTGCGGCGCCGGTTCGGGCCAGGCTATCGCTGGAGCGCCACGCAGATCAACGACTACACCCTGTGCCCCTACCGGTTCGCCGCTGCCCACGTGCTGCGCCTCGCGCCGCGTGACGATCCCGAGGAGGGCCTGGCCCGGGCCGGGCGCGGACGGATCTACCACGCCATCCTCGCCCGCGCCGGGGCGCGCTGGGCGCGTCTCGGCCAGCCCTTCGACGCCGCCAGCGAAGCAGAGATCCTTGCCGCCCTCAGCGCCGCCGCCGAAGAAGTGCTTGACGTCGCTCCGCAAACCTATGGCTTCGAGCCGGGGCCTTTCTGGAACTGGGAGCGCCAGGAGGTAAAGGCCATTCTCGCGCGGGCCGTGCGCCGCTGGCTGCGCGACTCGAGCGGCTGGGAGGGCTTCCGGCCCGCGGGGGTCGAAGAGAGCTTCGGCGTGGGCCGGGGTCTGCCGCCGCTGCGCCTGGAGACCCCGGCAGGACCGGCGCTGGTGGCGGGGCGCATTGACCGGATTGATCAGGACCCGCAGGGGCGCCTGGCGCTGATTGACTACAAGAGCGGCAGCGCTCCCGGCCCGCTGGAGCGAACCCTTACCGGCCAGGACGTGCAACTGACCCTGTACGTCCTGGCTGCCGAGCGCCTGGCGGGGCCGGGGCAGAGCGTGGCGCAGGCGGCGTTTCTGATGATCGGCAGCGGGCGGCGCAGCCGGCCCCTCACTCCCGCCGAGCGTCCTCGGGCCGAAGCGGCGCTGCGCGAACGGCTCGCCGCCGCGGTCAGCGGCAGCCGCGCGGGCGTGTTCCCGGTGCGCCCCACCGAGAAGTGCCCCCCGGCGTGCGCCTTCGCGGCCATCTGCCGGGTCAACCGTGACAAAGCGCCGCCCGCTTGACAGGGCTGATGCACCCGTGCTATCGTCGCACAAGGCGACTGGAAACACAGGAGTGCAACTCTCCGAGTGGTGCAACTCGGAGAGTTGCATCCACAAGGAAAATCCCTACATGGAAACTCTCCACTGGAGAACTGATGATTAAAGACCTGCAAATCGGCGTCATCGGCCCTGGAGCAATGGGCGAGGCGATTATCGGCGGATTGCTGCGCCAGGAACTGGTGGGACCGGATCAGATCCTGGCGAGCCATCCCCGCGAGGACCGCCGCCGCGAACTGGCGGCTCGCTACGGGGTGCGCACCACCCACGACAACGTCGCCGCCGCCGAGTGGGGCCGGGTGGTGATCTTCGCCGTCAAACCGCAGCAACTCAAGCGCGTGCTCCCCCCCCTGCGCGGCGTTCTGCGCGGCGAGGATCTGGCCATCTCGGTCGTCGCCGGGGCGACCATCGCCACCTTCGCCCAGGCCCTTGAGCATCCCGCCATCGTGCGCAGCATGCCCAACACGCCAGCGATCATCGGCGAGGGGATGACCGTCTGGACGGCGGGACCGGAAGTAAGCGAGAGCCAGCGCGGCTGGGCGCGCACGGTGCTCGGCGCCCTGGGCCGCGAACTGTTCGTTGACACCGAAGCCTACCTGGATATGGCCACGGCGATCAACGGCACCGGCCCGGCCTATTTCTTTCTGATGATGGAAGCGATGATTGACGCTGGCGTGCATCTGGGTCTCTCACGGCGCATCGCCGAAGAACTGGTGTTCCAGACCATGCTCGGCTCGGTGCGCTACGCCATCCAGAGCGGCCTGCACCCGGCCCAGTTGCGCAACGCCGTGACCTCGCCGGGCGGCACCAGCGCCGCGGCCCTCGCCGAACTGGAGCGGGGCGGCATGCGCACCGTCCTCGCCGATGCTATCTGGGCCGCCTACCGGCGCTCCGTTGAACTGGGCAAGCAACAGTAACTCGAGCACGTCAATGGTCACCTACGGTCGCCCGCGCCTGATCACTGAAGACGACAAATACTACCGCGCCTACGTCGAGAGCTTCAAGCTACAGCGCAAGAACCAGAAAGCCATGCGCCCGCCGCGCCAGCGCGACCTCTTCGGCGCCGAGGCCGAGGCCGCTCTGCGCGCCTGGCTCGGCGAGCGTCTCGAACTCGACGAACGTCGCATTCTGGCCTACGAAGAGCGCCGCAACAGGCGGGGGGTGATCAAGTACCGGGAGCTGGACGCCCTGCACCTGGATGATCGCAGCGCGTGGGTGTTCGAGATCAAAGCCAGCCGCACCGCCAGCGCCCTGCGCCGCGCCGTCGCGCAACTGCAAGAGACCCGCGCCATCCTCAAACTGCTCTACCCCACGGTGCGGGTGACGATCCTGCTGGTGGACACCGGCATCCCTGCCAGCGTCGAGGAGGTCGAGGCGCTGATGGCCTCCGACCGGCCGCCGCCGCGCCGCCCGGAGTTGCTCAGCGAGGTCGCCGCCGCCGTGCCTGAACTGCGGCTGGTCGAGAGTCTGGAGGTGGAACCCGACGCCGAGCGGATTGACGTGCTCCGCTTCAGCGTCGAGGATATCATCGCCATCGTCGGGGCGGAAAACCTCTCGCTCGATTGGGAGGCCGACGACGAAGAGCCTGAGGAACCGGACGAGCCGTGCCCGGCCTCCTCACTATACGCCACCAGCGATGAGGGCGAGGAGGATCAGGACGACGACGACAACCCGCTCGCCGCGGCGCTGCGCAAGGCCGGGCTGCGTTGAGCCAGCGATGACCATTCGCACCCCCCTGGCTATCGTAACAGGCAAAGTAGCCGGCGCCCTCTCGCGGCGGTTACGCCTCGGGGGCGGTACCACGCTGCCCGGCAGCCTGGCGCGCCGGGTAGCCCCGGACGTGCTCGGCACGCTCGCCGCGGCGCTGCCCCACGGCGTCGCGCTGCTCTCCGGCACCAACGGCAAAACCACGACCAGCCGCATGCTGGCCGACATTCTGCGCGTCAGCGGGGAGCGCGTGCTGCACAACCGCGCCGGGGCCAACCTGATCGCCGGCCTCACCGCCACGGCCATCGCCGGCGCCGACTGGCGCGGGCGCCCGCGCGCCACCATCGGCCTGTTCGAGACCGACGAAGCCGCGCTGCCCCGGGCGATCGCCGAAACCCGCCCGCGGCTGGTGCTCATCCACAACCTGTTTCGCGACCAGCTCGATCGCTACGGCGAAGTGGACACGATTGCCGCGGCCTGGCGCGCGGCCCTGCAAGAACTGCCCGCCGCAGCCACCGTGGCCCTGAACGCCGACGACCCTGCCGTGGCCGACCTGGGGGCCAACCTGCGGGCGCAGGTCGTGTACTACGGCTTCGAGGACGGACGACATGCCACGGGGGCGGGGGCGCACATCGCCGATTCGCAGTTCTGCCGTCGCTGCGGCCAGCGGTACGCGTATCCTCTGGCCTTCTACGCCCACATCGGGCACTACCACTGCCCGAGCTGCGGGCACCGGCGTCCTGAAGCCCAGGTGCGGCTCGTCCGGCTCGATCTCAAGGGCGTCGAGGGAAGCCGGCTCTGCCTGCTCTACCCCGGCGGCGCGCTGGAGGTGGAACTGCCCCTGCCGGGTCTTTACAACGCGATGAACGCCACGGCCGCCATCGCCGCCGCCCTGGCGCTGGACGTAGCCCCGGCGAGCGCCAGAGCGGCCCTCGAAGGCTTCCGCGCCGCCTTCGGGCGCATTGAGCGCCTCACCGCCGGCCCGGGCGGCGCGCCGCTGCTGATCGCGCTGATCAAGAACCCCGTCGGGGCCAGCGAGACGGTACGGATGCTCGTGAATGGTGACACGCCCACGGGCGCCAGTCTCAACGGCCAGGCCGCCGGCGCCGGGCTGCACCTGCTCATCGCCATCAACGACCGCTTCGCCGATGGCACCGACGTCTCGTGGCTCTGGGACGCCGAGTTCGAACCCCTGGCGGAACGGCTGGCGCACGTCACGCTGAGCGGCGCCCGCGCCGAAGACATGGCCGTGCGGCTCAAATATGCCGGCGTGCCCGAAGCGCGCATGCGACTCGAACCCGATCTGGGGCGCGCCGTGGATACGGCCCTGTCGGAGTTGCCTGCCGGGGCGACCCTCTTCATTCTGCCCACCTACACCGCCATGCTCGACCTGCGCGACCTCCTTGCCCGGCGTGGGTGGGCGCGACAATTCTGGGAAGTATAATGATGGGACACCCTAGGGCCGTGCGCACGAGTTCGGAAGGGCTGCGCCTTCCTCGCAGGCCGGGCCGTGGGAGAAAGCCGGTTGTCCCGCCCTCCTTCCTCCTTCAACGGCGAGGAATTTCTCTCAGGCAACCATCGGGGCAACCAGATTGCCCCATACCTGTAGGAGCAAGACGTATGGGCCACCAGGAGCACGAACAGCGCGCCCGCGAGGCTGCGACGGTCATTCGCTGCGGCGTGCTGACGATCAGCGATACGCGCACCCCCGAAACTGACGAAAGCGGCGCGATTATTCGCTCCCTGCTCACACAGGCAGGACATGATGTGGTAAGATACGCGGTAGCGCGCGACGAACCGGTGGAGATCGCCGGTCTGGTGCGCGTCTATGCGGCAGAAGGGTGCAAACTGATCATCACCAACGGCGGCACGGGCATTGCCCGCCGTGACAGCACCTTCGAGGCGATTGACGGTCTGCTGGAAAAACGACTGCCGGGATTTGGCGAATTGTTCCGCATGCTCTCCTATGGAGAGATTGGCCCGGCCGCGATGCTCTCGCGGGCTACGGCTGGCGTCTATCGTGAGGCGCTGATCTTTTGTCTGCCCGGCTCCACCAATGCGGTTCGCCTGGCAATGGAACGGCTCATTCTGCCTCAACTGGCCCACCTGGTCTGGGAAACGGTGCGCTAGTGCCGCAGTGGTAGCAGTCGTCTGGTATACTGTGCTGCGTCGCAGCGTCAATACTGCCGTTCTCTGCATAGCTGTGTAAGGAGCCAGAGAGCCCATGACGTCAGTAGAAGAATTCCGTGGCCTGCATTACCCCAACAAAATCGGACGGCTCACGTTCCTTTCCCTTGAAGAGGTTATGGGCCAGAATGGAGTGAAGGCGCTGCTCCGCCTGGCTGATCTCCCCCAGTATCTCGAGGCCTATCCTCCCAACGATCTGAAGCGTGAGTTCCCGTTCGAGGCCATCTCCGCCACCTCGGTAGCCTTAGGGACGATGTACGGCCCGCGTGGGGCGCGCGGTCTGGAACTGCGCATGGGGCGCGTGGCTTTCACCCTCGGGCTGAAGGAGTTCGGCCCCCTGCTGGGGATGGCTGACCTGGCCCTCAAGCTGATGCCGATCACCATGAAGTTGAAGATCGTGCTGAACGCCACGGCGCAGACATTTGACCGCTTCAGCGACCAGTCCAGCCACGTTGAAGAGGAACGCGGGCAGTTCGTCTACCATATCACTCGCTGCTCGAACTGCATTACGCGCCCCCAACCCGGGCCGGTATTCTACATGGCGCGGGGAATCATCGAAGAAGCGACAGCCTGGGTCTCCGGCGGCCGCCGGTTCGCCGTGGAACAGTGCTCGTGCATCGGGCAGGGCGCCTCGTCGTGCAGTTTCACGATCAGTAAGGAACCTCTAGAGTAACCGCGCTCACGCCTGACAACTCGCTCCTTCGCGGCATGCAGCAGCCACTCCAGCCGACTGTCGGACGATTGAGCTAGCAGCGCCGTTCATTGGCGCTTCGCCTACTCATACGGTCACACGGTGGCAGTTTATGCTCCGCTGGCTTGCCATCAAGTTGATCCGCTTCTACCAACTGGCGATCTCTCCGTGGTTGCCTCCTAGCTGCATCTACACGCCGACCTGTTCACAGTATGGCATCGAGGCGATCAGCAAATACGGCGTGTTCAAGGGCGGCTGGTTGACCTTCAAGCGCCTGCTGCGCTGCGCCCCCTGGGGCCGCGGCGGGTATGATCCTGTTCCGTAAAGGCCCTGCAACCCTGCGCGCCGATCGGTCGTCATACCCGCAGAACAGAGGACCTATGACGAAAGTCCGGGATGCCCCTCCGCCCGCAGGGTGATGCCCGGAGGTGAATCCTGTGCCATACTGGGCGCAGTGCAGACCATCACAATGGCGCAGCAACACTCGCAGGCCAGATTGCCCTCCGGGCCAGCGCGCTGGCTCGGAACGCAGGTGCTCTAGCGGGTCCCGGCGTCAGGAAGGGTAACGGTGGCAGAACCAACGCGTGAGTTGATCGTCCAGGCCCAGGCGGGTGATCCCCAGGCCCTGACCCAGATCGTTCTGGGACAGCAACATTATGTCTACAGCATCGCGATGAGCGTGCTGAAGAACCCCGAAGATGCCGCCGACCTGACCCAGGAGGCGTTCATCAGGCTGTTTCGCGCATTGCCCCAATACAATGGCGAGAGTCGTTTTACCACCTGGCTGTACCGGCTGGTGGTCAATCTGTGCCGCGACGAGTTGCGCCGGCGCGGGCGCCAGGTGGCGATTGCCCCTCCGTCGTCCGACGACGAAGAAGCCGACCAGCTCGCCAGCATCGCGGACGACGACCGCTGGGCCAATCCCGCCGAGGCGCTCGACACCCGCGAACTGCGTGATCAGGTGCGTCAGGCGCTTGGGCAACTCGAGGAGCACTACCGGCTGGTGTTGACGTTGTACTACTTCGAGGATCTGAAGTACACTGACATTGCGGAGATCCTCGACATTCCGCTGAACACTGTGAAGAGCCACATCCGGCGCGGGAAGGAGCGCCTGGCCGCCATTCTGGAGACCCAGGAGCATCCTCCGTCCGCGCGCGCGGCAACTCAGGCGCGTCGCGGCGACCGCCGGGACCACTTCCCCGGCGCCGCGCCGTTGCGTCTGCTGCCGGGCGCGACCGGAAGCTAATTCGACTTGGGATTTTGGATTTGGGATTTTGGATTGCCGTGGACGGCGTCCCGATGAGAGCTGGCGATTAACGGAACTGGTATAAGACGATGCGTGACCCTCTGGAACCAACCGCGCGCGGATCTGATGACGCCCTTGATCGGGTCCTGCGCCAGGAGCTGCGCTGGGAAGCGCCGCCAGACGTTACGGCGCGCTTGCTAGGGCTGATCCCCAACGGAAGTCTGTGGGCCGAGGCGTTGCAGCGCCCGCGCCCGCAGCCCTGGTACAGCACGCTCGTCCTGATCCTCACCGCCGTGGCAGTGGGCCTCTCGCTGGCGGTGGCCTGGCAGGTGCTCGGCTCGCTTGGCGCCGAACTGGGCATTTTCGCCATTCTGGAACAACTCCGCGCCATCCCCGCCATTGGCCTCCAGCGATTGTATGAGGCGTTGCCCGTCTCGCGCCAGATTGTGGCCGTGCTGGTGATCGTGCGCGAACAACTCCACTGGCTCCTGCTCGCGATTATGCTCTGGCTGGCCCTCGATGGCTGGCAGCCGCGGCGGCTTTCCGCGCGCCAGACGCGGTAGTCCTCCCTTGCGGCCGCGCCCTCTCAAAGAACTGGGGAAACCCGGTTTCCCCACGCCCCTGCCCGTGGGAAAACCGCGGGCGCGCCCGCGCCGGTAGGAAAGAGACGGGAAACCCTTTCCCCACGCCCCTGCCAGGGTGCCAGGGGAAACCGGATTTCCCCACGCCCTGCTTGCCAAAGGCTTAAGGGAAACCCGGTTTCCGCTCACCCCTCCGTGCCGAAGGCTGAGCGGAAACCGGGCTTCCCCCTTGCTCTCGCCCGTCCAGAAAGCAGGCGGTGGCGCAACCCCTCCGGGTTGCGCCACCGGGCATTTACAGCCGGCTCCTGGCCCGGTGCAAGCGAATGGTGCGCGTGAGGAGCGTGCCGCCGAGGAGCATGATGCCCAGGAACGGCACGCCAGCGCTGGTTTCGGGCAAGGGCGCGGGCGGCGGTGACGGCGGCGCCGGGGCTACGGTCGGCCTCGGAGTGGCTGTCGGAGCACTGGTCGCCGTCGGTGCAGCAGTGGCCGTGCGGGCAGGGGTCGGGCTGCGCGGCGGCGGGTAGGGCACGGCGGTGGGAGTCACCTGCTGAGCAATCGGCGGCGTTGGCGGCTGCACGGCGCCTACAACCTGCACCGAGACGATGTTCGAGAACAACGGCGCCGGACTAAGCCCGTCGTAGAGCAACTGTCCCTGGACAACAATCAAAGTGCCCGCCAAAACATCGGGCCTGACGCGAGTGGGAATGGTGATTTCAACCCCTTCGCCGGACTGGAGCTGGTCGAGGGTATAGTTCACATCATTGCCGCTGACAGCAGGATCAACGCCGCGATCGGCGCGCGCGCCCAGCACCTCCAGGTTGGCGGGCAGGGTGCTGCGCACGGTGAGGTTACGCAGGGTGTTCGCGCCATCGGCGGCAGGCGGGCGCGTGTTGCGCACGACCAGGGTGAAGTTGACCTGCTGGCCCGGGTAGGCGCTGCCCCAGTCGCTGGCCAGGCGGAAGAAGACGTCGGTCGTCACACCGGGGGGAGTAACCGGCGTTGCCGTGCTCGTGCCAATGGGAATGAGCGGCGCCGGCGTATTGGTCGGGCCGAGAGGCGCGCGCGTCGGACGCGGAGCGGCGGTGGGACGCACAATCGGACGAGACGGAGGGACAGCCGCCACCGTAGGCGGCTCCGTGGGCAGTTCAGGGATCACCACGGGCGGGGGCGGGGGCGGCGCGGGTGGCGCGGGCGGCGGCTGGGTAGGCGCGGGCGGCTCCGGTTCCTGTTCGCCCGACGGCGGCGGAGGCGGCGGCTCCGGCGGAGGAGGGCTGGTTGGCGGCACGCCGGGGGTCGGTGGTGGGCCGCCGGGGGTGGGCGTCGGGCCGCCCGGCGTCGGCGCCGGGCCGCCGGGGGTGGGCGTCGGGCCGCCGGGAGTGGGCGTCGGGCCGCCGGGAGTGGGCGAAGCGATCGGCGCACCACTGACCCGCACCACTACCGTGCGCGAGGTTTGCCCGCCTGCGGTGGCGGTATTGGCGATGTTCGCGCCCGCGGCGACAGTGGTCCGCACCCGCACCTGAATGGTCACCGTAGCCGGATTGGCATCGTTAACGGTCAGGGTGCACTGCACCGTCTGGCCGACATTACAGCTCCCGGAACTGGAACTGGCGCTCAGCACCTCCAACTCGGGACTGATCACATCCTGCATCGTCACCTGTTGATTGGCCGTGCTATCGGTAACGACGGTGACGGCAAAGCTAAACTGCTGCCCCGGCGCAGCCTCGGACACCGAGGCGACTTTGAAGACCCGCACGCCGGTGATGGGTACAGGAGTATCCGTCGGCGCAACCGTCGTCGGCGTGCCTGTGCCGACCGTAGGCGTCGGCGTGGCCGTCCCGCTCGTGGGCGTCGGCGTGGCTGCGCCGACCGTGGGCGTCGGCGTGGCTGTGCCGACCGTAGGCGTCGGCGTGGCTGTCCCGACGGTGGGCGTCGGCTCGGGGGTATTGGTAGGCGGCGTCGCAATGGGCGTCGCCGTCACAATCTGCTGGGGGCTGCCAGTATCGGTTGGCGTAGGCGTCTGCGTATCGGTAGGGAGCGGGGCCAGGGTATTGGTGGGAAGCGGCGTATTTGTCGGAACGATGGTCGGCGGCAGGACGGGATCTACTGTGGGCGCTTCAGGGGTGCTTTCCTGAGCGGGCGCGAGTGGGGGAAAAACCAGACCCATCGCTCCCGCGTAGAGCGGGAAGGCGATCATCAGGATGCTGAGCAGGATCAACCCCAGTTCCAGCTTCGTCCAGCGCGCGGGGGCGCGGCCACGGCCAGGCGATGATGGGCGACCTCGTGAATGCGGCTGCATACCAACTCCTCGCTTCAGGAGCGCGGGCGGGCGTCGGCAAGGTCGGCAACGACCACCAGACGCTGCGTGTCCCAGTTCGTGCAGGTAATCAGGGTCAGCACCGGCGTCGAGGTAGGCGCCATGACCTCAACCTGGGTGGGCCAGACCTGCAGCGTCTCGCGCACGCGGTAGACATAGCGCCAGCTCCCGGTCTCGACAATGACCTCGTCACCCGGTCTGAGCCGGCCAATATCCCTGAACACCGCGCCGCGCAACCCGGCATGGCCTGAGAGGACCGTATTGCCGATAGTGCCGGGCAGGGCGCTGCCATTATGGTAGCCCGCGGCGTACTCGGCCACTTCCCATTCGCCATCAACAACGAAGATCTCGCGCACCGGCATATCGGCGCCGATGCCGGGCATGACCAGCCGCTGCGGGCGGGGATCATCGCTGAGGGGCCCCGCGGCGGGAACGGCCTGCGGGGCCAGAAAAGCGTCGCGGGGCGCACCCCGCGCGGAAGGGTCGAGACGGGAGTCCTCGGGGCGAGTAAACGGCAGCGGCGCGCTCGCGCTCTGACCGGCAGCCGTGGGCACAACGAGTGGCGGCGTCGGCAGCGGCGCCATGGCCTGCGCCCGGGAAGCGCCCGGATTCATCCGTATATGCAAGAAATCGCGCACGGGGCCGTCGAACAGCCAGTAGCCAAAGGCGATCAGTGCGGCGACGACCAGCGCCCGCTCCAGCACCATCAACCCACGATCAACCCAGTTGCGCAGGCGGAAACCGCTCAGGGCGATACGTTGCTGCTGGGAGGCCGACCGCAGGCGAGCCGGACGGATCTGGTCCTCCCGGCTCGGCAGTTCGCTGACGAGCAGTTCAAGCAGCAGGTCGTCATCATCAGGCCCGGCGTCATTGCCGGGCGCGCGCGGCGTGCTTCTCATGGGGGGCTCGGTTGTCGGCGCGGCATTGGGGGGCAACCCTGAGGGTTACCCTGCCATAGTTCATTGCGGTCAGCCGGGGATCATTATACAACCTGGTCTGCACCATTGCAATAGTCTCATGCCTACAGAATGAGGGATTCGGCCTCGATTCAGGCGTCAAGTGTAAAGTGATGTGGAAAGAGCAGGCGGTCCAACCGGCGACAATGCATTACCCGCAAATCGGAAGGGCGGATCGCCCTCCCACTTTCCTGCCCGTCTGGACTGGCAGGAGCGACCGGTTGGGCGCCCCTGCCGGTTTGCCGAAGATTAGGGAGGGAGCAGGGGGCACGCTCGGCGCCGCCTGCTGCGCTCTCCTGGTAATCCTGCCGTAATGCGCTTACCAGCATGCTTGTTAGCGAATACGCGACGATCCCGCATCTCCTCCGGCGGTTCGAAGCTGTGCCGCCGCTACGTCCCGACCGCCGCGCGACGGACCGGGGCGTTGATGAACGGTCAGGCTGGAAAGGAGTTGCCGAGAACATTGCCAACTCATCGTTGCGCGCCATCCCTCGCGCCTGAACGCCCGTCTCTGATTGCCGGTCCAAATCATTTCGCTCATCGGTCGTCTGTGCATCGTTGTTG
>JANWYD010000026.1 GCA_025057155.1 Chloroflexaceae bacterium
ATCTGGGAATTCGACGCTGAAGATGAAGAAAGCGCCTGCCTCGCACAGTGGATTAAGAACGAAGTGCAGGCAGGGAGCTTCGAGCCGCACGAGGTCGCCATTCTTGTGCGCCAGCGTGCGGATGACGTAGAGGAGCGGCTTGCTCCAATGTTTACGGTGCACGGGCTCAGGCTCCGAAACGTCGCCCGCAAGGTGGGCGATATTGCCATTCAGGACCTGCTCAGCGAGGATCTCACCCACATTATCCTGCGGCTGCTTCGCCTTGGCGCGTCTGATCGAAGTCCAGAGCACTGGACCGCCGCCCTGCAGGACATACAGGTTCTTGAGGCGATTGATCCTGACGACGAGGTGAAACAGCAACGCATTCAGGAGCGGTTGCAGAAATTTGCGTCCGGGATGCGGCGTCTGCTAAAGCGCCTCGATCCTGTCCCGGAGTCCGCAGTGGACGCTGCGTGCAAGGCACTCAATTTCATTGGAGCGAATCGTCTGCGGCAGGCGTTTCCCGCGTATCAGCGACAACCCGACTTTGATCGGGTGTGGAACGGATTCCTGCTTCTACTACAGGAATCGCTCCAGCAGGCGGGCACGTGGTCGGATGCTCTCGACAGATTTGAGGGTCGGGGCCAGGTCCCGCTAATGACGATCCACAAGAGCAAGGGCCTCGAATTCCACACGATCGTGTTCTACGGATTAGATAATAACACTTGGTGGAGTCTGACGCCTGATCGCAAGGAAGAGCTGAATTCCTTCTTTGTAGCCTTCACACGCGCGAAGCAGCGGGCCTTCTTCACGCTCTGCACCAAGCGCGGCAAGCCGATTGACTGGCTGGAAAACTTCCTCCTGCCTGCTGGCGTTCGACGGGTGCGTTTTGAACACAGGAGGAATTAATGAGGAAGTCTGGGGCATCGGCACTGTTAACTCCGGTCTCAACTAACATTATCAGTTCGGCTGCGTTGCTCTACCTGCATCAGAGCTGCAAAACTTCACCCGTTAGTTCGACACTCCATCACTACCCGCTGCTTTGGCAGGGCCCGTCAACCTCGCTAACGAGGCCCTGCGCGCGCACCTCGCGCGGCTGGAGTTGCGGGAGGGCATTGCCGGTCGCCTTTCGTCAAGCCCCGGCGGGGCTTCCACGGCCTCAGCGAGGGCTTATGATGGTTAAGAAATAAAGCCGGTACAGCCCGCGCAGGCGGGCTTCGCATCGGTAGCCCGCGGCTTTAGCCCGCAGCGCTCCACAGGACGCTGTATACGGGCAATCCAAAATCCGAAATGGCGCTACGCCGCCCGTTGCCGCAGTTCATAGGGCTGGATCAAGACCTCCGCCGGCGCCCCCAGGCCCTGGTGCAGCTTGCGGATCATCGCCAGCGTCAGGGCCCGCTGGCGATTGAGCACCTCCGAGACCCGCGCGCGGCTGCCGATGTATGGCTCCAGGTCACGCCGGGTAAGGCCGCGGCTTTCCATGATGTACTCGATCATTGCAATCGGATCGGGCGCCGTGATCGGCACGTGTTGCGCCTCGTAGGCTTCAACCAGCGTGGTGAGCACATCCAGGCGATCACTTTCCGGCGTGCCGAGAGGCGCGGAGAACAGGGTCTCGATTTCCGCAAGCGCCGCCTGATAATCCCCATCATTGCGAATCGGTCTAATCTCCATGATGACGCCTCCAGCTAAACACGCTCCGCGTCAATCTGATCGTATTCCTGGTGCGTGCCAACAAAACCGATGCAGACAATTCCAAAGTCGTAATTGACGGCCACCACAAGGCGATAGTTGTTCCCGCGGATATTAAAGACTACCCGGTTATTCGCCAGGATGCTCGCCGTGGCGTAAGTCTTGCGAATATCACCCGGGGTTTTCCAATCGGCGTGTTTTACATCGTAGTACCAGGCTTTCAGCGCCTGTTCCGCGTCCGCGTGGCGTTCCCAGAACTCTCGCAGGATCTTTTTGGCGATAATGCGCACGGCCTGGCTCGGGCAAGGCGGGACCCTGTCCAGTATAGCATGTTCCCACAACGGGATCAATTCGTGACTTCGACCGAACGCATACTGTTTTCATTTCACCCTCTGGCGCACGACGACAACGCTGCCCGTTGCTCCGCCGCTCCGCGGCACCGCTCACCCGACGGCTTCCGCACCGGGCCGGCGCTGTTTGCGGGAACGCTGGCGCTCACGCCGCACCCTGCCCGCTGCTTCCTCCGAGGATTGCACGCATGTTCGTGTGCTATAATGCGATGTGACAGGCTTGCTCGTTTCGAGGCCCCTGGCGCTGCGCGGTATGGACGATGAAGTTGCGCCGCTCTCCACCGCCGCTGATTCGAAGGTGGTGTTTGTATGAAGCAGACCGGGCAAGTCGTGGCGTTCCGGTTTCCTCAGACCGACCTGTCGGAGGGCAGCGCCGATGACCACCTCGCTTACGTCTAGATACCCGCCGGTGACCGATGAACTATTGCGCGAAATAGTGGAGCGCATCCGAGCGACCGGCAACCCGCTCAAAATTGTGCTGTTCGGCTCGCACGCTCGTGGCGACGCTCGCCCGGACAGCGACCTCGACATCCTGGTGATCGAGGAGTCGGACCTGCCGCGCTACAAGCGCGCGCCGCGCTACCTGCGCGCGCTTGTCGGTCTGTTTCCAGCAAAAGACGTTGTCGTCTGGACGCCGGCCGAGGTGCAGGCGTGGGCCACCGTGCCCCATGCGTTCGTCACGACCGCGCTGCGTGAAGGCAAGGTGCTGTATGAGCGAGGCGATTGACCTGGCGCGCGGCTGGCTGGCCAAGGGGGATAGCGACCTGTTTAGCGCGAGGCTCATCGCGACAAGCTCTGGCCCATATGATACGGCCTGCTTCCATGCCCAGCAGGCCGCTGAGAAGTATCTGAAGGGACTGCTCGCTTTCGCAGGGCAGCCGGTTCCACTCACCCATAACCTTGAGGAGCTTGAGCGCTACTGTGCGACGCTCAATCCAGCGCCGGATTTCACGGGGCTGGACCTGACGCAGTTGACCCCCTACGCCGTCCAGTTGCGGTATGACCCTGGTTTCTGGCCCGATCAGGCTACTGCGGTCGAGGCGCTCGCCCTGGCTGAGCGAGTCCGCACGGCGGTACTGGCCGTGTTGCCCCAGGCCGCGCATCCGCAGAGAACAAATGCATTCATGTAGCGCGTCGCTAATCAACGCTGTGCGACTTGCCAAAACTACAACAGAAAAGGGCGATCAATCCACTTCCACCAGCGGCCCGATCGCCGTCAGGATGTGGTGAGCACATCCAGGCGACCCTTTCCGACGTGCCGAGAGGCGCGGAGAACAGGGTTTCGATTTCCGCAAGCGCCGCCTGATAATCCGCCTTATTCCGCATTGGTCTGATCTCCCTAGTGACGTCTCGAGCCAGGGGTTTAGAACATCGATTGTGGCGGGTAGGCGGAGTATGGCGCAGCTATACGTCAATGAGAATTTCCCACTGCCGGTCGTTGAAGAACCGCGTCGGCGTGCTGACCAGCCACGACAGCGGTCAGGCGGGGCAGGCAACGCCCGATGAAAAGGTCCTGGAATTTGCTGCGGCTGAAACGCGCATCCTGATCACCCTTAACCGCAAGCATTTCGTTCGCTTGCAGCGGGTGCGGCCAGACCACGCTGGCATTTGTGGAACACCTTTGTGCCCCGGCGTCTTTGCGTCATCCGGAAGCCTGGGGGATGATCATCGACGCGAAGACACAAAGACGCGAAGAATACATAAAACGATCTTTGCGCCTTCGCGTCATTCCCAAGCCCTTACGTGCGCCCGCGGGTGCGCTGGCGCAGGGCCTCGAAGAGGATAACGCTTCCGGCGATGGCGGCGTTGAGCGACTCGGCGCGGCCAACCATGGGGATGCCGATGCGATGGGTGGCGTGGGCCAGACCCTCCTGGCTGACGCCGTGGGCCTCGTTGCCGATGATCAGCGCCACGGGTTGCTTCCAGTCGGCGGCGTAGTAGGGCATAGTCGCCCCCGCTTCGGCGGCGTAGACCGCCGGGCAGGCGCTCAACTCGGCGCCGATGGCCTCCCAGTCGAGGTCGGCGCGAATGGGCAGGGTGAAGTGCGCCCCCATTGCGGCCCGCAGCACCTTGGGGGCGTACACATCGGCGGCGCCGCGAGCGCAGAGCGCCAGTCCCACGCCGGCAGCCTCGGCCGAGCGCAGCAGCGTCCCGACATTGCCCGGGTCCTGCAACCCGTCGAGGACCAGGCGCAGGCCGGGCCGCGGGGCGAGTTCGGGCCAGGGGAAGGCCGCGACCACGCCCTGGGGGTGCCGGGTGTCGGCAGCGGCGGCGATCACGGCGGGGCTGGCCTGGTAGCAGGCCGGGCGCCCGGCAAGCCGGGCGAGCAGGTCCGCCCCCTCGGGAGTGCGTTCGAGTTGCTCGGGGGCGTACAGCGCCAGCCGCGGAGCGACCCCGGCATCCAGGGCGGCGGCGACGAGGCGCACGCCTTCAAGAAAGAGGCTGCGCTCGCGGCGGCGCTCCCGGGGGAGATCGCGCAGCGAGCGCAGGAACTTGACGTGCGGATTGGCGGTGCTGGAGATCACAAATCGGCTGATGGGGCGGACGCAGCGCCCTGGGACGCGGCGATGATCACCGGGCGGGCCGGGCGTCCGCCGACGGCGGCCGGGCGCGGGCCGGCAGGCACGCTCATGGCCGCCGCCACCACGTCGCTAAACGCCCTGGGGTCGCGCACGGCCAGATCGGCCAGCATCTTGCGATCAATCTCGATGCCGGCCTGCTTCATGCCTGCCACCAGGCGGCTATAGGTGGTGCCGTTAAGGCGCGCCGCGGCATTGATGCGCATGATCCACAGGCGGCGAAAGTCGCGCTTGCGATGGCGGCGATCACGGTAGGCATAGGCGAGGGCGTGCATTACCGCCTCGTGGGCAACCTTGTAGTGGCGGCTGCGGGCGCCGCGGTAGCCCTTCGCCTGCTTCATCAACTTCTTGTGACGCTTGTGCGTCATGACGCCACGCTTGACACGGGCCATGGTCGGCGTTCCTCCTCTGTGACGGGCAGGCCAGGGGGTGGCTGCATCCCTGAGCTGCGCCCGATAGAACAGTAAGCAATCTTACTCTATACAAACAGGCCGGGTGAAGACCTGTTTTCGTCACCTGTGCAGCGAAGCCGCACAGCGTTGAGGGAATGACGCAGGGAGAGCATAGCCCTCCCGAACCCTCCTCCGGTAAACGCTACTTCAGACCGTAAGGCAACGCCACCTTCAGGTGCGAGCGGTTCGCGGGTGACGAGGGCAATCCCTTGCCCCACTGGCGCTGCGAACGACCGGAGCGCTTGATCTTGTTCCCACGGACGCCCTTCTGTTGCAGCACCTTGCCACTGGCGGTCACTTTAAAGCGGCGCTGGGCGCCCTTGTGGGTTTTCATTTTGGGCATATTACTTCCTCACGCGGCGACCGAAGTCCTCCTCGTCCTCATCATCAAACTCATCAGCGTCAAACTCATCATCGTCGAGCATGTCATCCTGCAGATCGCCCTCGTCCTGCAGATCGCCCTCGTCCTCATCATCGAGTTCTTCAGCCTGCAGATCCGCTTCCTCGTCAAGTTGCCCGGCCTGGACATTGGTCTCGTCTTCAAGATCCTCGTCAGCTTCAGGCGTCGGAGCGCTGGCCGGGCGCTCGGCGGCAACCCCCTGCCGCGCCAGTTTCGCCTTCTCCTTCTGAGCCTGCTGCGCGGCTTTGAGGACCTTGGGGTTCGGGGCGAGCAAGAGCGACAGCACCCGGCCTTCGAGCAGGGGCTTCTGCTCTACCACGGCGATATCGCGCAACTGCTCGGCGATATCTTCCAGCATCTTGCGCCCGATGTCGGGATGCGCCATTTCCCGACCGCGAAAGCGCACGTTGAACTTGACCTTATCCCCCTGGAGCAAGAACTTCCTGGCCTGGTTCGCCTTGGTGGAAATGTCGTGCTCGGCGGTTTTCGGCATCAGGCGGATCTGCTTCAGATCGGCCTGCTTCTGATTGCGCCGCGCCTCGCGTTCCTTCTGGCTCTGCTCATAGCGGAACTTGCCATAGTCGAGCAACCGGCACACCGGCGGCACGGCGTTTGGGGCCACCTCAACCAGATCGAAGCCCCGTTCCTCGGCCAGGGCGAGGGCCTCGCGAATGCCGACAATCCCAACTTGCGCGCCGTTCTCGTCGATCAGCCGCACCTCGCGCGCGCGAATGCGATTGTTGATACGGAACCGATCCCTAATGGCCTGACTCCTTCGTCTTCATAATCTTGCCCGACCATAAGCGCATCTGCCGCTCACTGAGCGGCAGGGCCATGCGTAAGCGACATGTGCGGGTCGCAGCGCCTCTCCTTCCTCTCTTCAGTCGGGCGAGCCACCCATTGCCAATATCGAAAAACCATTATAACAGTCTCAAGGCAGGGCGTCAAACGCTTTCATCCGCAACAGTGTACATCCGCCGATTACATCCTCACCGCAGCGAGCGCGGAGGGTTTCACCAGGCCTGTGCTCCGGGTGTCTCCGGATGCGCCGGGGTAAACCGGAACAGGCGCTCAGACCTGCGCCACGGCGCCAACGGCGAGCATCTCGCGCGCCACGCGCTGTCCGAGTTCAACAGCGAAATTGGTGCCGCGATCCCAGGGATAGACCTGGCTCATGCTCGCCCAGAACAGCCCGTGCAACGGCGTGCGCAGGGGAGGAATGGAACGGCTGTGGTTCACCGGCACAATCGGCTGGGCATACGTTTCCCGGTGCAGCCAGCTCTTACGCACCCAGGCCGGTTCGAACGCCGGATTGACCTGCCGCAGCGCGGGCAGGAACCGGGCCAGCAACTCCTCGTGGCTCAGGCGGAAATATTCGTGGTCCGGGTCGAGATAATCGCCGAGGTAGACCAGATGGTCGCCACCGTAGTAGATCGGTTCGATGAAGTTGGTGTGCTCGACCAGCGCCAGGAAGGGGAACTGGTCCTTGGGCATGTTCACCCAGTATAGGCCGCTGGTGAGCGGGCGTGAAAGGGCCAGGGTGAGCACCACTGCGCCCATCGAGCGCAACTGGCGCAGGCGCCCGAAGTAGGCGTCGGGCAGGTGCGGCACGAGGCGCATGAGCAGCGCCGGCGAGCCAGTGACGAGCAACTGGTCGAATGACTCGGGAGGCAGGCCGGGCGCCAGCACGTCCCAGCCGGCGGCGCTCTGGCGCACGGCGCCGACGGGGGTTCTGAGGCGCGTCTCGACCCCCATGGCGCCGATGACGGCGAGCAGCGCGTCGGCGAACCCCTGGAAGCCGCCCACGAAGTAGCCGAGCTTGAAGCTGCGCGCGCGCAGGCGCGCCCAGAGCCAGGCCATGTTTACCTCGTCGGCATGGCGCCCGAACTTGCCTTCGAGCAGGGGGCGCCAGAGCACCCGGTAGGCGTTCGGCCCAGCCCAGCGTGAGGTCCACGCGGCGGCGGTGGTGCGTTCAAGGCGTCGCCAGTCGGCGTCGAGGTACTTCAGGTAAAAGGCGACCGCGCCAAAGCGGAGGCGGTCGAGCAGCGGGAGGGCGGGGAAGCGCAGCACCTGGAGCGGGCCATTCAGGTCGTAGCCGCGCCCGTTCCACCACTGGGCAGTCACCTGGCTGCGGAAGAAGAGCCGATCACCGTAGCCGATGGCCTCGGCCAGCTTGATAATGGCCCGGTCGGTCTGGAAGATGTGGTGGTAGAACCGTTCGAGGGGCCATGCCCAGCGCTCGTCGCGGAAACCTGAAGCCAGGCCGCCAACCACCGGCGCGGCCTCGAAGACCACCACGGCATGACCGGCGCGGGCCAGTTCGTAGGCCGCGGTCATGCCGGCGATCCCCGCCCCGATGATCGCCACCCTCACGGCGCGACCCTCCGCGCCAGCGCCTCATAGACGCCGACATCCGGCAGCAGCCGCCAGTACCGCGCCTCGCGCAGAACCTGCCAGAAGCGCTGGAGATCCAGCCCCGTCAGGGCGATACCGAGGAAGACCAGGCTAATCCTGAGGCCGATCCAGAACTTCCAGCTACGCAAAGACGCCTCCGCAGGCCACAGTGGACAATCCAACCCGCTCATCTTACCCGGTCAGGCGCACCATTGTCAACGCGCCTCCGGCGTTCGAACGCAACGTCGAGAAACACCCGTCAGGCGCAGCAACGCCGCGCGTCATTGACGAGGCGCTCACTGCAGCCGCGGGACTTCCACAAGGCTCTTGAAAAATAGAACAGACGTGCTATACTGTAAGCGGGCAACGGCGAACATATTTGCCCCAACCGCAACTGACCTCGAAAGGTGGCGGAGATGTACGAGAAGACCATCATCTACGACCCGGAGACTCGCGATTTCGCCATGTACCTCGATGGCGAACTGGTCGGCTTTGCGCGCACCTATCAGGAAGCCGAGGCAACCCTGGACGAGCTTGTCAGCGAACTGCTCCACGAGCGCGCGCGCGTCTACCGGGACGCCGCCTGAGCGCCCGGGCGAGTAGCATCACGCCCCGCGGGCCGGGGCGCGGAGAAACCGGGTTTCCCCGCCTGTCAGGGGCGATATCGTCCGCAACGGTTGCCGGCGCTGGTATAATCACAGACGCATGGAGCCGACGCCGCCGTAGCGCAACCCTCCCCGTCGGGCACGGGGGCCGGGAACGCTACGCCCTGCCACAAAAGCAATCGGATAACCTGGTTATCCGGAGAAGCTCTCAATGGCCGGGGGTCCGTTCCCAAACGGCGGCGCAAGCAGCCTTCTGCCAGTGTGAGGAACCACGTTATGGCCGAGCAATCCTGGTGGCGTCGCCTGGTTGCGGCAATCGATCGAGAGTACGAACGGCGCATTCGGGCGGCGAGCCTGGTCACCGAGTACGGCGCGCCCCACCACGCTGAGCACGAGGAAGCGCACGAGGAAGAAGGCGAAGTGGCCGAGATTGTGAACGTGCCGCGGGGTACGGCCATCGGGCGCGAGCGCCGGGCCGCATCGCACGGGTCGGGTTCGGAGCGCGAAGATTGAGGCATGGCCGTACTCGAGCGGAACTGGCATTAATTGTCCCGGCGGGGGTGATCGGAATGCAGGCCCGGAGCACGGGTCATCTGCGCTCGTCATTCGCGGCGAGGCGCGCGGCCGCCAGTTCGACCAGTTCAGGAAGGATCAGCCCCGGCAGCACCAGCCCGCCCACCCGCACACGCTGGCGCCGGATGGCGGGATCGGCGACCATGGTTCGGGTTTGCTCGCTGTTGAGCCAGGCCAGCAGCTCGCCGAAACTCGCTCCGAGCGACTGCTCCAGGCCGATAAGGATTGAACGGGCCAATCCCTGCCGCTCCGAGCCTTCCTCAGGCGCCAGGGCTGCGGGCGGCAAGGCCACGATCGTCGGCGTCGCCAGATCCAGTTGCACCAGAACGCGGATAAAATCCTCGCCCGGACGCGGCCCGCTCGCATCGAAGCCGACCACGCTGCCCGCTTCCGCTCCGGCAGCCTCGCGCTCCGCCGGGTCAACGATTGCCACCCGCGCGCCAATGTCGAACCCCAATCCTTCGTACCATACGATGCCTGGACCATCGTCATCGCCTCGGCTCAGGGACATGGCTTCCTCCTGAAGTGAACATTGCTCGATGAGAGACTCGGGGAGGGCGGCGCGCTCCCGGAAAAACCTCGTTTTGTCCCGTCATTGCGCAGCGCAGTCGCGCTGTTAATTATACTGATGTTACACGAAAGCAAGAAGGTTCCGAGCAGGTTGCGGGTTGATGCAACACCGTTTGGGGCGCATTCCAGACTCAGGCTTTGTATGCTGATCAGGGCGGCTACGTCGCCCTGATCAGCATACGACACCTTGTCGGACAACGCGGCTGCCTCAGGCCCTGAGGGACCCGAAGATGCCGCATCTGTCGCTGACCGCCGGTTGGAGCAGGGGGCTAACCTCGCCCCGTGGCAACCAGGAGCACCGGCAACGGCTCCGGCTCTGGCTCCTCCTCGGCAATGGCCGCGCAGGCAGTGCGCTCCGCAGGGTCGAGGCCAGGCAGAAGCGGAGCCAGCGCCGGCCATGCGAGCAGGGGCAGCATCGCCGCCAGCGGATCAAGGCCCGGCGGTTCGAGGAGATAGGCTCGCAGGCGCACCTCGCGCAGCCCCGCCCGGCTGAGCGCGGCGTGCAGGTCGCCGCCGAGGTCATCGGCGGGCGGGAGCGACAGATCGGGCGGCAGGCGCCGCGGGGCCAACGGCCAGCGACGGGGCCGCACCCACTGCCGGGTGGCGCTGGCTACCACCAGCACGCCGCCGGGTCGCAGCACGCGCCGGGCCTCGGCCAGGGCGCTGTCGGGATCGGCGAACAGCCCCAGGGCCGTCACGCACCACAGGAGATCGACCGTCGCAGCGCGCAGGGGGAGGTAATGCGCGTCGGCCCGCACCAGACGCGCCGCGGGCGCCGTTGTTTGGGCGGCGGCCAGCGCGTCTGCGTCATGATCAATCCCTATAATCACAGCGCCAGGGCGGCTCCGGGCGGCCAGCCAGACCGTGGTGGCCCCGGATCCGCAGGCCAGGTCCAGAGCCGTGCCTGCCCCCAGGGGGCTGACCGCCTCCAGAGCAGCCCGCAGCAGGGCCGTATGTGGTTCACGCAGGGCTTCGAAATCGCAGGGGGCCATGGCGGGTGACAGGTGTTATATCATTTTGGATTGTGGATTTCGGATTTTAGATTGCTATACAGGGCATCTGAATGCGACCTGGTGACGATGCGCATGCACTCTATTCACCCGGAATTGGTATAACCTGGTTGACGCGCCAGCGCGTCGTGGGTATGCTACCTGTGGGCGCAACCCGGAGGGTTGCGCTACAATTCTGTTCTCGGACGGCAATGCTGTTCCCGGACGGGCAGGGGCGTGGGAAAACCAGGTTTCCCCGTCTTTACATCAGTGCGGAGCGCAACCTATGCTGCCACCAATCGCCCTGCAGCGCCTGCGGGCCTACGAAGGGCCGCATATCTACGGCCCCTGGACGGGTGTGCTGCTGCGGGTGCGCTGTGATAGCGATCGCTCGCTGCGGCTGCGCGCGGCAATCAAGGACGGGGCGCAGTTCATCGGTCTGGTGATTGCCTATCTCGAGGTCACAGCGCGCGCCGATGGGCCGGGCTACGCGCTTACCGCCACGTTCACCACCGACGCGCCACGGCTGGGGGCCGATCTTTGCGCCTACGTGGTGGAGGGCATTAGCGCCGAGGCGTGCGGCGATGAGACCTGGGATCGTGACGGGCCGCTCTTCGCCCTTCAGGCCCGGCGGCGCGCCGAGGGACTGCCGGTGGCGGCCCTGCAACTCATCGCCGAGGCCCGGCGCCGCAACCTGCCCTGCTTCACGCGGGCCGACGGGCGGGTGCAGATTGGCTATGGCGCGCGGGGCTGGAGCTTCGACCCTGAGCCGCTCCGCGCACGGGGCGCGCAGGCGCCCCAACCGCCCTGGGAGCGCCTCGGACGCATCCCTATTATCGCTGTGACCGGCGGGGCGCTGCGGAGCGTCGCGGTTGAGCGCATGGCTGCGGAACTCGCGGGCCTCGGAGCGCAACCCGCCGTGATTGACCAGGCCGGCTTTACGGCCATCCGTGAACTGCTCGCCGATCCACGCACCGAGGCGCTGGTGGCCGGTCTCGATACTGGCGACATCCTGCGGCGCGGGGTGGCCTTCGACGCCTGCGACCTGGCGGTGATCAGCGACCGGGGCGATGAGGCGCCGCCTGATGCCGATGATGACGACGAGTGGCTCCGCGCCCTCGGCGTGCCGATGCTACTCGCCGCCCAGCCTGCGCGCATCAACCTGGGCGACCCGCATCTGCTGCCCCTGGTGCCGTATGCACCGTATGGGGTGCTGGGGTTGTAGAATCCCCGGACAGGCGGGCAACCTTCAAGGCGCCCTTCCCTGGCGGGCAACCTTGAAGGTTGCCCTACCTTACCGAAATTCGTCATTCACTCCCGCCAGTGCTTCTGGCGGGGGACGCAACACATCGGCGGGCAGTTCGGCCAGGGGCGTCGGCCCGAGGCCCAGGCTCTCGGCCAGGGTGGGCCGGTCTTCGCTCAGGTAGATCAGGCCGGTGATGAACTCGCCCGCAGCCCGCGCCCGCTCCAGCAGCATCAGAGCCGCCAGGCGGTCAGAGGGGTCGTGATCGGCGGCCAGGCGACGCAGGCGGATGACCGGGCCGTCGTGGAGCCGCACGTCGCGCACCTCCCCCGGCGCAAACTCCTCGACCATTTCCTCGTAGCGCGGGATGAAGGTCACGTCGTGCAGCGGCTCTTCGTGGGCTTTGCCATAGGCGTAGCTCTTGGTCGAGTCATCGTGGTTGTTGAAGGTGACGCAGGGGCTGATCACGTCAATTACCGCCGTGCCATGGAAGGCGAAGGCGGCCTTGATCAGCTCACGCACCTGCTTCGCGTCGCCAGCGAACGAGCGGGCCACGAAGCCGCAGCCGGCGATCAGGGCCTCGGCGCACAGGTCAATCGGCGGCAGCAGGTTCACCCCGGCGTGCTTCAGCCTGGCCCCCTCGTCGGCGGTGGCCGAGAACTGCCCCTTGGTCAGGCCGTAGACCCCGTTGTTCTCGATGATATAAACCATCGGCACATTGCGCCGCAGCAGGTGCTTGAAGCCGCCCAGCCCGATGCTGCCGGTGTCGCCGTCGCCGCTCACGGCGAGGGGGATCAGGGTGTGGTTGGCCACGTGCGCGCCGGTGGTCACCGCTGGCATGCGTCCGTGCAGCGAGTTGAAGCCGTGCGAGCGCCCCAGGAAGTAGGCCGCTGACTTGCTCGAGCAGCCAATGCCGCTCATGCGGATTACCCGATGGGGCGGCAGCGACAACTCAAAGGCCGCGGCGATGATCTGGCTGGAGACCGAGTCGTGACCGCAGCCGGCGCACAGCGTCGAAGGCGCGCCGCGATAATCCGCTTTGGTTAGACCAAGAGCGTTGACAGGCTGGCGTGCGGTGGTCATAGCTAGTGCTCCTGTTGGAGAAAGGAGGGGAAACCAGGTTGCTCCGCGCCCCTGCCTGGCGGGAGAGTTGCGCCTTTCCGGGTGGGGGCGCAAAATCGTTCGCTCAGAGCCGGTGAAGCCGGGTCTCCTCTCGAATGTAGGGTTTTCTGGCAATACCTTGCATTGCATTCCCCATCCGGGGCATTGGCGCGCCCGGTCCCCCGCGCTCGCGCGCGGGCAAGAGCAAGTGGGTTGGGGGTGAGGGTCGTATGCGCATTCAGATGTCGAGGTTGGGCGACGTCGGCGAAGGCGGCGGCGGCGGCGCCGCGCTCGGCGTCGGCATGGGCGGCGCCATGGGCGGCGGCGCCGCAGTCGTCGTCGGCATGGGCGGCGGCGCTGCTGTCGTCGTCGGCATGGGCGGCGCCATGGGCGGCGGCGCCGCAGTCGTCGTCGGCATGGGCGGCGGCGCCGCGGTCGGTGTCGGCCCGGACGGGGCCTGGAAAGGCGACCACGCGCTCACCGGGACCGATACGACCACAGGAGACACTCCTTCCACCTCAGCGATATTGGTGATAATCGTACCCGGCGAGACGGTTTCGCGCACCTGCACATCAATCCGCAGGTTGGCCGGAAAGATGTCGCTGACGGTCAACACGCACGTGATCACCTGGTAGCCGCTGCACGTGCCCGATTCCGTGCCAACATTCAACACCTCTAGATCAGGACTGATCCGACTCACCAGGGTCACCTCACGGGCGGGGTAATCCCAGACCATGACGCTGATATAGTAACTGAAATTCATACCCGGCGCCGCTTCTGAAACCGATGCCATACTCACGAGGCGCGGCATCGATTCGCCGGGAGCAACGGTCGGCGTAGGCGTGGGATATAGCCAGGTGTCTGACCGTTCGGCGCCGGATGGCCAGGGACCCGCGGCGGCCGGCGTGTACGTCGGGTATGGGATTGGCGCCTGGTGCGGAACCGATGCCTGTGGGCGAGCCAGGCTGGTGAACCAGAAGAAGAACACCCCGGCAACGACAGCTATAGCCATGAACAGCCATATCCAGCTCGGAATACGTTCACGAGCGGCGCGCTCGCCGGCCGGCGCGGGGGGATCGAAGCTGGTCGTGGGGCGTTCAAAGGTTGGCGACGCCGGTTCAAAGGTCGTCGCGGGGCGGGGAACGGTCGGCGTGGTCAGGGTGAAGGTCGGGGCGGGAGGCGGAGTGGACGCAACCGGTTCCGCCGGCGGGCGCAGTTGGAGCGTCGGCGGGGATTGCCCTGCCGCCAGGGCCGTCAGGTCCGCGGCCAGCTCCCCCGCCGACCGGTAGCGCGCGCGGGGATCCTTCGCCAGCGCCCGCTCAATCACTATCCGGGTCGCGGCGGGCAACCAGGGCCGGTGCGCCCGCACGTCGGGGATTGGCTCGGTCACGTGGGCCACCAGCGTGCCGAGGGGCGTATCGGTCTGGTACGGTGGCCGCCCGGTGAGCATTTCAAAGAGCATGACCCCCAGGGCGTACACGTCCACCAGCGGCGACAGGCCGCCGGGCCGGGACAATTCGGGGGCCATGTAGTCAGGCGTGCCGATCACCGCGCTGCGGGTCAATACGGTCGAAGCCTGCATCATCCAGACCACGCCAAAATCAGCCAGGTAGGGCTGGCCGGTCTGGTCGAAGAGCACATTGTCGGGCTTGACATCGCGGTGGATTAGCCCGGCGGCGTGGGCGGCGTCAAGGGCCGGGGCCAGCTCGGCGATGATCCGCGCCGCCTGGGCCAGGGGCAGGGGGCCGCGGCGCAGGCGGTCCGCCAGGGAGCCGCCGGTCATCAGGCGCATGACCATGTACGGCTGGCCCTCGTGTTCGCCGGAGTCATAGAGGGGCACAATCGCTGGATGCTCGAGTGCTGCCACGGCCTCGACCTCGCGGCGGAAGCGGGCGCGGAAGGCGGGGTCGTGCAGTAGTTCGCGGGGCAGTACCTTCACTGCCACTTCGCGCTCGGCCTCCGGATCGAAGGCCCGGTAGACAACGGCCATGCCGCCGCGGCCCAGTTCGCTCCGGATCTGGTAACGCCCGATGGTTCGCGGGAGCATCAAGTTGGTCCTTCGCGATTGGTGCTAAAGCCAGGTTTGCCCTGTCGAACACCCCCCCTCGATGTCCTTCCACGTCAACTGCGCAATTTCATCCCACGACGGCGAGCCTGGTTCGAGTTTCGCCCGTTTGATGCGCCCCGGTTTCCGCTTGAGGATCTCACTGACTGTTGTTTCCAGATCCATCATACCAATTCCCGCACCGCCTCCGCAACAAACTCCGCCGTGAGGGGCAGGCCGTCGCTATGAGCCACGCTCAGCAGGCGCGCGGCGTGCTCGGGGCAGTGCGTGCGCAGCAGGTCGCGCATCTGGCCGTCGTGGTTCAGTTCCACCACGACGCAACGCCGGTGCCGCGCCACGAAGCGGCGTGCCGCCTCGCCCAGGGGCACGGCCCGCAGGCGCAGGAAACTGGTAGGCAGGCCCTGGGCGCGCAGCAGGTCGCGCGCCTCGCGGATCACCGCCTCCGTCGAGCCGAACCCGATCAACCCCACCGTCGCCTCAGGATCATGCTCCTCGAGCGGCCGGGGCGCAAGCCGCCGCGCCGTTTCATACTTGCGGCTCAGGCGCTCCATGTTGGCCTTCCAGTCCTCCGGGCGCTCGCTGTAGACGTTGCGCTCGTTATGCCCGGTTCCCCGGCTGAGGGTGGCGGCGAGCGGATGGGGGTTGCCGGGCAGGGTTCGGGCGCCGATCCCGTCGCCATCGGGGTCGGCGAAGCGCACGAAGCTGCCGAGGCGTTCCAGGTCGGCGGCGCTCAGCACTTTGCCCCGGTCCATAGGCGCGTCGGGATAGACCAGCGGTTCGCTGGTCCAGAGATTCATGCCCAGATCAAGGTCGCTGAGAACAAAGACGAGGGTCTGGAGGCGTTCGGCCAGGTCGAAGGCGCGCCAGCCAAATTCGAAGCACTCGGCCACGTTCCCTGGCAGCAGCACGACGTGGCGCGCGTCTCCGTGGCCGAGGAAGGCGGCGGCCCGCAGATCGCCCTGGGCGGTGCGCGTCGGCAGGCCGGTGCTGGGACCGACGCGCTGCACGTCCCAGACGACGCAGGGGATTTCAGCGAAGTAGGCCAGACCGGCGAACTCGGTCATCAGCGAGAGGCCGGGGCCGGAGGTGCAGGTCATGGCGCGGGCGCCGGCCCACCCTGCGCCAACGGCCATGCCCAGGGCGGCGATCTCGTCTTCGGCCTGCACGATGGCATAGGTGGGATGCCCGTCGGGGCCGGTGCGCAGGCGTGGCAGGTAGGCGCCGAGGGCGTCGGCGAGGCTGGTGGCCGGGGTGATGGGGTACCATGCCAGGAAGCTTACGCCGCCGAAGATCGCGCCGAGGGCGGCAGCGGTGTTGCCGTCAATCAGGATCTTGCCTTCAGTCGCCCGCAACGGCGCCAGGCGGAAGCGCGGCGCGGCGAGCGCCTGGGGATAGGCGGCTACGAAATGCTCGTAGGCGCCCCGCACCACGCTGAAGTTCAGCGCCGCAGGCTGCGCCCTGCCCTTGAAGTGATGCAGCAGGGCGCTGTGGATATGCTCAGGTTCGATGCCGATCAGGGCGGCCAGCGCGCCCACGTAGACCATATTGGCGGCATACTCGCGCAGACGCAGCTCAAAGCCGCTGGCGGCGACGATCTCTTTGACCGGCAGGGGATAGCCGGTCACGTCATCGCGCCGGGGGCGCCAGGGGCCGTCCGCGGGGTACAGGCAGATCCCGCCGGGAGGCAGGGCCGCCAGGTCGGCCTCGGCGGTGCGGGGGTTGAAGGCGATCAGGATTGGAGCTGCGGCAGGGCGGGCGCTGTAGCTCCGGGCGCTCACACGGATGGTGAACCAGGTGGGTTCACCCTGGATATTCGAGGGAAAGAGGTTCTTGCCATTCACCGGGATGCCCATACGGAAGATGGCTCGCAGAATGGCCTGGTTGGCCGTCTGGCTCCCGGAGCCGTTGATCGTCGCCACGGTAATGGCGAACTCATTGATAGTTGGCACGTCTGGGATGTTTGTGGGCGTCATTGTTTCTCCATGAGTGGTCTGTAAATGAAGTCTTTCGCTGAACCCTCAACCCTCTCCCTTCTCAGGTGTAGGGTTTTCCGGCGCATCCTCGCCTCGCATGCGCCATCCGGGGCATTGGGACGCCCAACTCCCCCCTCTCCTGCCTGCGGGAGAGGGGGGCGGGGGGTGAGGATCGTAAGCGCATGCGAATGCCGAAAACCCCTGCTCGCCCAAAAAACCCTGCCCCTGAGAGAAGGCTGGGAGGGGGGCGAAAATGCAAGAAAACTTCGTTCACAGACCAGTAAATGATGCATCCGGCAAGCCATTTGTCATGCTGAGCGCGGCGAAGCATCTCGGCCGGGACCCTTCGCTGCGCTCAGGGTGACAGGGAACTTGCCGGATGCGCCAGTAAGCGGCATGTTTCGCCAGTCTCGTTAGCCAGATGGTCGGGGAAGAGGGTTTCCGGGAGGGCTTCGCCCTTCCGGACCCTCCTGGAACGTGCCGGAGGTTGCGCGGAGGCGCAGCCTCTCCGCGCCTCCCTTGCAAGGGGGCGGAGGTTTAGCGAAAAACTCAATTGACAGACCAGGCTGCCCTTACCGAAAACCCCTTCGCGACTCACCGCGACTGCACGCCCCCGGCGCGCAGCAGCGCCCGCAGGGTGCGCATGCCCTGATGCTCCAGGCGCGTCGCCTGGGCCAGGAAGAGCTGGGCGGTGGTCAGGGCGTCGTTGAGCGCGTTGTGCTGGGGATAGACCGGCAGGTTGTACTGGATGGCCAGGGCGCGGAGCTGAATGGCAGGAACAGGCATATCGCGGCTGATCTCGCCGAGCAACTGGGCGTTCTGGTGCAGCGTAGCCGCGAGGCGCGAGGTGTCCAGAATCGGGCCGTGCAGGCGCGTGCAGTAGCTCAGGTCGAGAGCCTGATTGAGGAAGCCGACATCAATACGCGCCACGTGCACCACCAGCACCCGCTGGGCCAGGCGGTCGAGCAACTCCGGCAGTACGGCGTCAATAGGCGGGGCATCGGCCAGGTCGGCGCGCAGCAAGCCGTGGATGCGGATGGAAGACGCCTCGACCATCAACCCCGCAGGCGGGCGAATCAGCGAGTACCAGCGCCGGTCGAGACGGACGCGGGCCTGATCGATCTCCACCAGGCCTACAGCCAGGAGGGCGTCGCGCCGGGCGTCGAGGCCGCTGGTCTCGACATCAAGCACCACATAGCGCACATCGCGCCAGTACGAACGTCCATCGGGCCACGGTCCGACTTCATAGGCGCGCACCAGGTCGGACACGGCCCGCTTGCGTTGCCAGGGCAACCTCATCGTTATCCCCCTCGCGAAGTGGGGCAGAGCGGCGCGTCCCTCGGCGCGAACGGAGACGTGTCCAGGAGCGCCGGACATTCATCCGGCATCCCTTGAACCACGGCTTTCCGCGCATCCGTGACTGCCGTAAGGCAGAGGCGCGACGCCCCACAAGCAACACCCCGAGCCCGTTGCGTCTCCGCGCCGTTGCGTCATCCTGCGATTCGCCCGGTCTGATAGACCGTGGCAATGCCCCGCTGGACGCGGGCGATGGCCTGGAGCGATTCCTTCAGTTCACGTTGTTCGAGCGGGCTCAGGTCAGTATAGACGATCAGATTGGTCGGCTCCTCGCCGCGCTCAATCTGGGCGCGCTGGTGGCGCAGGCGCAGCAGGCTGAGCAATTCAAAGGCGCTGACCAGGCTTTCGGCCTCGGTTTCGCCAATGCTGGCCGCGGGCCATGAGCGGCGCAGGCGCCCGACAGTGCTGGTGTCAATGCACCCCGCTTCGAGGGCGAAGATGCGGGCCAGATCCACCACCATCGCCGTGCCGCGATGTTTGAGATCGATCAGGTTCTTTTGATCGCCGCGACGCTCCAGCACCACATTGCGAAACAGGTTCAATGGCGCCGGATTGCGCAACGCGGCGCGGGCCAGCCGGCCCAGGAAGATCTTATTGCCGCGGGCGCGGACGATAATCGGGCGCAGACCCCCTTCGGCATAGAGGGTGCCGTGTATCTGGCGAAAGTCAAAGAAGATCCCCGAGCGCAGGAGGGCCTCCTCATCAGGCACATCGATCCAGTGCGCAAAGGTGGCCTGCCAGACCGAGAGGGGCTGGCGCCACTGCGGATTGGAGGCCATAATGTTGCCCCGGCAGCGGGGGAAGCCACAGGCGACCAGCCGTTCCACCACCGTTTCGGCCAGCACGCGGAAGTACTCGGGAGCATCGGGCGGATGCTCATCGGCGTAGATCAGCGCGTTATCCTGGTCGGTGCGGAGGGTCTGCTCATAGCGGCCTTCACTGCCCAGCACAAGCCAGGCATAAGGAACAGGCGGCGGGCCAAGCTCGGTTTCGACATCGCGCAGGATGCGCTGGATAAGGGCGTCGTGGGCCACTGCCACAACGCGCCCAATATCCGAGACGCGCACCCCGGCATCGAGCAGCGCGCCGACGGTCGCGGTCACCTGATCGCCGTAACGTCGCAGATCGTCGAGGGTCGTGGCGCGTTGGAGCTGCCGCGGCAGGAAGAGAGGGCTGTTGCTCTGGCGGCGCAGAATATCGGTATGCGTCACCATGCCCACCACCACGCCATCACGTGTCACCGGCAGATGATGGATATGGCGCTCAAGCATAAGCAGCATAGCCTCGAAGGCCAGCGCCGTGACGGGCAGCGAGACGACGGGGGCAGTCATTACCTGGCGCAGGGGCGTGCTGTCGGGCAGCCCGGCGGCCAGCACCCGGTTGCGCAGATCCCGGTCGGTGATGATCCCCGAGTTCTGGTCGTAGACCTCGTAGGGTGGCAGATTGACCAGCAAACAACTCACATTATGGTCGCGCATCATCTGGGCCGCCTCACGCACCGTGGCGTCAGGATGGATCGCGATCAGCGGCTGGCTGATCAACTCCTGGAGCCGGGTCTGGAAGAGGGAGGGTTCGGCGGTCTGATGCCGGCTGCGCACGGCGAAGGTGAGGCGGTGGAGAGCCGAGGCGGCGAAATAGCTGGCAAAGGGTGGATATTCAGCCTGAAGGCGGTAGAAGATCTCGGCAGGGAGGAGGTAGGCCAGCACCTCGGTGCGGGTGCGCACGGTGACAATGGGCGAGCGGCGGCGAATGAGCGAGGGGTAGCCGAAGGCTTCGCCAGGGCCGAGGCTGTCGAAGACCAGCACCTCGCCCTCTTCCTCGCGCACAAAATCCACCATGCCCTTGCGCACGATGTAGAGAAACTCGGCTGGCGGACCGCCGAAGGTCAACACATCATAATGGGCCGGGAAGTATTCAATCTGAATGTGTTCAGCGGCAAGCATAGCCGCCTCGGGCGGCAGTTGATCAAAGGGCGGATAGGCGCGCAGAAAGGCGGCGATCTCGTCCATATGCATCTCACGATCGACAGGCGCTCGCGGACAGGGTTCACATGCACACCTGCGTGGAGGTGTGGAGCTGTAGAGCTGTGGAGGTGAGGGCCAGAATGTCGGGCAGGGTTGAATAGCGCCTTGGTTCTGGTTCAGGAGTGGTTATCCAAACTTTTCCACACCTCCACACCTCCACGCCCCCACAGACGCGGTGCGGTGGAACGGCGGAGCGACAGTCAGGACCGGGCGACCGGGTGTGAAGCAAGTTTTAACCTCATTGTACAGGCAACGCCAGCCCCGGCAAGAGGCAAAAAAAGCCCTCGCGGGCAGCGAGGGCGGTCAGGAGGTGACGCGGTCGAAGCACTAACGCCGCTCGATAAGCAGACGGATCGCGGTGCGCTCTTCTTCATCAATGGCCACGTCAATAAACGAAGGCACGCAAACGATATCAATCCCTTCCTCGTTCAGGTAGCTTCGGGCGATCGCGACGGCCTTAATGGCCTGGTTGGTGGCGCCCGCGCCGATCGACTGCACCTCGGCCATCCCATTCTCACGGATAACACCGGCAATGGCCCCGGCCACGGCACTTGGGCGCGAGCGCGTCGACACTTTCAGCACCTCTGCTGAACGCTGGGTTTCGACGCCCTGAGGGGCGGCGGCGCCAACAGCGCGAGCGATAGGCAGCTGCTGAGAGTTGGTCATGTGGTCCTCCTCTGTGTGGTTTGGGTCCGATATGATTGGCTGGTCTTCAGACCGCGTCTCAAGGCTCATCGCAGCCTTGCCTCCTCTCGTGAGATGGGGTGGTGCGCGGCTCGCAGCACGCTTACAGGTATTCAATTGTACCACAAGCGGTCGGACTGCACCCGCCCAATTTCCAGGAATCGGGATGACGGGCGATCAGGCCCGTCATCCGAGCTATAGTCAGCGCGCGTAGTCAACAGCTCTCGTTTCGCGAATAATTGTCACCTTGATTTGACCGGGATATTGCAAGCTTTCCTCGATCTTTTTGGCGACATCGCGGGCGAGGTGAATACTGGCAAGATCATCGATCTGGTCAGGTTGGACCATTACGCGCACCTCGCGGCCCGCCTGTACGGCGAAGGCCCGTTGCACGCCGGGGAAGGACGTGGCAACGGTTTCCAGGGCTTCCAGGCGCTTGATGTACAGGTCAAGCGTCTCGCGGCGCGCGCCGGGGCGCCCGCCGGAGATAGCGTCGGCGGCGATGACCAGAAAGGCCTCGACAGTGGTCGGTTCTTCGTCGTAGTGGTGCGCGGCGATGGCATGCACAATGGCCGGGGAGCGCCCCAGGCGCCGGGCGATGTCGGCGCCGATGAGCGCATGCGGCCCCTGCACCTCGTGATCGACGGCCTTGCCAATGTCGTGGAGCAGGGCGGCCGTCTTGGCGACGTTGACGTTGGCGCCGAGTTCGGCGGCCATATGCGCAGCCAGGAGGGAACATTCCAGCGAATGTTGCAACACGTTCTGACCATAGCTGGTGCGATACTTCAGCCGCCCGAGCAGCTTGATCAGATCCGGGTGCAGGCCCTGCACGTTCGCCTCATAGGCGACGCGCTCGCCCTCCTCGCGCATCACGTTCTCCAGTTCGAGCTGGGTTTTCTGCACCACTTCTTCAATCCGGGCGGGATGGATGCGCCCGTCTTTCAGAAGTTTGATCAGCGCCACCCGCGCCACTTCCCGGCGCACCGGGTCGTGGCACGAGAGGGTCACAGCTTCGGGAGTGTCGTCAACGATGATATCCACGCCGGTGTACTGTTCGAAGGCGCGGATATTGCGCCCCTCCCGTCCGATGATCCGACCTTTAAGTTCTTCGCTGGGCAGGTTCACCGTCGAGACGGTCATCTCGGCGACATAGTCGGTGGCGCAGCGCTGGATCGCCAGGCCGATCACCTTGCGCGCCGTTTTCTCGGCCTCATCGCGCGCCTGCTGCTCGATCTCGCGAATGCGACGCGCAGCCTCGTCGCGGGCCTCGCGCTCGACCTGGGCCAGGATCAACGCCCGCGCCTCGTCGCGCCCGAGTTGCGAGATCCGCTCAAGCTCGGCGACCTGCTGGAGCTTGAGCCGTTCGGCCTCCTGGTGCAATTGCTCGATCTGCCGCTCGCGGCTCTGGAGCTGGCGTTCGCGCCGTTCCAACCCTTCGAGCTTGCGATCGAGATTCTCCTCCTTGCGTTGCAGGCGCTCTTCCTGCTTCTGCAAGCCCTGGCGGCTTTCGCGCAATTCCGCCTCGGCATCGTTGCGGATGCGCAGGGCCTCGTCCTTTGCCTGAAGCAGAATTTCCTTTTGCTGGGATCGCGCTTCTTCGAGCAATAAGCGAGCTTCGGCGGTTTTCTGCTGAGCCAGCGAGTTGAGGCCGTGGTTGACATAGGCTATGCCCAGCCCGGCGCCAATGCCCAGACCCACGACCAGGGCCAGCGCGACCCACAGGAGATCTGTCACAGTGGCCTCCTATGCAGTTGTTAATGTGCACCATGCGGGGCGACCCGCTTACGTCCGCCCCGCTGTGCTGAGTCGAACCGGAATATGGAGATCATACCCCACAGGTAGGCTAATAATACTAACGTCGAGTCGGGCTGTCAAGAATATTCCCGCCCGCAGATGCGGGCGATCCGGCCGTTACTTGCGCAGGCTTGCCCCGAGCGCGCAGCGGCGCGGCGGAGGGGCGTGTCAACCTCCTCGCGCCCCCATGCGGCCGGCGGTTTGCCCCCTACGAGCGCTTCTGGTATAATCCTGCGGGTGTTTGCCCACCGCGTCATCAAATATCTCCGCCGATGTCTGGCACGCTGGTAGTGTGGATTTCGGATTTTGGATTAGTTGTCCGGTCGTCGGTGGTAGATTGCCCCAGTTGGATATGGTTCGCCAGGATCCAATCCAAAATCCACAATCCAAAATCCAAAATCACATATCACCCCCAGACGTTCCAAGGAGGATCTCCGTATGATCCCAAAGCCCTGGCACGCCATCGTCGCGCTGGTCGCGCTCCTAGGCGTCCTGCCCCTGCTGGCCACCTGTGGCAGCCAGCCAGGCAGCCCTGGCGCCAGCCTGTACGTGCAGCAGGTGACGGCCAATCCCGGCGCCTATGCCGGCAAGGAGATCACCGTTGACGGCGCCTATGTCTGGCGCCCCGGCGATCCTTCGCTCTCGGTGCTGGCCCTGGGAGTCAGCACGCTCGACAACGGCCTCGATGCCCAGCCCCTGGGTGATGCGATCTGGCTGGAGGGCTTTCCCGCCGAGGTTACCGAACACCTGCACCGTCCGGGCGATGCCGTCTATGGTTTCGTGCGCGTGCGCGGCGAGTTTCTGGCGAGCGGCGGCTATGGCCCTGGCGGGCAGTACCAGTACCAGTTGAACGTTAAGAGCGCTGAGCCGATCGAACGGGTGCGCCGCGTGGAGCAGCGCATTGAGGACCGGCCCCTCGAAGACGGCAAGGTCTCCTTCTTTGAGTTGCAGCGCAATCCGGAACGCTACAATGGCCAGACGGTCACCACGCAGGGGTACTACTTCTGGAACGGGGTGATCTACGTGCTTGCCGAGGGGATCAGCACCGAGGAAGATGGCTCCAGCCCGCAGCCGCTTGGCAATCCGATCTGGATGGAAGGCTTTCCGCCCGATCAGTCGGCTCTGCTCAACCTGGGGCCGAATAACAGCTACGTCTGGGGCGCGGTCGAGGTGACCGGCGTCTTTCAGACCGGCGGCGGCTTCGGCAAGGATGGGGCCTATCAGAGTCTCCTCGTCGTAAACCCGAACGGCGCCCGGCCCCTGTAAAGCCGCGTCGGCGACGCGGTCCCGGCAGAGCCGCGGCGCTGCCGTCCTGCCCCCGTAGAGCCGCGGCGGCGCCGCGGCTCCGCACCATAGACGATGTATTATTTCATCGAGCCAATGACCGAGGAGGATATTCCGGCGGTCCAGCAGATCGAGGCCCAGAGTTTCCCGATCCCCTGGTCGGCTAACACTTACCGCCGCGAACTGCGCGACCCCCAGCATTGCCGCTACATCGTCGCTCGCGCCAGCCCTACGCCCCCGCCCCAGGGCAAACCTTCTCCGCCCCCGCGCCGCCTGGGGCTCCTTGCCCATCTGTTTAGCGCCTTCACCGCTCAACCCGGCCAGACCGACGCGGCGACCGCCGCCCCTATCGTCGGCTATGGCGGCCTCTGGCTCAGCGCCGACGAGGCCCATATTACCACCATCGCCGTAGACCCGGCCCACCGCCGTCGCGGGGTGGGCGAATTGCTGCTCAACGGCCTGATTGACCAGGCCTATGAGCTTGGCGCCACGATGATCACCCTCGAAGTGCGCGTAAGTAACGACGCTGCCCAGCGTCTCTACCTCAAATACGGCTTTAAAGTCGTCGGCACGCGCCGCCGTTACTATACCGATAATGGCGAAGACGCCTTGCTGATGTCGATCGAGGCCCTTAACACTCCCGCCTATCGCCAGCGCCTCAACGCCCTGCGCCGCCAGTTCTTCGCCCGCCTCCAGCGGCAGGCGTGATGTTATGTACTGCAGAGGGCGCGGAGAGCTTCGGAAGGCGCATTCTCTGCGCGCTCTGCGTAAACCTGAACGGCTCCAGGATTGTTGCAAAGCAGAGTCTCTGGGGCTGGCCCCAACACCCCCGGGTTCCAAAAATGACTTTATCGCGCCGCCGGGGCGCCCCATACCCTGCCGCGAGAGGTGGACTTTATCGCTCCAAGCCAGGGTCGCGTTTCCTTGACAAGCGATCGCCACGATGCTATGCTGGAATACAATAACTTGCGCATACGTTGCGGTCGCGGAGGATCGCGAGGGGTTCAGGCGCGGTCGGGCGGTACACGCCGACCGCGTTCGTGATCAGCGGAGGGGGCGCCCGTGGCCACATGGCCCCCTGTTCCGTGACCTCGCGCCACCCAGAGCAAGAGGAAGCGCGGCTATGGACAGCGATACCGCCATTGTTGTCGGCGGGCAACCCGTCACGCAAACAACCGCTTTGGCGCCTCAGGCTGTGGCAGGAGGGCAGCGCCGTTCCGAGCCGCAATCGCGCGACGAACCTGCCGCAGCCGCTCTCCTGAGCCGCCACCCTATCCTCCAGCACCCCTTTATTGAATCCATAGTCGAACATCTGCGCAAGCAGGATCAGCCCGACGTCAGCCTGGAGAGCGTGCGCGCCGCCTATCTCGAAGCCTATCACAGCCCTGCCGTCGAGGCGCTGATCGCCCGGCTCCTATCCTACCTCCCCGACGCCGATACCGACCTGGTGCGCCGCGCCTATGCCCTGGCCGCCATTGCCCACAGCGGCCAGTATCGACAGAGCGGCGAACCCTACATTGACCACCCCGTCGCCGTGGCGGCGATCATTCTCGATCTGCGCCTGGACGCCGAGTCGGTCGCCGCCGCCCTGCTGCACGACGTGGTTGAAGATACCGGCGTCAGCCTGGAGGTCATTGAGCGGTTCTTCTCCGAAACCATCGCCCACCTGGTTGATGGCGTCACCAAGCTGTCAGGGCTGGAGAACAAGACCAAGGAGGAGTTGCAGGCCGGCTCCTACCGTAAGATGTTCATTGCCACCGCCGATGATCCGCGCGTGATCCTCATTAAACTGGCCGACCGGCTGCACAATATGCGCACCCTGAGCGCTATGCCCCCGGCCAAGCAGAGCCGCGTGGCCCGCGAGACCCTCGATATCTACGCTCCCCTGGCCCACCGTCTGGGGATGTGGCAGGTCAAGTCCGAACTCGAAGATCTGGCCTTCAAGACGCTCTACCCCGAGCGCTACCAGGAGATCTCGGCCGGCCTGGCCATGCGCAAAGAGGCTCGCGAGCGGATCATTCAGCGGGTCATCAAGCGCATGAAAGAGGCCCTTGAGAAGGAGGGCATCCGCGCCCAGGTCACCGGCCGCCCCAAGCATATCTACTCCATCTGGCGCAAAATGGAGCGCAAGGGCGTTCCGCTGGAGCGGATCTACGACCAGCTCGCCATCCGGGTGATTGTGCAGGAGCCAGACCCCGATCGCGCCAAGGGCGCATGCTACCGCGTCCTCGGCCTGGTGCATAGTATGTGGACGCCGGTGCTCTCGGAGTTCGATGATTATATCGCCGTTCCCAAGGAGAGCAGCTACCAGTCGCTGCATACGACGGTGATCATTCCCGGCGGCCATTACTGCGAGGTGCAGATCCGCACCGAGGAGATGCACCAGGTCGCCGAACATGGCATCGCCGCCCACTGGCGCTACAAAGAGGGCTTTGGCCAGCGGAGCGATCAGAATTATGAGGCCAAAATCAAATGGCTGCGCGAGCTGATCTCCTGGCGCATTGAGCTGACCGATGCCCGCGAGTTCATTGAGAGCCTCAAGCCCGAACTCGAAGAACTGGTCTATGTCTTTACGCCCAAAGGCAAGATCATTGACCTGCCCGAGGGTTCGACCCCGGTTGATTTTGCCTACCACATCCACTCGGAGGTGGGCCACAAGTGCATCGGCGCGAAGGTGAACGGTCGCCTCGTCCCCCTCGACTATCGCCTCCAGAACGGCGAGATCGTTGACATTATGACCTCAAAGTCCTCGAAGGGGCCGAGCCGCGACTGGCTGAACTTCGTCAAAACGCCGAGCGCCCGCAACCATATCAAGCGCTTCTTCCGCCGCGCCGAGCGCGAAGAGAACATCGCCGCCGGTCGCGATCTGCTCGAGAAGGAACTCAAGCGGCTGGGGCTGACGGTGAGTTTCGAGCACCTGGCGGAACTGGCAGGCGCGCGCTCGGTCGAGGATCTCTTCCACCACATCGGCACCGGCGAGATCACTGCGCGCACTGTGGCCCAGAAGGCCCTCGCCGAGCAGGAAGAGCAGCAGCGGGCGGCCAATCCGGCCTTCGATCTGCCCCAGACCCCGATTACCGGGCGCAACCAGCCGGTGGGCGTGCAGGTGGTGGGCGTGGGCACGGTCTACCATCGCCTGGCCAGGTGCTGCAACCCGGTGGTGGGCGAGCCAATTGTCGGCTTCGTCACTCGCGGGCGCGGCATTACCGTGCATCGCGCCGATTGTCGGACCATCGTCAACGAGCGCGACCGCAACCGCCTGATTGATGTGACCTGGGGCGGGCAACAACCCCGCGGCTACCCCGTGCCGATCCGCATTGAGTCGTGGGATCGCGTCGGCCTCTGGCGCGATATTTCCAACGTCATCGCCGAGGCGGGCATCAACATCGAAAAGGTGGAACAGGGGCAGACCCGCCGCGCCGGGCGCGCCGTGCTGCACGTGGTGCTCACCCTGCAGAGCGTCAGCCAGCTCGCCACTATCCTCGACCGGCTCAATCGCATCAGCGATGTGATCGAGGCCCGCCGCGAGAGCGGGGTGAAGACGGCGGGGGATTAGGCGCCCATGCCTCCCGCGACAGTTGAGGCCCTCCTCGCCTGGTTCGCGCGTCACGGTCGCGATCTGCCCTGGCGTCGCACGCGCGACCCGTACCGCATCCTCGTTTCCGAGATCATGCTCCAGCAGACCCAGGTGGAGCGGGTCATCCCCAGGTACCACGCCTTCCTCGAAGCCTTTCCCACCCTCGAACGGCTCGCCGGCGCGCCGACGGCGGAGGTGATCCGCCTCTGGGCCGGCCTGGGTTACAATCGCCGCGCCGTGAACCTGCAACGAACCGCCCGCATCATCGTGGAAGCGCACGGCGGGGTGTTTCCCCGTGAGGTGGCGGCGCTGCGGCGCCTTCCCGGCATCGGCCCCTACACCGCCGGGGCGGTGGCGTGCTTCGCCTTCGAGCAGGACGTAGTCTTCCTCGATACGAACATCCGCCGGGTGCTGCGGCGCGCCTGCATCGGCCCCGACGAGGCCGCCACGGGGGTGAATGACCGCCAGTTGCTGGCCCTGGCGGCGACGCTGGCGCCGCCGGGCCGTGGCTGGGCCTGGAACCAGGCGCTGATCGAGCTGGGCGCGCTGGTCTGCACTGCCGCCAATCCCGCCTGCTCCCGCTGCCCCCTGCGACCGACCTGCCGCGCCTATGCCGCCCGCGCCGCCGCCGACGCGGCGCTGATCGGGGCGATGGCTGCCAGCGCGCCCTCGCCGGCACCGCGGCGCGTCGCTGAACGCAAGGCTGAACCCTACGTCGGCTCGCGGCGCTGGTATCGGGGCCGCGTGGTTGATGCGCTCCGCGCTCTGCCTCCCGGCGGCGCCCTGCCCCTGGCCGAGCTTGGCCCGCGTCTCAAGCCCGACTACACCCCCGCCGATGAGGCGTGGCTGCGCGGCCTGGTGGCCGACCTCGACCGCGACGGGTTGATCGTCTTCGAGGGTGAGCGCGTCAGGTTGCCGTGACGGGCGCGCAGAGCGGCGCGGGGCGCAAAACCCGCAAGGTCGGGCTGCCGGCTGTCCTCGGCGCAGGAGGGAAGCCTGGTTGCCGCGCCTAATCACAGCAGCGGCGACATAAGCCGGGTCAGATTCTCGAAGAGCCGCTGGTGGAGCGGGCGCCGGCGCCACTCCTCGAGGGTCAGCTCCCGCGAGCGGGCGGCGTAGTCGGCCTCGGCCCGCCGCAGATCGGCCACCACGCGGGGATCGTAGCAGAGCAGCGTCACTTCCAGGTTCAATTCAAAAGAGCGCATGTCCATGTTGCTTGACCCGATCACCGCGATGTCATCATCAACGCTGATCGTCTTGGTGTGTAGCAGAATGGGGGAATAGTAGAGACGGATTTTCACGCCTGCGCGCAGCAGTTCCTCATAGTAAGAACGTTGCGCGTAGGCCACGAGAAACTGATCGCGGGCCTCGGAGTTGAACATCGTCACCTCGACCCCGCGCAGCGCGGCGGAGATCACCGCCATCATCAGGGCCTCATCGGGCACGAAGTACGGGTTGCAGATCACCAGTTTCTCGCGCGCGGCATGGATCAGATCCACGAACAGGCGCAGATTGTTTTCGCGCTCGAAGCCCGAACCGCTCGGCAGCACCTGACACAGCGACGAGCCGCCAGGGGTAAAGGTCATCGCGCCGAGGGGGTCATCGGGATCGGCGAGCCGCTGCCCGGTCTCGGAGTACCAGTCGGTGCGGAACACGGCGTCCAGGGCGTCAACAGCGGGGCCGCGCACACGGGCCACCAACTCGTCGTAGTAGAGGTTGTCGCGACGGTGGTAGGCGCGGTGGATAAGGTTGAGCGAGCCGGTGTAAGCGATTTCGCCGTCAATCACCACGATCTTGCGGTGGTTGCGCAGATCGGGCCGGTTGACATCATCGAGGCGGTAGAGGGGCAGCATCGGGCAGGCGTTGATGCCGGCGGCCCGCATGCGCCGCAGGGTGGCGCGGTAGGGAGGGTACTTGCGGCTGCCCACCGGGTCGTAGAGCGCCCGCACCGCAACGCCGCGGGCGACAGCCCGCTCCATGGCCCGAAAACACTCCTCGGTGGCCGCATCGGCGATCAGAATGTAAAACTGCACGTGGACGAAGCTCCGGGCGGCGTCAATATCCGCCGCGAGGCGCGCCAGAATGGCGTCATAGTCGGTGAGGATCTCCACCCCGTTCTCCGCCGTGGCCGGCAAGGCCCCCAGGGCGGCGCTCAGATCCACGAAGGGCCGGTAACGCGCCGGGATGTCCGGCGCCAGCAGCGGGCGCGTCTCTGGCGCGGCCTGCGCCTGGGCGACGAGCTGCCTGATGTAGCCATTGATCTCCTTCTGGATCGCCAGGCGCCTGCTGGAAAGCTTCGGCGAACCGAGCAACAGAAAGAGGATCAGGCCCGGCCAGGGAAAGGCAAAGATCAATAGCATCCAGGCCGTCGCCGAAGAGGGCTTGCGGTTCACCGGCACGATGAACAGCATTACGAAGGGGATGAGCCAGGTAAGGATCGTCAGGGCCAGGGCGATCCAGGTCCACAGCGGGGTCATGGGCGCTCCGTAGAAGCCCTCACGCCCGGCGCCCGAACTGGCGCTCGATCTGGGCGGGGGTGAGCAGGATCATGGTCGGGCGGCCATGGGGGCAGGTGCGGGGGCTGGCGCACTGTTCGAGCTGGCGTAGGAGCTGGCGCATCTCTTCGAGGGCCAGGGGCTGCCCGGCGCGCACCGAGGTGTGACAGGAGAGCGTGATCAGCACCGCCTCGCGCCAGTCGAGGGGGGTGGAGCCGCCCTGACCGGCCAGGCGGTCGGCGAGTTCGTGGAGGGCGCGGGGCAGATCCTCGAGAGGCAGGGTGGCCGGGGCGGCGCGCACCAGCACCCCGTCGCCCCAGGGGTCGAGGGCGAAGCCCCAGTTGCTCAGTTGCTCGGCGTTGCCCAGCAGCAGGGCCGCCGCCGCGGGGGCCATGGGCACGGAGCGGGGCAGCAGCAACGCCTGCGACTCCACCGCGCCCCGGGCGTGCTGGGCCATCAGCCGCTCGTAGGTGATGCGCTCGTGGGCGGCGTGCTGGTCAATCAGATACATCCCTTCGGGGGCCTCGGCCACAATGTAGCTCAACCCCACCTGGCCCACCACGCGCAGCGGCGGCAGCGCCGCGGGCGGGGCCGCGGCGCGTTCAAGCGGCGCCGTGGCAGGCGGCGCGCCGGATGCCCGGCCCGGCAGCTCGGGCGCGCCTGCGTCCCAGCGGCTGCGCTCGCGGTCCCAGGCCGCGGCGCCCGCGCCCCACGCCGGACCTTCATCGTCGCGCGGCGCAGGCATGCCGACCTGGCGCACCTCGAAGCGGCGTTGCAGGCCCCCATCGTCGCCGCTCCAGGCGGGAACCTCGGCCCCGCCGACCAGGGCCTCGCGCACGGCGCGGCCAACGACGCCCAGGACGCGCGGGGCGTAGCGGAACTTGACCTCGCCCTTGGCGGGATGCACATTGACATCCACCGCCAGGGGATGCACGCGGATGTCGAGTATGGCCAGGGGATGGCGGCCCTTCATCAGCAGGGTGTGATAGGCCTCCTCCACCACCGCGGCAAGGGCGCCGCGCGGTTGCAGGGCGCGCCGGTTGACGAAGAGGTGCAGGTAGCCGCGCGAACCGCGAGTCAGGCCCGGAGGCGACACCAGGCCCGTGACGCGCACCGCCTGCTCGTCCTCGCCGGCGTCGGCCTCGACGGGCAGCAGTTGCCGGGCCACGTCCAGCCCGTACAACTCGATCACCACCCCCCGCAGGTCGCCGTCGCCGCTGGTTTGCAGCGCCAGGCGCCCCTCCAGCAGCAGGCTGAAGCGCACCTCGGGGTAGGCCAGGGCGTACTGCTGCACCACGGCGCTGATGGCGCTCAACTCGACGGCTTCGGAGCGCAGATACTCGCGCCGCACGGGGGTGTTGTAGAACAGGTTGCGCACGGTGATGCTGGTGCCCACCGAGCACCCCCGCGGCTGGCGCGCCTGCAATTCGCCTCCGGCGATGCGCAGTTCGACGCCAGGCTCCTCCCCGGCCGCGCGGGTCACGCAGATCACCTGGGCGACGCTGGCAATCGAGGGCAGGGCCTCGCCGCGAAAGCCCAGAGTGGTGATGCGCCACAGATCCTCGGCGCTGCCGAGCTTGCTGGTGGCGTGGCGCTCGAAGGCCAGTTCCACCTCGGCAGCCGGAATGCCGCAGCCATCGTCGAGCACCTTGATCTCGCGCAGGCCGCCCCCCCGCGCCTCAACGCTGATCCGCCGCGCCCCGGCGTCCAGAGCGTTCTCGACCAGTTCCTTCACCACCGACGCCGGGCGTTCGACCACCTCACCGGCGGCGATCTGCGCCGCTACCGTCGCATCCAGCACGCGGATCGGCACGGCAAGCCTCCCTCGTTCCCCTTCAGAGGCGGACGGAACATGCGCGCGCATTTGCGCATTGGGACGGGACATGCCCTGTCGGTTCCCGTACCCTCCAGTCGCACCCATCTTGCGGCAAACGAACATCCTTGCGGATGCATTGTAGCAGGTTTGCGCCAGATGGCAATCACCGCTGCGTCCTGGTTATAGCCGGTTGATAGACTGTACGGGAATGGCGTAGGAGGGTCTGGGAGAGCCAGCTCTCTCTCGTGATGTTGGCAGGGCAGAGGAAACCAGGCTTCCCCCCTTGCCCTGCCCGAAGGCATATCATCGCCAGGTCTGATTAGAACGCCAGAGATGGGAGTCGCAAATCCAGAATCCACAATCCGAAATGGCATGAGAGGATAGCGAACCCGGTATGCTGCCAGCCTTGCTTGCGCTTGCGATCATCATCTTCCAGACCGTGCTGGCCACGCTGATTGCCGTGCGCTCGCGCGACCAGCTCGCCTCGCGCCTGTTCATTGGTTTTTCGATAGTGTTGATCGCCATGGTCAGCGGCACACTCCTGCGCGATGTGGCCGGCACGCCCACGGCGGCCTACGTGAGCCTGGGGCTGTCCACGGTGATGCTGGGGTGTTACTTCGCTCTGTTGCCGCTGCTGCTCAGCGCGCTGTTTGTTCCGCAGTGGTGGGAAGGCCCCACTTTGCTGCAACGTCCCATCTTCTGGATCAGTCTGCCCTATGTCCTCATCACTGCCGCGATCAGTGTTGATTTCATCGCCAGGCTCGGCTTCGTGATCGAGGGCGTCTACTTTGCGGACGTCTACCGGATCAAGTACGCCCGCCCGGTCGGGACGGCTTTGATCTTGCTCGCAGCAATTGGCCAGCTTGTGCTGCTGGTCATGCTGGGCTTCACCTTCTTTGATCGCCGGCATCGCCAGGCGCGGCCGGCGATCGTTCTGCTGGCCCTGTGTTTCGTCTTCTCGCTGGTGATGGGCGGCCTCACCCCGCGCATCGGTCCTGTCGCCAATCAGATCATCCAGATCCAGACTTTCCCCCTGGTCGCCACGCTGGGCTACCTGGCGCTGGGCACGCGGCTCTTCTCACCCACGCGCGCCGCGCTCGACGTGGCTCTGGGCGCGCTGCGCGAGGCCATCGCGGTTACCGACGCCTCCGGCGCAATCGTCTTCGCCAACCCCAGCGCCCGGCGCCTGGGGCTCCAGGTTGGCGAGCCGCTTGACAGGCGCCTCGGTCCCCAGGTCCGAGACGTGCTCGCGGATCAGGCGGCCGACAACGGGCGCCTCGCCTTTGGACTGCGGACCGCCGACTATTACCTCGAAGTGGTGGTTGTGCCGATCCGCGACCCGCGCGGCGCATACCAGGGCGCCCTGGCGCTCGTTCGGGACGTAACTGAGACGGCGCGCTACCAGAGCCTGCTTGAAACCGAACGCGCCCGCCTCGCCGCGACGGTGGCCGATCTCCAGCGCGCCCAGGAGCAGGAGAAGCGCCTGGTCGCCACGGTGCGCGCCCTTTCCTTTCCGCTCATCCCGGTGCTGCCCGGCGTGCTGGTGATGCCGCTGGTCGGCGAGTTGAACGGCGCGCGGACGCACGAGTTCCTCGAGGCGCTCCTGCAGGGCATCGAAAGCCGCCGCGCCTCGACCGTCATGCTCGACATCACCGGCGTCATCCAGCTCGACGCCGAGGGCGCCCGGGGTCTGCTGACGGGCATCCGCGCCGCCGCCCTGCTGGGCGCGCGCTGCGTGCTGGTGGGCGTGCAACCCGACGCGGCCCAGGCGCTGATCGCCAGCGGCATAACCCTGAGCGAGGCGCCGACCGCCGCTACCCTCGAGCAGGCCGTGGTCGGGCAACTCGCGCGAAAGCATTTCTGATTTTGGATTTTGGATTTTGGATTTTGGTGCTTCCCAATCCAAAATCCAAAATCGTATCAGGGCGTGGGTGTGGAAGGGGTGGAACTGGCGGCTGGCGCGGGCAGCGGCGGTTCCACCGGCATAGCCCAGAGTATGCCGCCGACGCCGAGGAGCACGAGGAGGGTCAGGGCAGCCAGAGCCAGCCCCAGGCGGGAGAGTGGGCGTTCGAGGGGCGGCGCGGGCGGCTCAACCACCATCGCGGCGGACGGCTCGGCGCGGGCGGCGCGCCCGTCCAGTTCGTCAATCTGGGCGACTACCACGGTGATATTGTCAATGCCGCCAAGTTCATTGGCCCGCTCCACCAGTTGCTGCGCCGCCTGATCCGGCGGCTGCAAGCCGGCAATAGCGGCGATCTCCTCATCGCTGACCAGGCCGTGCAGCCCATCGGTTGAGAGCACCACCGTATCGCCCGCCTGCAGAGGGTGGACAAACACGTCCACCTCCACCCGGGCGCTATGGCCAAGGGCGCGGGTGATGATATTGCGTATCAGAGAGGCGCGCGCTTCTTCGGGGGTGATCAGACCGGCGGCGATCTGGTCGGAGACAAAGGAATGATCGCGGGAGATCTGGCGGATCTGCTCTTCGCGCACCAGGTAGGCACGGCTATCGCCGACGTTCGCCACGAACAACTGATTGGCGACGAGCAACGCGGCGACGCCGGTGGTGCCCATGGCCCCGTGCCCCTCGGCGTAAACGCGCGCGTTGGCGCTGACGAAGGCGGCGCGCAGCGCCTCGGCGGGAGGCGCGGCGGGATCGAAGGCCGCAATGATCGCCTCCACCGCCCGGGCGCTCGCCACTTCGCCCGCGGCGTGACCGCCCATCCCGTCGCATACCACCAGCAGCGTGGCCTCGCCGAACTGCCTGACGCCGTAGGCGTCCTGATTCACCTCGCGCCGCTTGCCGGGATGGGTGCGGGCGCTGTAGCGTACTCTCATTGGAACGCTCCTTTCCCAGCCGCCGGCATATGTAGCGAGAGTATACCACAGCGGCGCGCGAAGCGCCGTCAGCGCACCAGACGAGCGAAGATCAGGATCGCCGCCGCCACCGCTAGCAACAGCAGAAAGGCCAGATTGCCCGTTGCGCTGGTATAGAGCACGGCGAAGGCCACGAACAGCAGCGCCACAAAGGTGCAGCCGCGCCGCACCCGGCGAACGCTTTCTTCGGCGTCGTTCGGGTTGGTCATGGGATAACGAAAAACATGCCTATCGGGCGACCGCGCCGCTCTGATCCTCCCGCTAGAGACGGACTCTGCATCGGCCCTGGCGGATAGCAGGTGACGCGTTCAAAGACCCTCTGGGCATATAGTACCATAGGAGGATGGCGCCGCCAGCGCTGATGCGGTATTGTAATCGAGAGGCAACCATTCTCCTCCATCCAGCCGGGCACGCGCATGCTATAATGTTGCGCACGCACAGGATGACAAAACGTTCATCGGGCGTCATCGGTCCGATCTAGCACACCCGCGAGGAAGCCATGTTTGATCAGGACGCCTGGCGCGCGCGCATCGCCGAGCGGTTAAGCACCTTCGCCCGCAATCCTCGTCAGGAAATTCACATCACCGGCACCGGCTCGTTGCTGGCCTACCTGGCCGTGAGAACTCTGGAGCCATTTCTCGAGGCCTACCAGAACGAGCCAATCGCCGCGGTGCTGACGCTGGCCGAGATCTCGCGCGGGCCGGGCGCCGATCTGATCGTGCGGCGTGCCGGGCAGATGCGCTACCAGGTCGCGCGCCTGATCGAGCGCGAGTTGCGCACCCGGCCGGAGATGCGCGCCGCCGTTGAGCAGCTCTTCATCGGCCTTCAGGTGATCACCCTGGCCCGCCAGCGGCTCAACAGCTCCCGCGACGAATGGTTCAGAACGACGCTGCTGGCCGAGCTTGATGGCTTCACCCCCGGCGAGTTCGCCCGCCTGCGGCGCGACCTGGTTGACGCGAGCTGGCAGTCGCGCTACGAAACCATCCGCAGCCTGCGGAGCCGCAACGGCCATTTCAGCACCAGCGACCTGGTGTTATTGCACGACGGGCTGAGCGATAGCGCCTCACATGTGCGTGCAGCCGCAGCGCGCATGCTCGGGCAGTTCGCCGGCACGCCTCCCACGCCCCTGGTCAAGGCCCTTACCCGCGTGGCCCTCTATGACTGCGACCTGGAGACGCGCTACGCCGCCGCGCGGACGCTCGGCGCCCTGCGCGACCGCATCGCTTCGCCGCAGTTGATCGATTACCTGGGCCAGTGTCTGGTTGACGAGGATAGCTTCGTGCGCTCCGCCGCCGCCATGGCTCTCGGCCAGCTTGGCGAACTCGCCGGGGCCCCCACGCTGGTCGCCCGCCTTGTCAGCCTGCTCAGCGACAGCGACGCCTACGCCCGCGAGGCCGCCGCCCGCGCCCTCGGACGCATCGGCCCCGCCGCCGCCACCTCGTCGGTCTTCAAGGCCCTTACCCGCGCCGTGGAGGACCCTGACGCCAGCGTTCACGAAGCCGCCGTGGAGTCCCTCCGGCAGTTGCGCAAGGTGCGCGCCACGCTGCCGCTCAACTCCTCCCGCTTCCCCAGCGAACCCTTGATGGTCTGAAGCATGGAGATCGCCCACCGCCAGATGAACCGGGTGGACCTGCTGGAGATCGCCGGGCGGGTGGACGCGGCGACCGCGCCGCAGTTCAAGCGCCAGCTTGATACCCTGCTTGACGCCGGGCGCAACCGGATCGTGCTCGATCTGGCGAAGCTGGAGTCCATCAGCAGCGCCGGGCTGCGGGTGTTGCTGGAGGCGCGCCGGCGCGCCCGCGACTGGAACCTGGCCGAGGAGGAGGGCGGCGACATCCGCATCGCCAATCTTCCGCCGCGGATCAAGGAGGTCTTCGATCTGACCGGCTTCACCACGCTCTTTGAGCTGTACGACGATACGGTCGAAGCGGCCGGTTCCTTCTGAGCTATGGACAGTATTACGCTGCCCGCGACGCTGGAGGCCCTGGCCCGCATCAGCGCCTTCATTGCCGATGCTGCCGAACGCGCCGGCCTCGATGAGCAGGTCGCCTGGCAGGTGCAACTCGCCGTGGACGAGGCGGCGACCAATGTCATCCAGCACGCGTATGCCCCCGATGCGCCCGGCGAGATGACCCTCTCCTGGCGCCGTGAGGGCGACTGCTTTATCGTCACGCTGCGCGACTTCGGGCGCCAGTTCGATCCGGGCAGCATTCCCCCGCCCGATCTCTCCGCGCCGCTCGGTGAGCGCCGGGCCGGCGGTCTGGGCCTCTACTTGATCAGCCGGCTCATGGACGAAGTGCGCTTCGACTTCAACCCCCAGAGCGGGAACGTGCTCACAATGACCAGGCGCCTCACCCCGCCGGAGGCGCTCAGCCATTGAGGTTCCACGCCTCCTTGCCCCCTTTGCCGCCTTCTGATGCCGAGTACGGCACGGCTCAGCGTTCTCGGCGGATCGATTATTCCGGTCAGCGCTCTAGTCGCGCACGGGGACGCCCCGCTCGCGCAGGTAGCGCTTCACCTCGGCAATGGTGTACTCGCCGAAGTGGAAGATCGAGGCCGCCAGCACCGCGTCGGCGCGCCCTTCGGCAATGCCCTGATACATGTGTTCAGGCCCGCCCACGCCGCCGGAGGCGATCACCGGCACCGGGACCGCCGCGCTCACCGCCCGCAGCAATTCCAGATCGTAGCCCGTCTTCTGGCCGTCGGCGTCCATACTGTTGATGCAGATCTCCCCGGCGCCCAGGTCCACCCCGCGGCGGATCCACTCAATCGCGTCGAGGCCAGTGGGCCGGGGATTGGCCCCGGTATGGGTAAACACCTCCCAGCGCGGCGGCTCGCCGGGGGCGCTGACGCGCCGCGCGTCCACCGAGAGCACGATGCACTGGCTGCCGAAGCGCTTCGCGCCCTCTTCGATCAACTGCGGGTTGAGCACCGCCGCGGTATTGATAGACACCTTATCGGCCCCGGCGCGCAGCATGCGGTACATATCCTCGACCGTTCGCAGGCCGCCGCCGACGGTCAGAGGAATGAAGACCTGCGACGCGGTCCGCTCGACCACGTCCGCCATAATCGCCCGTTCATCGCTGGAGGCCGTAATGTCGTAGAACACCAGTTCATCGGCTCCAGCGGCGTCGTAGGCCGCGGCCAGGGCCACCGGGTCGCCCGCGTCGCGATGGTTGACGAAGGAAACGCCCTTCACCACCCGCCCGGCCTTCACGTCAAGACAGGGGATAATTCGTCGCGTGAGCATCGTGTTACTCCTGATATTATTTTGGATTTCGGATTTTGGATTTTGGATTTTGGTACTACATAACGAGACTTCTCGTTGTAGGGGAAGCTTGAAAGGGCGCAGCCCCCGCCACTTCCGCCGAGACGAAGTCTCGTTGTCGTATTGGAGGCTTTCTGGTTCACGGGTTGGACGCCGGTTGTCGTTTCTCCGCGTGGCCTCCCCGCAGGCAGGGAGCAGGAAAACCAGGTTTCCCCACGCTCCTTCAAAAGACCGAGGAACGAGCGTTTCCAGGAGGGCTTCGCCCTCCCAGATCCTTGCTATCCAGGCATCACGCCTTCCCCCTAGTTGGGCCGCGCTTGCCCTTCGCGCCCCCCTTCCTCGGCGGGAGGCGAGCCGGCTGCGCCGGCGCCGGCCTCCTCGCCCTGGCGGCGGGCATCGGCGATCAGCGCGCGGGTGGCGCGGGTGGCCCAGAGCGCCAGGAAGGCCGGGGTGATCAGCGCCAGCGGCGCCACCAGGATCAGACTGATCAGCAGCAGCGCCCCCATCAGCAGGAGGGTCACGAAGGTGTAAATGGGGCGGCCAAGCGCCAGCAGCAGGGCATTGCGCCCGATGAGCCGCAGGGAGGGGACCTCCTGGAGCATAAGCAACGGGAAGGCGTAGAGCGTCAGGCCCAGCCAGAACAACGACAGGTAGAGCCACAGGCCAAGGAGGAAGCCGCCCAGGAGGGAGTTCATCCGCAGGTAGAAGCCAAGATTGAAGAGGATCAGCAGCGCCCCGCCGGCAGCGATGAGGGTGATCAGCAGCGCGGGCTGGAGATAGCGGCGCATCCCGGCGAAGAAATCGGCGACCTTCGTGGCGCGGCCATCGGTCACCCGGCAGGCGACGTAGAACAGCCCGGCGTTGGCCAGGCCGACGGGCAGAACTCCCAGCGCCCCGGCCAGCAACGCCGCCAGCGGCGCTCCCTGCGCCAGGGCGCTCAGGGCGAGCGCCCACAGCGGCAGGCTCAGCGTCGCCCAGATCAGGTTGCCGACCAGCAGCAGGAACACCTCGTCGAAGAGGTCGCGCAGAGCCGCGCCGAGCGCCTGAAACGGATTACGCATGTCATCGTGCCGGGCGAGCAATTATCACTTTTGTCATTATACCAGAAGCGCCCGCCCTGCCCGGTTGCGCTGCGCCAGCGCCCATGCTACAATCCGGAAGAATTCACTGTTTCGGGTCCCTCCGCGCCAGCGCACCGGGCCCCTGCGAGGCGACCGGTTCGTCGCGGCAGGTCCTGCATCTGCGTATCCTGCCCGCCTATGGAAGAGCAGACCGTCTCCGGCGATCGCCATTCACTCATCCCCGGGCTCGACCCCGAGGCCACCCCCCTCCTGGGCCTGGGGATCGGCCTCACCGGCCTGGCCCTTGGCCTGCGCCCGCGCCTGGCCCCGCTGCCGCTGGCGCTGACCGCGCTGGCTGCGGCCCTCTACCGCGACCCGGAGCGGACGACCCCTAACGAACCGGGAACGCTGTTTGCCCACGCCGACGGCGTGCTCGCGCGCGTGGAGGAGGTGTACGAGCACCGTTTCATCCACTCGGACTGCCTGCGCCTCGCCGTGGCGATCGCCCCGTTCGACGTGCCGGTTTGCCGCAGCCCGCTCGCGGGAACAGTGCGACTGGTGGAGCATATCAGCGGCGAGCACCGGCCCGCGAGCGACCCTGAGGCGGGCGACCGCAACACCCGCGCCTACATCGGACTCGACACCGAATGGGGGCCAATCCTGGTAGCGCTGGTGGCCGGCCCGGTAGGGCGGCGCATTCTATGCCGGGTGCAGGCAGGCGAGCGGGTCGAAGCCGGCGCGCGCCTGGGCACGGTACGCTTCGGCGCGCGCGCCGATCTCTACGTGCAGCGCGACGCGCTGCACCTGACGCTGTCGCCCGGGCAGCGCCTGGTCGCTGGAGTGACGCGCATCGGCGAGACGGCCCCACTGTAATGACCCTCGACCTTCACGGCCCCGGCGCGCCGTACACCCTGCTCTTCGACGATGACGACGCCTCTGGCCCCGGTCTGCCGGAGGCGTTTCGGGCCATCTACGGCGGCGACTGGCGCCTGCTCGACCCCGCCGACGAGCGCCCGTACATCTACACCAACTTCGTCGTCTCGCACGACGGGCGCATCTCCTTCGACGAGCCGGGGCAATCCAGCGGCGCGCCGGTGAGCCTCAACGCGCCCCACGACACCTGGCTCATGGCCCTGCTACGCTCCCGCGCCGACGCCATCCTCACCGGGGCCGGCACCCTGCGCGCCGCCCTTCGCCACCGCTGGACGCACTGGGCGCCCTTTCCCGCCGACCGCGGGGCCTTCGACGCCCTGCGCGCCATCGAGGGCCGCGCGCCGCTGCCGCTCTTCGTAGTCATCACCGGCAGCGGCGACCTGCCCGCCAGCGCGGCGGCATTGCGCGTGCCGGGCCAGCAGACGCTCATCGCCACCACCGCGGCCGGAGCGGAACGCGCCCGCGCCGTCCTGGACGGCCTGCCCCACCTCAGCTACCACATCAGCCCCGGCGAGCGGGTGGACCTGGCCGGCCTGGCTCGCCACCTGCGGCAGCAGGGCGTGCGGACGCTGCTGAGCGAAGGGGGCGCCCACATCTACGGCGCATTAATCGCCGCCGGGCTGATAGACGAAGTCTTCACCACCAGCAGCCCGGTGATCATCGGCAACCGGGCGGCCCCGGCCCGCGCGCGCCCCTCGCTGGTGGAGGGCGTAGCCTTCGCCCCCGGAGCCGCGCCGCGCCTGCGCCTGGTAAGCCTGCGGCGCCACGGCGACTACCTGTTCCAGCGGGCGCGCCTCAGCGCCGTTCCGCCCCCGCCAGGGAAGTGAACCATGACTACCCGGCGGCGTCGCGCGCCGAGGACGCAGCGCATTACATCCGAACCCCTACCGCGCCGCAGACCCTCGCGCAGGCCAGCGCCACTATGGTACAGGCGCGTGGTATAATACGGGCCATCAGAAGCGAGATGGCCGGCCCTCAGCTACAGGGCGACACCCGGGCGATGGAGAAGCGCGGATGCCGCGCGACCGCATAAGGATGCGCCAGAAGCGCGTCGGACACCCGCGGCGCACCTTAAAAAGCGGGCCAGATTGGCGGCAAAACCGGCACACCGCGCAACAGGCCCGAAATAGCGCATAGCAACGCCCTCGCGACGCGCGATGTCCGAATAACCTCAATCCCCGCGAGGGGATTAAAACACGAAGAACGTCCACGAACCATGCGGGAATTCCGCTTTCGCCTGTCCGAATAACCTCAATCCCCGCGAGGGGATTAAAACCCTCTTCCTCTTCTCCCTCGTCCTCTCGTTTCTTCGCGTCCGAATAACCTCAATCCCCGCGAGGGGATTAAAACTCATGATTGCTATCATTTACTACACAATCAAGTTCGTGTCCGAATAACCTCAATCCCCGCGAGGGGATTAAAACCGTATCCTTCCGTGCCTACAAGGTGCGGCCCATACGCATCTCGTGTCCGAATAACCTCAATCCCCGCGAGGGGATTAAAACTGGAACAACGGCGCCGTATTGCGTGGAGGAATTATGTCAGCGTCCGAATAACCTCAATCCCCGCGAGGGGATTAAAACTAATTACCCAGCAGCATCATTCTGGCGCATTGCGAGATGAGTCCGAATAACCTCAATCCCCGCGAGGGGATTAAAACCGCCGAGCGAGACGTAGCCGTCTCGCTCGGCGCGCTAGAGTCCGAATAACCTCAATCCCCGCGAGGGGATTAAAACAGAAAATACGGCGAGCCGGCGCCAAGGGGGAACGACATTGTCCGAATAACCTCAATCCCCGCGAGGGGATTAAAACTTGGACGCAACCAACCCGGCGCGCGCACATTACAACTGCGTCCGAATAACCTCAATCCCCGCGAGGGGATTAAAACGCTCGCCGACGTTCAGCGACACCAACGGCCAGATCACCTGGTCCGAATAACCTCAATCCCCGCGAGGGGATTAAAACATCCAGGTGCCGCACCATTGGGATAATAATAAATCCGTGTCCGAATAACCTCAATCCCCGCGAGGGGATTAAAACAATATGGGAAAGAGACATTACATTCCTTGCATGTATCAAGTCCGAATAACCTCAATCCCCGCGAGGGGATTAAAACCCGGTACAGGTATCGGCGTTGGCGTCGGGATATAAAAGTCCGAATAACCTCAATCCCCGCGAGGGGATTAAAACGTACCTCTCGAACTCGAACGACACTTCGCCATTCTCATTGTCCGAATAACCTCAATCCCCGCGAGGGGATTAAAACGTATTGAGGGTTCTCCCCGGAGCCTAGCCTGTCCTCATATGCGTCCGAATAACCTCAATCCCCGCGAGGGGATTAAAACTCACGATCCGGTATCGGGCGGGGATTGCCGATGGGAGCTGGGTCCGAATAACCTCAATCCCCGCGAGGGGATTAAAACGCGGCGAGAAGGTTGACCGGCAGCACAACCTCCACCACGGTCCGAATAACCTCAATCCCCGCGAGGGGATTAAAACTTGTCCGTCTTATATGGGATAGAAAGCAGAATGTCAATCACGTCCGAATAACCTCAATCCCCGCGAGGGGATTAAAACGACCCTTTCAAGATACGTCAACAGGGCGGTTCGAACTGAGTCCGAATAACCTCAATCCCCGCGAGGGGATTAAAACAGTTTTTCCAAACAATCCTCGCACAGCACGACGTCCTCGGTCCGAATAACCTCAATCCCCGCGAGGGGATTAAAACGCATACGTCCTAGCGTCATCATCACCATTGCTAATATGTCCGAATAACCTCAATCCCCGCGAGGGGATTAAAACTCGTCGGAAAATTGGTAATGACCCCGTCAACCAATCCCTCTCGGTCCGAATAACCTCAATCCCCGCGAGGGGATTAAAACCCATCGCGGCCCCGCTGCACCTCACGCCGGATATAGGCGACCACGTCCGAATAACCTCAATCCCCGCGAGGGGATTAAAACCAACATTCCAACACTCGTATCTGCGTGATTTTCTTAGCCAGCAAAGTCCGAATAACCTCAATCCCCGCGAGGGGATTAAAACCGGGATCTGTTTCGCCGTCAGCTGGAACGGCAGGCCGTCCGAATAACCTCAATCCCCGCGAGGGGATTAAAACGAAGATTGCGGGCATTGGAAATCAAACCGGATTACCGTATGTCCGAATAACCTCAATCCCCGCGAGGGGATTAAAACATCGTATCCGTATTCTCCATCGACTTCGAGTGAAGGGCGGTAAGAATAAAACCCAGAGCGGGGGTTAGAAGTGTCTGGC
>JANWYD010000027.1 GCA_025057155.1 Chloroflexaceae bacterium
CGCCAGACGCCCCGTGGCCGCCGCCGGCGGGCCGACAGACCGGCGGCGCCCCCGCGGGCGCCGCGGCGGCGCGCTGCGCTCCACCGCGTCGGCAATGACCGCCACCCGGTCCAGCCGGAAGCAGCGCTCGGCCCGCGCCGTCAGGCAGTAGGCGTGCAGGTAGGTCACCGGCCCGTGCTCCTCCAGCCGCAGCGGGCGCACCATCCGCTCCCGTGGCGTCGCATCGTGCGCCCCCTGGTACCACAGCCGCACCACCCCCCGCCGCCGCAACGCCCGGCGCAGCGTCTCGCGCAGCGCCCCCGCGGGGGGTGTGGAGGTGTGGAGGTGTGGAGGTGTGGAGGTGTGGGTGTGGAGCTGTGGAGGTGTGGAGCTGTCGAGCCGTAGAGATATGCATAGGTCGCCCCCCGGCTCTGCAACCGGAGCATCAGCCTGCATTGCAAGCTGATTGCCATCCGAACATGATTTCAGATCGTTATCCACCTCCACACTTCCACACCTCCACACCTCCACAATACTATCCGCCGCCAGCGCCGGGGGCAGCCCGGCCCGCAGCTTTGCCAGGGTTGCGGCCAGCGGCGGCAGGGGCGCGCCCGGGGGCGCTGCGGCGGCGTAGAACCGCGCCGCCGCCAGCAACCCGGCCCGTTCTGCCGGGGTCAAGCCCTCCGGCGCCGCCCCGCTCGCCGGTCGCTCCTCCGGCGGCGCGGGCACGGCCCGCCCGATCCGCGCCAGGGCCCGCGCCAGCGCCCGCTCCCGCCCTGGGGCCACCAGCGCCACCCCCGGGGCCAGTTGCGCCTCCAGCGCCCGCCGCGCCGCCCGGCTCCGGCGCAGCGCCCGCGCCAGGTCCTCCGGGTCATCGCTGAGCAGCACCGTCCGCCGCGCGAGCCGCAGCCCCCCCGCTGCCCGCAGCGTCTCGGCGAGGGACGCCGGCGCGCCGCCGCGCCGGGCCAGGGTGAGCGCCAGGCGCGCCGGGTCGTGTCCGCGGCTGATCGCCGCCGCCGCCTCCGCCGGTCCCAGGCGGTAGACCAGCGTTGTGGCCGTGCTCGCCTCCCAGTGCCCGAAGGCCGCCACCGCCAGCGCCTCCAGCAGGTCCGCCCGGCGCGGCAGGTGCAGGCGCCCGTCAGGGGTCCAGGTCCAGACCGAGGGGGCGGAGGTGTGGAGGTGTGGAGGTGTGGAGGTGTGGAGCTGTGGAGGTGGGGAGGTGGGGAGGTGGGGAGGTAGAGAGCTGTTGAGGTGGGAAGGTGGGGAGCTGTGGAGGTGGAGAACCGTGGAGGTGGGGAGCTGTGGAGGTGTGGTGGAGATGGGGAGTCGTCGAGACATGCACAGGTTGTCCCCCGGCTCGGCAAGCGGAACATCAGCGTGCATCGCAGGCTGCGTGCCATGCGAACATCGTGTCCGATCGGCATCCACCTCCACACCTCCACACCTCCACACCTCTACAGTTCCACTCGTCGCCCCCGGCAGCGCGCCGAGCCAGCGCAGCGGCCCTGCGCAGGCCGCCCCCCACACCGCGGCGGCCCGGCGGGCCGTCCAGGGCCCGCGGCGGGAGGGCCCGCTCAGGCAATGGGTCACGCCATCGGCGAGGGGCCCCAGAGCCGCCGCCATACGCGCGTAGGCCCGGTCCGGCTGTTCGGCGGCCTCCGGCGGCACATGGGCAGCCCAGGCCAGCAGCCGCCGTCGCAGCGCCGGGGCGTCCAGCCCGCGCAGGCGCACCCGCAAGGCGACCAGCCAGGCATCGGGGCGCGGCAGCGCCTCCCAGGCGGCGCGCAGGCGCGCCAGGCGCTCGGCGGGCGGCAGGGCCAGCAGGCGCGGCGCAGCGGGGCCGAGGGTCAGGGCGGCCCGATCGCGGGCCAGGGCCCCCAGGGCCAGCAGCAGCGGCAGGGTCCAGTCGCAGAGCGCCGCGGCCTCGTCGGGGGCCAGGGGCTCCAGGCGCGCGGCCAGGGCGCGGCGGGCCGCGGCGGTCAGACGCCCGTCCTGGCGCGCGGGTAGGGGACGTTCAGCGGCAGCCAGGAGCAGCGCAGTAACAGCGGCCAGAACGGGCGGCTCGGCCACGGCGGGGTCGGGCGGTGGAGACGCGGGCGGAAGCGGGGCGGGCAACCAGGCGCGCACCTCGGGGGGCACAAGGTAGCGCGGGGGATGGAACGGCGCGGCAGGGCGGGGCAGGAGCAAGCCAAGGAGCAGCAGGCGCTCGCTGAGCGAGCGGGGCGCGGGGTCGGCGCGCAACTGGTTCAGAGGGCGGATGGGGCCAAAGCGGGCAGCCAGGGTTTCGGGACGGAGGCCGCCCGCGCAGGCGCGCAGGGCTTGCAGGGCGTCGCGTTCGGCGGGGTCGAGGGCCCAGTAGAGGGCGCGGAGGGCGGCGGGGCGACAGAGGGCGGCGCGGAGGCGAGCCAGGCGCTCCTCGGGCGGGCAGCGGCGGGGCAGGGAGACGCGATGGGTAGCGGCGATGAGGCGCAGCAGGGTGGGGGGCGACTGCGCGAGGGCGGCGGCCCAGCGGTTCATACTTGTCCTCCGGCGGATGACCTGCTATACTGTAGATATTGGGTGCATCATAGGCGCCGGGGGCCAGAAACGCAAATCGCAACAGTGACAATGGACGCTGGCCGAACCGGGCAAGCGCGCAGGAACGCCTCGCGGCGGCCCGGCCCGGGTGCGAGGGGCAATGCCTCACCGCCCCGCTCTGAAGGGGTTTGAAACTCCGCACCGTGAACCGTAGTCCACGGTGTACCCTGCTCCAATGCCTCACCGCCCCGCTCTGAAGGGGTTTGAAACGAAAATAGCGCCGCCTAACCCAGCCGCGTCTCCGCGGCAATGCCTCACCGCCCCGCTCTGAAGGGGTTTGAAACAAACAGATACACGAGCCACTTTTTCATATTCCCCTCCCAATGCCTCACCGCCCCGCTCTGAAGGGGTTTGAAACGCAGCGATTACCGTAGTCGACAGTTCTACACGCTAGCAATGCCTCACCGCCCCGCTCTGAAGGGGTTTGAAACATTGAGACCAATAAGGTCTCCCCGCGCCTGAACTTCGCAATGCCTCACCGCCCCGCTCTGAAGGGGTTTGAAACACCGTAGTCGACGGTCCCACATGCAAGCACGAATAGCACAATGCCTCACCGCCCCGCTCTGAAGGGGTTTGAAACACGAGCCACTTTTTCATATTCCCCTCCTCGGGAAACAATGCCTCACCGCCCCGCTCTGAAGGGGTTTGAAACCCCCCGTGGCGACGCCATCGGGGGTTTACCTCGGCGCCAATGCCTCACCGCCCCGCTCTGAAGGGGTTTGAAACGGGTTTACCTCGGCGCAGCGATTGCCGTAGTTGATCCCCAATGCCTCACCGCCCCGCTCTGAAGGGGTTTGAAACATTCTTACCACATCCATATCCCCCTCCTTTCGGGGAATCAATGCCTCACCGCCCCGCTCTGAAGGGGTTTGAAACTCGGAGCCCCACATGCCAATGCCAGGCATGTGAGCACAATGCCTCACCGCCCCGCTCTGAAGGGGTTTGAAACGCGTCTCCGCGGCTGGTCTCGGCACACCGTGAACCATCAATGCCTCACCGCCCCGCTCTGAAGGGGTTTGAAACCATGATTAGCGCCTGCCGGTACGGCGTGGCGTCCGCACCAATGCCTCACCGCCCCGCTCTGAAGGGGTTTGAAACCGCCCGTGGGGGGCGGCACCGGCGTGCCCGTGGGAGGCCAATGCCTCACCGCCCCGCTCTGAAGGGGTTTGAAACGCCAAAGCGGCCAAAACTGCGAATTTGAAAGTTTTCAATGCCTCACCGCCCCGCTCTGAAGGGGTTTGAAACTGCCCTATTCGGCGACGGGAAATGCCCGACGCCGGAGCCAATGCCTCACCGCCCGCTCTGAGGGGGTTTGAAACTTATTTCAACCGGCGTCTCCGTCACTGTTGCCGTCACCGTATGCCTCACCGCCCCGCTCTGAAGGGGTTTGAAACCGGAGAAGGACCAGCAAGAGGCGCGTACGCATAGAGCTTCAATGCCTCACCGCCCCGCTCTGAAGGGGCTTGAAACGCGTCCCTGCATTCGACGGACAATCCTGGCGGCACTATAATGCCTCACCGCCCCGCTCTGAAGGGGTTTGAAACGATGTAACACCCCGCCGTCATAATCAGGAGAAGGACCAGCAATGCCTCACCGCCCCGCTCTGAAGGGGTTTGAAACGTGAGGGACAAACCGGGCGGGATGACGGTGTGAATTCAATGCCTCACCGCCCCGCTCTGAAGGGGTTTGAAACTCCCTACTGTCATATGCCCCACCCAAGAACCATAGTTCAATGCCTCACCGCCCCGCTCTGAAGGGGTTTGAAACAACCTTAGGGGTTCGCCCTCAGTCGTGAGCGCCCCAACGCCTCACCGCCCGGCTCTGACGAGGGGCAACCCGGTGTTCTCAGCGGTCTCAGCGGCCTCAGCGTGCTCGGCGTCCCACCGCCTTCACCTCCTCACGCTGGAGGGGGGTAAACCGTAGCCGTCTCAGCGGTCTCAGCGGCCTCAGCGACCTCAGTGCCCCACTGCCTATCGCTACCTGATCGAAGCATGCTATGCGGCATGCCCATAATGCGTTGACGCTTTTTCCCTTTACTAACTGCTAACCATGCTTTTACCTTTTATTCAAATCAGGTTAAAAGAGGCGCCTTATCCTGCTAATGCAGCCTGACTCTGGTGTGCATCATCGTGCTATCTCCCTCCATCCGGCGGCTGGAAACATGTAGTCTAACGACCAGGCTGTAACCCCTCGGGCGGAGGGGCTGGATCCGTGCTTTTTCCCGCCGGACTCGTTGCAATCAGGATGTCAGGCTACATCGTTGGGGCTATAGCCTCCCTCCCTCCGGGCGCGCTTCAGGTAACCCCGACAGCCTGAGCGGTACGGTCGAGTTTGTCGTAACCCATTGATGCCGCAATCCTGCGGCTGCCTGGGCTGCGTCAGACTTGGACGGTGGAGAACGGGCTTTGCGCTAACAGTGCCCCCCGGCGCCTCGTGAAGCCGCGCTCTTGCGCATGGCATGGGGAATTTGCTACCTGAAAGCAAGGAAAGGATCGGTCCGGTTATGCACATCTCCAGGCGTATGCTCGGTCTGGCCGCTGTTGGTCTCCTGATTGTCGCGACCGTCTCGGCGACGGTCGCCAGCACCGGTATGCCCGAACTGCGCGAGCCAGGGCGCACCGGTAACGTCATTTTCATTCATCCCGATGGCTCCGGTATTAACCATTGGGGCGCGGCGCGCACCTACTGGTACGGTCCTGATGCCTTCAGCCCGTGGGATATGTTGCCCGAAATGGCCGCGTATCGCGGCCATATGGCCGATATTCTGACCGGCACCTCGAATGGCGGCGCGACGACCCACGCCTTTGGCTATAAGGTTGAAGGTCTGGGTTCCTTTGGCAAGGACGGCGATGGCGATGCTGCGCGTAGCATCCTGGCCCTCTCCGGCTATCCGGGGAGCATTGCGCGCGAAGCGATCAACAACGGCTATCCGGTGGCGCTGGTGAACGATGGCGACGCCGCTGAACCCGGAACCGCCGCCTTTGTCTCCGAGGTGGGCAACCGTAATCTGGATAATGAGATCGTGCGACAGTTCATTGATGGCCGCCCTGGCTTTGAGGGCGAGGCGCCACCGCATGTGATGCTTAGCGGTGGCGAGGCCTTCTTCCTGCCGCGCGGCACGCCGCCGTGCACACCTGGCAACGTCACCCTTGATTGCGCCGTCCATACCGACCCGATCACCGGCGCCGGTCCCAGCCGGGAGGATGGCCGCAATCTGCTGAAGGAGTTTGAAGCCAGGGGCTATGTTATCGTGCGCACGCGCGCCGAGTTCGAGGCACTGCGCGAACGCGTGCAAAGCGACCGCGCCTATGCGCCCCTTGTGCTTGGCCTCTTCGCCGCTGATGACATCTTCAACGATGTGCCGGAGGAGCGTCTGATCAGCGCCGGCCTGGTCGATCCGTCCATCCCCGCCGACGCCAAGGGCACGAATCTGATCCTCTTCGGCAGCGCTCCCGGCACGCTCGGCTACAATCCTCCTACTGCCAGCGAGATGTTCGCGCTGGCGCTGACAATTATCGAACGTTGCGCGCGGCAGGCGGGCAAGCCGTTTATGATGGTTGCCGAAACGGAGAGCGTTGACAACTTCGGCAACAGCAACAACGCAATTGGCACGCTCACCGGTCTCAAGCATGCCAACGAAATTATCGCCCTGGCACGGGAGTTCCAGGCGCAGAGACACAACACCCTGATCCTTACCGCCGCCGACAGTGACGCGGGTGGTATGCAGATTGGCGCTGTCAGGGCGGATCAGAACGTCGGGACGTATAATGGAAATCCGACCGGCGTCGCAGCCCAGAACGTCGCCTTCCCCCTGGATGGTCGCTACGGGCGGGGTACCGCGCCGTTTATCTCTGAACCCAACGCCTACGGTCAGCCTATGGCCTTTGCGGTGAGTTGGGTTGGCACGCCCGACGTGATGGGCGGCATCGTCGCCCGCGCGCAGGGCCTGAACGCCCGCGAGCTGCGGCGGACCTTCAGTGGCCGTTTCGATAACACCGACGTCTATCGCCTGATGTACCTGAGCCTGTTCGGGCGCGCTCTGCCCTCCTCGGTTGGCCAGACCGCACCGAGCCGTTGAGACGATGAAAGGTCCCGGAGGACGTAGCCCTCTCAGACCCTCCTCAGGTGTGCGTCGCATTCGCCATCCGGGGCATTGGGACGCCCGGCTCCCCCCTCTCCCGCTCAGGGAGAGGGGAGGTGAGGATCGCAAGCGCATCGGAATGCCGAAAACCCCTTCTCCCGCGAAAAACCCTACCCCTGAGAGGGGTTGCGGAGGAGGTGGGAGTTTAGCGTTTTTACAGACCACTCAGTAGTCTGGACAGGAAGTTTCCCGGCCTTTCCGCCCCCTCCCGGCCTCCCCCCGTCGGGGGGAGGAGCCGGACGCCCTCCCCCAGCGGGGGAGGGGCGGGGGAGGGGGCGGAGTTGCTGCAAACCTTCGTTCACAGCGAACTCCGTAGTCTGTAAAGAGTTCGGCCTTTCCGCCCCCCTCCCGGCCTCCCCCCGTTGGGGGGAGGAGCCGGACGCCCTCCCCCAGCGGGGGAGGGGTGGGGAGGGGGCGGAGTTGCTGCAAACCATCGTTCACAAGACCACTCAGTGTTCTCTGCCTCCTCAGTGCTCTCTGCGCCCCTGCCCCGCTCCGAAGAGTTCCACGCTCGTCCGGCCTGGTCGGTGCAAAGGTGTCAACTTTGGCCCGCGCCGGTTGACATAGCCCCGCCGCGCGGCTTACAATGCATCCATCTCATTGGCCCGCAAGGAGCAGCCCGGTGGGGTACTGGATCCTCAAGACCGAGCCGCAAGCCTATAGTTACGCCGATCTCTCGCGCGAGGGCGGTACGGTGTGGGACGGGGTGACCAACAACGTCGCGCTGAAACATCTGCGGACGATGCAGCCCGGCGATCAGGCCCTGATTTATCACACCGGCGATGAGCGCCGGGCGGTGGGCCTGGCCGAGGTGACCAGCGCGCCGTATCCCGATCCGCAACACAATGACCCCCGGCTGGTAGTGGTGGATGTGCGCCCGCTCCGTCTTCTGCCGCGCCCGGTTGATCTGGCAACGATTAAGGCCGACCCTTTCTTCACTGAGTTCGCCCTGGTGCGTCAGGGCCGCCTCTCGGTGGTTCCGGTCACGCCTGAGCAATGGTCCCGCTTGCTGGCGCTGGCCGGTCTGGAAGTATGATGCCCCTGGTCCTGGTTCCGCTGGTGCGTATCTAGAAAGATGGTGGCCTTACAATAGGATCACTACGCATAGCCGCGCGAGGTGCTGCGATGGAGGCAGCGACGATCCTGGTAGTTGACGATGAGCAGCCGATTGTGGACCTGGTGGCCAGTTACCTGACCGCGGAGGGCTTCGCGGTGCACCGGGCCTTCGATGGCCCCGGCGCGCTCAATCTGGCGCGCAGCCTGCGCCCGGATCTGGTCATCCTCGATGTGATGCTTCCCGGCCTCGATGGGATCGAAGTCTGCCGGCGCCTGCACCAGGAGACGGCGGTCTATGTGCTGATGCTCACCGCTCGCGCCGATGAGGTGGATAAGCTGATCGGCCTCTCCGTCGGCGCCGATGACTACCTCACCAAGCCCTTCAGTCCCCGCGAGCTGGTCGCGCGGGTCAAGGCCATTCTGCGCCGCGCTCGCACGCCGGTTGAGAAGTTCGCCGAACGGCCGGTGTTGCAGTTTGGCGACATCAGCATTGACCCTGAACGGCGCGAGGTGCTGCGCAGCGGCTGCCAGATCGATCTGACCCCCCGCGAGTTTGACCTGCTCTACGCCATGGCCAGCCATCCGGGGCGCGTCTTTACCCGTGAAGAGTTGCTGCGCCGCGTCTGGGGGCCGGACTTCGCCGGCATTGATCGGGTCGTTGATGTACACGTCGGCACCCTGCGCCGCAAACTCGAAGATGACCCCGATGGCGCGCCGTTGCTCCAGACGGTGCGCGGCGTCGGCTACAAGTTTGTCGGTGGTCAGCGATGAGATGGTACCATCAACTTCGCTGGAAGCTCTTCTTCTCCCACCTGGTGATTATTATCATCGCCGATGTGGTGCTGCTCGCCACGGCCGGCTTTATCGCCCGCATCGGTCTGGTCTATGTGGCGCCGCTGAACGTCGGCGCCGCCGCCGCCGAAACGGGTCGCCTGCCCGCCGCTGGCGCCGCCATGGCGTCGGCGACGTCCGCCGAGCAGTTCCAGACGGTGCTCCAGCAGGCCCTGCTCGTCAGCGGCTTCGCCGCGCTGGCCGCGGCCGTAGTAGTGAGCCTCTTCGTCTCGCGGCGGATTGTCGAACCGTTGTTGACCCTCTCGGTCGTCAGTCGTCGCCTGGCGCAGGGCTTCTACCGCGAGCGCATCCGCATCAGCAGCGATGACGAGATCGCCCAGCTTTCCCAGAGCGTCAATCAACTGGCCGATGCCCTTGACCAGACCGAGCGCCGCCGCCTGGCTCTGCTCGCCGATGTCACCCACGAGTTGCGCACCCCCCTGGCGACGATCGGCGGCTACATGGAGGGGCTGCTTGACGGGGTGATTGAGCCCAGCCCCCAGACCTTCAGCCTCATCCTGCACGAGTCGAATCGCCTGCAGCGCCTGATTGAGGACCTCGAGTTGCTCTCGCGGGTGGAGGCGGGCCAGTTGCCGGTTGTGGCCCGTCGCACCGATCTACAGCGGGTGCTCGAAGAGGTGGTCGCCCAGTTCGAGCCGCTCTTCCGCGCCAATCAGGTTACCCTGAGCTTGCACCTCGACATTGACCTGCCCCCCGTCTGGGCCGATCCCGACCGGGTGAACCAGGTGCTGATCAACATCCTCTCCAATGCCTACCGCTACACTCCCTCCGGCGGGAAGGTGACCCTGGTCGCCGATGTGGCAGATAAGATGGTCATCGTTGCCGTGCGCGATACCGGCATCGGCATCAGCCCCGAGCATCTCCCGCACATCTTCGAGCGTTTCTACCGGGTTGACAAATCTCGCGCCCGGCAAAGCGGCGGCAGCGGCATCGGTCTGGCCATCGCGCGGCACCTGGTCTATGCTCAGGGAGGAGAGATCTGGGCTGAGAGCGATGGGCCGGGCAAGGGCACGACCTTTTGCTTCACCCTGCCCGTGGTGCCGGCCGAGAGCGCGGCGCTGCCGGTTGCCGAGGCGCAGCCTGAAGCCTTGCCTGCCGGTTGATCCGTTATCCGCTTACCTCAAGAGGTATGGTGCGACCTGGGTTCTCCGGCGAGCGCAATGCAGAGCATTGCGTTACGGCGTCACGCGGCACAGCCGTACAGACCCATGACTTCACAGATCCTGCTGGGCATCTTTCAACTCTTCCTGATCATCGGCGGTTCGCTCGCCGTGGCGCTCTATGTGATTGACCGGCTCTTCCCGCCGATGGAGCGCATCCGCGAACCCGGCAACGAGAGCGTTGTTTCGTCCCTGCCGGCCGGGCCGGGAATGCTGCGCCTGCCCCAGGCGTCGCCCACCGATGAAATGGCGCTGCCTGCCGCCCCGCCCTGGCTGGGCGCCTACTGGCGCGCCAACCTTCGCCTGATCGGGCCGATACTGCTCATCTGGCTGTTCAGCTTTACCCTGCCCGCGCTCCTGGCCCCGGCGCTGAACTCGATCACCGTGCTGACCGGTTTTCCCCTGGGCTACTACCTCAGCGGCCAGGGGGCGCTCCTCTTCTTTGTGGCGCTCACTGTCATCTATAGCTGGCGCATGGCCCGTCTGGACCGGCGCTTTGGCGTCTATACCGCCAATACGCCCGAGCAGCGCCGCTACCGCACCCGCCTGCTCGTCAACTATGCCGTCTTTATCGCCGGCTTTATCGCGTTCGTTGCGGTCGTAGGGGCGATTGACGCCTACTACGGCCTGCCGGCGCCGTTGATCGGCTGGGTCTTCCTGTTTCTCACCATTGCCATCTATGCCGTGATCGGCCTGCGCGCCCGCACCAATCGCCTGGATGAATACTACGTCGCCGGGCGGCGCGTGCCCGGCGTGCTCAATGGCCTGGCGACCGGCTCAGACTGGATGAGCGCCGCATCGTTCATCTCCATGGCCGGGGCGCTCTTCCTGCTGGGCTATGAGGGTCTGGCCTACATTACCGGCTGGACGGGCGGGTATGTGCTTCTGGTCCTGCTCCTGGCGCCCTACCTGCGCAAGTTTGGCCAGTTCACCGTTCCCGATTTCATTGGCGCGCGCTATCCCGGAGCGCTGACGCGGGTGATCGCCGCCGTCGCCAGTGTGATCATCAGTTTCACCTATCTGACCGCCCAGGTCACCGGCGTGGGCATTATTATGAGCCGCTTTCTGGGCCTCAACTACATGCTCGGCGTGATTGTCGGCCTTGCGGCGGTGCTCCTGTGTTCGTTCCTGGGGGGCATGAAAGCGATCACCTGGACCCAGGGGGTGCAGGGGATCATCCTGGTCTTTGCCTACCTGGTGCCGGTGACCTGGCTCTCGTTCAAACTGACGGGGGTGCCTCTGCCGCAGTTGATGTATGGCGAGGCGCTGCGCAATATCGAGGCCCTGGAAGTGAGCCAGGGCATTACGCGGAGCTACACTGCGCCCTTTAACGACTGGTCGCCGCTCAATTACCTGGCCCTGACCCTGTGCCTGATGCTGGGCACCGCCGGGTTGCCGCACATCCTGGTGCGCTTCTACACCGTCCCCACAGTGCGCGAAAGCCGCAGCAGCGTGGGATGGGCGCTGGCCTGGATCTGTGTGCTCTACCTCACCGCGCCAGCGTATGCGGCCTTCTCACGCTGGGAGATCCTGGAGAACGTGGTCGGGCGACCGGCGGGCGCGTTGCCGGCCTGGGCGGAGAACTGGGCGCGCACCGGCCTGCTGGCCTTTGCCGATGCCCCTGATGCCGGAGGGAATGGCGACGGGGTGTTGCAGTACCGCGAGTTGAGCATTGACCAGGATCTGATCGTGCTGGCCACTCCCGAAATCGCCGGGTTGCCGGCCACGGTGGCGGCGCTGGTGGCCGCCGGGGGCATGGCCGCGGCCCTCTCTACCGCCGACGGCCTGCTCATGGTGATCGCCTCCGCCGTGGCCCACGATGTGTTCCACCGCACCCTTAACCCCGGCGCCAGCCGCCGCGAACGCCTCTGGCTCGGGCGCATCTTGATCCTCGTCGTGGCTATTCTTGCCGCCCTCACTGCCCTGCAACGCCTGGCGATCATCGTGCAGATGGTGGCCTGGGCCTTCTCCCTGGCCGCAGCGACTTTTTTCCCCGTGCTGGTGCTGGGAGTGTTCTGGAAGGGCGCCACCAGCCGCGGCGCCGCCGCCGGCATGCTGAGCGGCCTGCTGGTAACCCTGGTGTACATGGGCCTGAACTACACCATGCCCGAGTTTAATCTGTTTGGCATCAGCCACGTGGCGGCGGGGATCTTCGGGGTTGTGGTCAATCTCGTCGTGACCTTGATCGTGAGCCGGGCCGGTCCGCGCCCCACGCCGGCCACCGAGGCCCTGGTGGATTATCTGCGCTATCCGTGAGGCGCTCCTCGCCTGTCATCGGATTCGGGTGTTTGTCGCAGTATGGGCCGGGAGAACCCGGTTTCCCGTGCTGCAACCCTCAAGGTTGCGGCACAGGCAAAAATCCTTACCCGCATGTCGAAGGTACAGCCGCCGGTCGCTTCCTCGCCGGCTCAGGGGGGTGCGTCACAGACTAACGCCCTTACGCACCGGGATCGGCGGCGCCGGCTCAATCGGCCCGTCGCTCAGGATCAGGGACGGGATGACGCGGGTCATCGCGTCGGCCTCAGCGTCGCCGATCAGTTCGGCGGCGCGGGCCCGGGCGGCCCCCAGGTTGGGCATGCGCCCGAAGTGCGGGCCGTGGGCGTCGCTGCCGATGATCTGCACCAGCCGGTGGGTGACCAGGGTTTCGGCCAGATGGCGCATCGCCGGCCCCTGAACGCCAAGCAGCGCGTCGGCGGTGAGTTGCATAAGGACGCCGCGCTCGATCAGCGGCGCGAGGCGGTTGGGGTCTTGCTGCACGTAGCGCATGCGCTCCGGGTGGGCATACACTACCCGGTAGCCGGCCACCTGCAGGGCGAAGATGATCTGCTCAACCACGTCGGCAGGGCTGGTGAGGGGAAACTCCACCAGCACCGCCCGGCTCTTGCCGTAGGGCAGCAGGTCGCCGGTCTTCAGGCGCTCGACCACGCCCGCCTCGCCATAGATTTCGGTGCCCGGCACCAGTTCGAGGGTGATCTCCTGTTCGGCCAGGGCGGCGCGCAACTCGGCGAGCCGTTCGGCCAGGAGGTTCACGGTGTAACGAGAGTGGTCAGCGTTGGCCGAACTGCGCCCGTGGGGCGTGGCGGCCATAATCGTGACGCCCATGGCCGCCGCCTCGCGGGCCATCTCAAGCGCGGCTTCGAGGGTCCGGGCGCCGTCGTCGAAGTCGTGGAGAATGTGGGTATGCAGATCAATCATATGCCTTAAAAGAGTGCGGCGGCCAGTTACCTGGCCGCCCCCTTGCTCCTCAGTAGCTGTAGCCGCGCTCCAGGCGCGAGCCGTTGAGCACCACCCCGATAATGTTGGCTTTCACCTTTTCGAGCATCTGCCGGGCTTCGCGCGCCCGGTCGCGCCGGGTGTGGCCGGCCTGCAACACGAGCAACACCCCGTCCACCCTGGGAGCCAGCACGGCGGCGTCGGTGACGGCGACGACGGGCGGCGTGTCGAAGAGCACCATATCGGCCTCGGTGCGCAGGCGCTCGATAAGCGCTCCCATGCGGCGGGAACCGAGCAGATCCGCCGGGCGCGGCGGCAACGGGCCGCTGGCCAGCAGGCGCAACCCGGCCACGCCCGTCTCCTGGATGGGCAGCGGCCCCTCACTCTGCTCCAGCAGGGCGCTGGTCACCCCCCGGTCGTTGGACACCCCGAAGATGCTGTGGAGACTCGGGCGCCGCAGATCGCAATCCACCATTAATACCCGCTGCTCGGCCTGGGCCATGGTCACCGCCAGGTTCGCCAGGGTGGTGCTCTTGCCCTCGTCCGGCCCGGTGCTGGTGATCACCAGCGTGTGCAGCGGGCGGTCAAGGCTGGAGAAGAGAATGTTCGTCCGCAGGGTGCGATAGGCCTCGGCGGCGGCGGAACTCGGGTCGCGCAGGGTGATCAGCGCGCGTTCGGCGACGGTCCCGTTCACGGACACGACTCCCTCCCGGCTGTTACTTCTCGACCGTCGGGATGGCTCCGATGGTCGTCAACCCGACGAAGCGCTCGACATCGGCGCTGCTCTTCAGGGTGTCATCAAGATATTCAAGCACAAACACGAGCAAGACGCCAACGATCAGGCCGAGGATGGCCCCTGCGAGCACATTGACGCGGGTGTTGGGGCTGATAGACACCAGACGCGCCCGCTGGATCTGCTGGACGTTGATGCGCGCGGTCCCTTCCAGCGTGGCATTGATGCGGTTGACTTCGGCGACGATGCGCGCGCCGACGGCGTCGGCCATGGCCATCGCCTGGTCCAGGGTGGGCGCGTCAACCTCGATGACGATTTTCTGCTCGTCGGGGCGGGGCTGGATGTTCACGTCTTCCATCCACCGTTCGCCGCTGATGTCGAAGCCGAGCTGCTGGCTGATCTCGTCGAGCACATCGGGTTGCAGCACTAGTTCGCGATAGCTGTTCATCGAGTTGCGCAGCACGATGTTGAGGCCATTATCAGCCTGGTTGGCAAAGGCCAGATAGACAGCCTGGGCGCGGAAGGTCTGGGGCAGCAGTTTGCTTACCCCGTAGGCGGCCACCGCCGCGGCCAGCAGCGTGAGAGCCGCCACCCACCAGCGTTTGATCAGTACATTAACATAATCTGTGAGTTGCATAGGCATACCTGAGGTGAAAACGTCTACGGCAGGGACCTGGGTAGTCGGTGAACTAAGTCTTGCGGTAACTCCGCCCCCTCCCCAACCCTCCCCCGTTGGGAGAGGGCTTCCGGCTCCTCCCCCCAGCGGGGGGAGGCTGGGAGGGGGGCGGCACTGCAAGGAAACGTTGTTCACAGACTGTCGAGTAACCTCGGTTGATCACTGCTCGCCGGGCCGGGGAAGGCCGGATCACTCTTTCGGAATCACGCCAAGCACGCGCACCCCGAGCCACTGTTCGGCCTGGCGCGGGCTGCGCAGCCGGTCGTCAAAAGCGTTGAGCAGGAAGGCCAGGCCGGTGCCGGCGGCGAGGGCGAGCGCTGCGCGCAGGGCGACATCCTGCGCCACATCGCGGCGGCCAGCGACCGGACGCGCCGGCCCGGGCGGATCGAGCACGGCCACGTGCAGCCCGCCAGCGGAGGCGCGGCCCCAGTACTTCAGCCCGCCGCTCTCCAGGGTCGCCAGCGTCGCGCGAAGCAGGGCGCTTGCCGTTTCCGGGGCGCCGGCGACGGCGCGGAACGTTACGGCGCGGTGGGTCACCTCGGCCTGCAGACTGCCGCGGATCGTCGCGGCATCTATCGGGTAGCCCTCGGCCGCCAGGGCCGCCTGCACATCGGCGGCGAAGGCGGCGCTGCCCACGACAAAGGGCAGATCGTCGAGAATGTACTCCGTGGTCATCCAGGTGGATCGCTCGTCAACATCGGGCAGCGGCGAGGGCGCCGACGCCGAGAGCGGCACGCGCGAAACCAGGGCCAGCGCGCTGGCCTGGTAAGCCGGGGCGCGGCTCAGGGCCAGGGCCAGACTGACCGCGCCAGCGATGAGCGGAGGCAGCAGGACCACCAGCCAGTAGCGCCGCAGGATGGAAAGATACTCGTACAGATGCATGCTCAGGAAGCCGGTAAGCAATCTGCTGGCGCGCCGCTGGCGCTGGTTCGTCTGACGCGCCGCCAGCCGTGGGCATTGCCGGCCCGACCCAGGCCGATCATCGCCAGCGAGGCGGCATCCGGTCGGTCAGGGGGCGCGCGCAATGCGCTCCTCCTGCCGCAACGCAAGCGCTTCATCAATCAGCGCGCGCATCTGGCGTAGAAAACGCTCGCGGCCAAACCATTCAGCGTGGCGGCGAATCGTCAGCGAATCATACTGATCGCGCTGCGCGGCCAGAACGGCGGCAGCCAGGGCCGTGGCCGTCGGTTCGTAGAAGAACCGACCGGTTACTCCCTCGATCACCGTCTCAAGCGCCCCGCCCGCCCCGTAGGCGATTACCGGGCGCCCGGCGGCCATGGCTTCGACGGGGGTAATGCCAAAATCCTCCTCCCCCGGAAAGATAAAGGCCCGACAGCGGCTAAACAGGTCGCGCCGGGTCGGCTCATCCACCCAGCCGAGAAACTCGATGGTCGGGCCGGCCAGCCGTTCCAGGCGTTGCCGGTCGCGACCATCGCCGAAGATCTTCAGCGGCAGGCGCAGACGGTTAAAGGCCTCGATAACCAGCTCAATGCGCTTATAGGGGATAAGGCGCCCGCCAGCGAGATAGTACTCGGCGGCAGGCTGTGGAGCATACGGCGGCAGATCGACCGGTGGCGGCACAATCTCAGCCTCGCGCCGGTAGTACCGGCTGATGCGCCTGGCGACCTCGCGCGAATTGGCGACAAAAACATCCACTCGATTAGAGGATGTCACGTCCCAGAGTCTAACATAGGTGAGCATGAAGGGCAAGATCAGGCCGGGCAACCCGCCGATCCCCTCGCGGAGCAGATAGTCCTGGCTCCGCCAGGCGAAGCGCATTGGCGTGTGACAGTAACAGATATGTAGCGCGTCGGGGCGCGGGATGATCCCCTTGGCAAAGGCGCTGCTGCTGGAGAGGATCAGGTCGTAGTCGTGCAGGTCAAAGCTCTCGAAGGCGCTCGGGTAGAGCAGAAAGTAGCGCCGGAAATGCCGGCGCCACCCTGGAATCCGTTGCACGAATGAGGTGCGAATGTCCCAGTTGCGGTAGGCTGCCGGCATCGCCTCCGGGTCGTAAATCGAAGTGAACACGGGCGCGTCGGGATACAGCTCGTGGAGCGCCTCGAGCACGCGCTCGGCCCCGCCGTACTGGTTAAGATAATCGTGAACGATAGCGACCCGCATACGCAGACGAGGTGACCTGCACGCCCAGGGGCAAGCGAGCACGTCCTCGATGCCTGCCTGAAGCGAGGTTTCGCTATAGGATAGCATAACCTGGCGTTGTTGCCGCACGCTGGCGGAGAGAGTGTGCAAGCGTCTGGCAGAAGTGTTGCAAGTAGCGAGAATATCCCGTCAGGTAGTGGTAATACTGCTTGATCTGCGGCCGCCGCCGCCTATACTATAGGGGTGTGTGCCTGGCCGTCCTGCGCCTGGTACGTCCAGCCCGCCCTGCGACGGGCAACTTGCATTTTATGGAGGGAGGAGCTGTATGACAGAGCAGGAGTTTGAGGATCAATCCCCACGCATGGCGCAGAGCCATCTTGAACGCGCATACATGGAGGAGTATCTGCGCGGGCTCGGCCTGGGCTTCGATGATCTCCGGCTGCTTCCGACCGCCCAGGCGCGTGAGCTGCTGCGCGCCGCTTCGACCTATGCCTCGATGCGCCTGAGCGAGGTCGAGTCCCGTTCGCATCTGGTCGAAGAGCTCCACGGGGGTCCGCCGCCGATGTAAAGTGCGGAGACCTGGCGCGACCTCAGGATCGGCCAGGTCTCTCTCGCACATAGGCGGCGCCTTTGCCCACCTGGGTGTTAATCGGAACCCCGGCGGCGCAGAGCGGGCAGTCCTCGGCGCCATAACTTTCCAGCGGCACGTCAACCAGAGCAAACAGCTCCGGCACGGCCACGGTGTCTGCCGTGACGCCGCCCCGATTGCAAAGGGCTCCCACGCCGATCACCTCGCCGCCCGCCGCCTGTACTGCCTCGACCACCTGCCGCGCCGAGCCGCCAGTGGTCAGGACATCTTCAACCACCAGCACCCGCCGCCCTCGCGTCAGGGCGTCGTAGCCGCGCCGCAGCACCCGCCGTTTGCCCTCGGCGGCGGTTTCCTCCTCGGCATACACTGCCAGCACCTCGCGCCCCTCCAGCGCGCTCAGATGGTATGCCGTCCACTGGGCCAGGATCACTCCACCGATGGCGGGACCGGCGACCACCTCGACTCCCGCGCCGGTAAATCGCCTCGCGATCCGTTCGCAGACTGCGGCGGTCGCGGCGGTGTGCGGGTAGAGCGCGTCTTTATTGACATAACTGCTGCCATGGCGGCCAGAGGTGTACACCAGGTGGTCATTCGTGATCAGCGCGCCGACGCTGGCGAGCAGCGCCAGGATGTCGTCCCCGTTCATAGCGCCTCCGTTTCGATTTCGCGCAGGATTCGGGCCGCAGCGGCGGCCGGCCCCCCGACGTCTGACGGCGGGGCCGTAATCGGGCGCCCGATGACCAGGTAATCGGCCCCGGCCCGCAGGGCCGCGGCAGGGGTCATGACGCGCCGCTGGTCGCCGCTGGCGGCCCAGGCCGGGCGCACCCCTGGCGTGATAATCAGTAATCCGTCGCCGCAGGCGGCGCGGATCGCTGCGACCTCGTGGGGCGAGGCCACCACCCCGTCCAGCCCGCAGTCCTGCGCCAGGCGCGCCAGGCGCGCCACGTGTTCGGCCAGGGGCGCCTCGACGCCCAGTTCATCGCGCAGGGCCGCCTGGTCTACACTGGTCAGCACGGTGACGCCGAGGAGCAGCGGGCGCTGCGGGGCGGCGCGGGCGGCTTCGACCGCGGCGCGCAGCATCGCCGCGCCGCCCTGGCAGTGCAGCGTCAGCATCTGCACCGCCGGACCGAACGCACATACGGCGCGCACGGCCCCGGCCACGGTGTTGGGGATGTCGTGCAGCTTCAGGTCGAGGAACAGGCGCCCTCCGGCGGCGGCGATGGCCTCCGCCACCCGGGGCGCGCCCGCGGCCGTACACAACTCCAGGCCGACCTTGAAGCCCCCCGCCAGCGGCTGCACCTCGCGCACCAGCTCGAGGGCAATGTCGAGGCGGCTCACGTCGAGGGCTACCAGGATGCGCTCCCGTGGCGCCAGGTGCTGAGGGGCAGGGGATAGTGCCATAACCTCATACCATTTTGGATTTTAGATTTTGGATTGGCGCGGATCTAGCCAGCTGCATTCACCTTCGCCCCCTCAACCTACAATCCCAATCCAAAATCCAAAATCGTACTACCTTGCCCGCAGCAACCCGCGGCAGATGCGTCCGGGCAGTCCCGGTCCTTCGTAGACCAGGCCGGTGTACACCTGCAACAGGGCGGCCCCGGCGTCGAGCATACGCCGGGCATCGTCGAGACCAAAGATGCCGCCGACGCCGATGATCGGCAGCCTGCCGCCACTCTCGCGGGCTACGAAGCGCACTACGCGCAACGCGAGGGGATGCAGGGGCCGCCCGCTGAGGCCGCCGCTCTCGGCGGCTCGGGCGCGGTCGGCGGGGGCCAGCCCGTCTCGGCAGATGGTTGTGTTGGTGGCGATGATGCCGGCCACTCCCGTCTCGGCGCATACTTCCAGGGCCTCGGCCAGCGCCGGCTCGGCGAGGTCGGGGGCCAGTTTCACCAGGACGGGCCGCGGGCGGACGTCGCGCTCGCGGGCCAGGCGCCGGTTCTCGCTCTGCAGAGCGGTCAGCAGCCCATGCAGGTGCGCGCGATCCTGGAGGGCGCGCAGCCCCGGCGTGTTGGGCGAGCTGACGTTGACCGCGAAGTAGGCCCCGTAATCGAAGAGCAAACGAAAGGAGCGCAGGTAGTCCTCCACTGCCTGCTCGAGGGGCGCGCGCTGCGACTTGCCGATGCTGATGCCCAGCGGCGCCGGCAGCGGCGGCCGGGCGGCGAGACGGGCGGCCAGGGCGTCGGCGCCGGCGTTGTTGAAGCCCATGCGGTTGATCAGCGCCTGGCTGGCCGGCAGGCGGAACAGCCGCGGGCGCGGATTGCCCGGCTGGGCCGCGGCGGTGACCGTGCCGACTTCCACGTGGCCGAAGCCGAGGGCCATCCAGGCCGGCAGGGCAACGCCGTCTTTATCCATGCCGGCGGCAAGACCGATGGGGTTGGGGAAGCGCACCCCGAAGACCGTGCGTTCCAGGGCGGGATGGCGGCAGGCCAGCAGGCGCTCGCAGGCCCGCAGCGCCGGTCGCCAGCGTGAGAGGAACGCCAGGGCCGCCAGCGCGCGCTCGTGGGCTGTTTCGGCGTCGCCCCCGTGCATTCGGAAAAGGACGGGACGGAGCAGGTGTTTGTAGAACATAGCGGGCGCCTGCGCTGCCGGCGCCGGTTGTGAACTTCAGACTCAAAACGGTTCCAGACCCGCCTCGGAGAGCGCATCGGCGAAACGCTCGACATCGCCCACGCGCCTGAGCGTCTCCACCTGTTCGAGGAGCTTGCGCCGGTCGGCCGTGTCGGCGATAACCGCCCGTTCAATATACTGGCGCAGGTAGATCTTGAGGATCTCCATCTGTTCCGCGGTCAGTTCATCGTTCCGCAGATAGGTCTCAACCGCGTCGGCCAGCCGTCCCGTGGTCTCGTTCATCCAGAAGCGAGGGGGTCGGGGCACGTTGAACGGGTAAGGGTAATCGGGATTCTCAACAAAGATGAGCGGACCGATCTGTTCTGACATACATTATTGACCTGTTCATCCACTGATAAGGAGATGGGCCGCCTGCACCGCTGCGGAGGCAGGACAGCCTCGCCGACAGAATTGATCTTCACCTCCACGCCTCCAACAGGGCGGGTCGTTCACGCCGGGGGCGTTCATCGGCGCATCCCCAGGGTATCGTAGAGCCGGGGGTAATCGAAGTTGGCTTCAAGCAACTCGGTGAAGCGGCGCAGTTTGGCGTCCTCGTGGAAGCGCACCCGGCCAAAGAGACGTTCTGCCCGTTCCACCGTGGCCAGGGTATCGTCGGGGACGACGATCAGCGGCACCTGCAGGTCCCCGGCGCGATCCACAACCTCGGACGCCGGCTTGAAGTTGCCGGTAAGCACCAGAGCGCTGGTATGAGTCTTGAGGGCGGCGAGTTGCAGATCGGCGCGGTCGCCGCCGGTGACCACCACCTTATTGCCGCGGCGGCGGAAGAAGGGTAGGCTGGCCTCGGCGCTCATCGCGCCGATCATCAACGTCTCGGCGACGCGGGAACACCACTCGCGCTGGCCGATCAACTGCCCGCCGAGATGCATCAGCAGTTCCTCGATGCTGACGCCCGCCAGGGTCGGGTCGCGGGGCAGCACGGCGAAGACGGGAATGCCCCGGCGCTCCAGGAATGGCACGACCCGGTTGCGGACAAACTCGAACTGCGCGTCCTCCACCTGGTTGATCAGCACCCCCAGCAGCCGTTCGCCCACGTAGCGTTGCACCGAAAGCACCGTATCTACGCTCAGCGTCGAGTCGTAGCGCGTTACCAGCAGGCCAGGCGCCTGGAGCAGATCGGTTACCTGATCCGCTGAAAGATCCACCAGAGCGCCTTCCGACCACGTGTTTGTGCCCTCGAGGACGATGATGTCCTTATCGCGCGAGACATTCAGGTAGGCGTCGCGCAGGATGCGCGTATAGCTGGGGTGCTGTCCACGGAGGATCGCCTCGACCACGCCAGGGGTGATCAGCACGGGGACGATCTGGTCAAGCGGCTCGCTCAGAGCCAGCATCTCGCGAATGAAGGCGGCGTCCTCGTCCATCACGGCGCCGGAGGCGCCAGCCACCGAAACGCTCACCGGCTTCATGTACCCGACGCTGAAGCCGTCGCGCTGCATGCGACGCAGCAAGCCGAAGCAGACGGCGCTTTTGCCGACGAACGTCTCGGTTGACGCAACATACAGCGTAGCCATGCTCTGCCTCCGTGGGACGGGGTGTGCCTGTCGCGCGGGGTGCTGTTGATTCAGGGTGGCACGCCTCCCGGCGGCGCTCGCAACCCGGATGTGTGACGACAGAAGCGAATATCTCGCAGCCGCCACACGCGCTGGCGACCGGCGCGGCTCTGGCGCGCATCCGGGCGTTCGCGGGTAAGCGCCGGACACGCTGCGGTCTGGACGTTGTGTGGTGACATCATACCCTACACCAGCGGGATCTGCAAAGGGGTGTTGGGAAGAGAGGCGTCCACGTTCACCGTATATGTATTCACCGCCGAGGGCGCAGAGAGTTGCACCAAGCCCATTCTCCGCGTTCCTCTGCGCACTCGGCGGTAAGTCTGAAGTGGTGAGCGGCCAGGCGCCTCAGGCTATGCCGCCGGAGGCGGGCTTTGCGGGGCATGCCGCGCTCCTGCCGGGGGAAGTCTGCTAGAATTGAAGCGGAAAGGGTTCGAGAGGGCGCGGCTCTCTCAAGAAAATGAGGGAATACCAATGCCAGCCCTGCCACGCAAGCCCGAAGTGATGAGCCCCGCCGGCTACTGGCCGCAACTGCGCGCCGCCATTGAGGCAGGCGCCGATGCGGTCTACTTCGGCCTCAAACACTTCTCGGCCCGCGCCAAGGTGGGTTTCACCCTCGCCGAGCTGCCCGAGGCGCTGCGCCTCTTGCACAGCCGCGGTGTGAAGGGCTACGTCACCTTCAACACCCTGGCCTTCGACCACGAGCTGGCCGAGGCGGCCCGCGTGGCTGCGGCGATTGCCGAAGCCGGGGCCGATGCCGTCATCGTGCAGGATCTCGGCCTGGCCCGGCTGGTGCGCGCCATCGCCCCCGAAATGGAGGTGCATGGCTCGACCCAGATGTCCATTACCAGCGCCGAAGGGGTGGAACTGGCCCGCGAGCTGGGGGTGAGCCGGGTCGTCCTGGCCCGCGAACTGTCGCTGGACGAGATCCGCAGCATCGTCGTCGCGACTGATGTGGAAGTGGAGATCTTCGTCCACGGAGCGTTGTGCGTCTCGTACTCGGGGCAGTGTTTTTCCTCGGAGGCATGGGGCGGGCGCAGCGCCAATCGCGGGCAGTGCGCCCAGGCATGCCGCCTGCCCTACGAGTTGATCGTTGATGGCGCGCCCCGCCCCCTTGGTGACGCGCGCTACCTGCTCTCGCCAGGCGATCTCTCCGCGCTGCGCTTGATGCCAGAGATCGTCCGTCTGGGCGTTGCGGCGCTGAAGATCGAGGGTCGTTACAAGGACGAGAACTACGTCGCCCTGGCCACCAGCGCCTACCGCAAGGCGGTGGACGAGGCCTGGGCCGGCCTGCCGCTCAGTCTGTCTCCCGCCGAGGAACTGCGACTGGAGCAGGTGTACTCGCGCGGGTCCGGGCCGTTCTTCCTCGGCGGAACCAATCACCAGGCGGTCGTGCGGGGGCGCGCGCCGCGCCATCGGGGGGTGCTGGTGGGCCGGGTGGTGCGGGTGCTGGCCGATCGGGTGCTGATCGCCCCTGAGTCGGCCATGGCGATCGCTCCGCTGAAGCCCGGCGACGGGGTGGTGTTCGATGCTGCCGACCGGCGCAGCCCTGAAGAGCCGGAGGAGGGCGGGCGGGTCTACCACGTGCGCCCCGCCCGCGACGGGTTGCTGGAGGTCGAGTTTGGCAACCAGGCGGTGAACTATCGCCGGGTGCGGGCCGGCGATCTGCTCTGGCGCACCGACGATCCCGAGGTGGAGCGGGCCGCGCGGCCCTTCACCCGGCCCGCCGCCCCCGCGCGACGGCAGCCCGTGGCGGTGCGGGTCACCGCCCGCGCCGGGGCGCCGCTGGAGCTGGTCTGGCGCCTGGTGGAGCGTCCCGATCTGTATGTCACGGTGCGTTCCCCCGAACCGCTGGCGACGGCCCTGCGCCATCCCCTGACGCTGGAGGACCTGCGCGCGCAGCTTGGACGGCTGGGAACCACTCCTTACACCCTGGCAACACTCGAGACCGATATCGCCGGTGCGCCATTCGCGCCTGATTCGCTGCTCAACACCCTGCGCCGCGAGGCGGTGGAGCAACTGGCGGCCTTGCAGGCCCGGCCCCGCTCCGGGCCGGTGGCCGAACCGCAGGCGGCGCTGGCGGCGCTGCTGGCAGCCAGCCGCGCGGCCCCCGCGCCCGCCGATGCGTCGCCGCGCCTCCATCTGCTGGTGCGCACCCCCGAGCAACTCGAGGCGGCTCTGGCCCTGCGCCCGGCCCCCGCAAGCATCACCCTCGACTACCTGGATCTATACGGGCTGCGTCCGGCGGTCGAGCGGGTGCAGGCAGCGGGCATCCCCGCGCGAGTGGCCAGCCCGCGGGTGCTCAAGCCCGGCGAGGAGCGCATCACACGCTTCTTGCTGAAGCTGGGCTGCGGCATTCTGGTGCGTTCGACGGGCCTGTTGCACGCCCTGCGCCACGTCGAGGCGCCGCCGCTCACCGGCGATTTCAGCCTGAACGCCGCCAACCTCCTCAGCGCCGCCACGCTGCTCGACCTGGGGCTGGAGCGCCTCACGCCCACCCACGACCTGAACGCGGCGCAGGTCGCCGACCTGGCGCGGGCGCTCGGGCCGGGGCGCACCGAAGTGGTGGCCTACCAGCACCTGCCGGTGTTCCACACCGAGCACTGCGTCTTTTGCCGCTTCCTCTCCGCCGGCACGAGCTACAAGGACTGCGGGCGTCCCTGCGAGCGCCACCAGGTGACCCTGCGCGACCAGCGCGGGCGCGAGCACCCGGTGCTGGCCGATGTGGGCTGCCGCAATACCGTCTTCGGGGCCGAGGCCCAGACGGCCAGCCGCCATCTGGCGGCCTGGCGCGCGGCGGGCATTGTCCACTACCGTCTGGAGTTCGTCCACGAGAGCGGCGCGCAGGTCGCAGCCGTGGCGACGGCCTTCCGCGAAGCGCTGGAGGGGGTGATCGGCGAACGGGAGTTGGAGCGCCGTCTGGCGCCGATCGCGCCCCAGGGCCTCACCGAGGGCAGCCTGTTCGTGCCCGCCGGTCACACGGTGATCCCGTTGCTGGATTAATGTCGCTGGAGGGAGGGTTTCAGGGAGGGCGCAGGCTCTCCCGAAATGTCTTCTAAGCGCTTATTAGTAGTCTGTAAAGGAAGTTTCCCGGCCTTTCCGCCCCCTTCCCGGCCTCCCCCCGTTGGGGGGAGGAGCCGGACTCCCTCCCCGGCGGGGGAGGGCTGGGGAGAGGGCGGAGTTGCCGAAAAACTTCGTTCACAGAGTGCTCAGTAGTCTGTAAAGGAAGTTTCCCGGCCTTTCCGCCCCCTTCCCGGCCTCCCCCCGTTGGGGGGAGGAGGCGGACTCCCTCCCCCAGCGGGGGAGGGGTGGAGAGGGGGCGGAGTTACTGAAAACCTTCGTTCACAGAGTGCTCAGTAGTCTGTAAAGGAAGTTTCCCGGCCTTTCCGCCCCCCTCCCGGCCTCCTCCCGTTGGGGGGAGGAGCCGGACTCCCTCCCCCAGCGGGGGAGGGTTGGGGAGGGGGCGGGTTCAGCAAAAAACTTCGTTCACAGACGACGTATAGCGTTTCTCGAAACGATTGACCCGCTCAGTGTTCTCAGAGGCTCCTCGTCCTCAGGGGATCAAGCATTCCCGCCAGTGCTCTAAGCCGCGCCGATCAACTGCTCGGCGATAATCGCCGATGAGAGCACCCCGGGGATGCCCGCGCCGGGATGGGTGCCTGCGCCCACAAAGTAGAGGTTCTCAAACTCCTCCGAGCGGTTGTGGGGGCGGAACCAGGCCGACTGGGTCAGGATTGGCTCAAACGAGAAGGCCGAGCCGAGGAAGGCGTTCTGCTGCCGGGCGAAATGGCGCGGATCAACCATCGTCTCGACCACGATGTTCTTGCTCAGATCGGGCATGTAGCGCTCCTCGAGGAAGCGCACGATAGCGTCGCGGTAGGGCCGCGCCGCGACCGACCAGTCGATGCCCGCGCCCAGGTGCGGCACCGGCGAGAGCACATAGAACGACTCGCCGCCCTCGGGGGCGAAGGAGGGGTCGTTGAGCGACGGAATGTGCACGTAGAGCGAGAAGTCGTCGGCCAGCCGCTTGTGGTGGAAAATATCCTCCAGCAGGCCCTGGTAGCGCTCGCCGAAGATGATATTGTGGCGCAGCAACGATCCGTCGTCGTAGCGGCGGCGCGTGCCGATGTAGATCACCACCAGCGACATGCTGTACTTCTTGCGTCGCAGCCGCCGGTCGGTGAAGTAGCGCCGGTGACGGGGCGCCACCAGGGTGCTGTAGGTGTAGGCGACGTCGGCGTTGGAGACTACCGCGTCGGCGCGGCGCACGATGCCATCGGCCAGGCGCACGCCGATCACCCGCCGACCCTCGATGACGATCTCGCGCACCGGGCTGTTCAGGTGCAGCGTGCCGCCTAACTCGTCAAAGAGCCGGGCCATCGCCCGCACAATCGCCCCTGTGCCGCCCACGGCGTAGTGGATGCCCCACTCCCGCTCCAGGTAGTGCACCATGGCGTAGATGGACGAAGCATCGAAGGGGTTGCCGCCGATGAACAGCGGGTGGAACGAGAAGCAGCGGCGCAGAAAATCATCGCTGATGAAGCGCGATACGTAGCGATAGGTGCTCAGGTACGATTGGAGGCGCATCAGGTCGGGGGCGACGCGGAGCATATCGCCGATGTTCAGGAAGGGCTTGTCGGCCAGTTCCAGAAAGCCCTTCTCGAAGATCGGCCGGGTGCTGGCCATAAAACGGCGGTAGCCCTCGACATCGGCGGGGTTGAAACGGGCGATCTCTCGTTCGATGGCCTCCTCGTCGCCTGAGTAGTCAAAGTGCTTGCCGTCCTTGTTGAAGAGACGGTAGTAGGGCTGGCAGGGACGGAGTTCGAAGTAATCCTCGCGGCGGCGCCCGGCGACCCGCCACAGGTCGTCGAACATAAACGGCGCGGTGATAACTGTGGGTCCGGCGTCGAAGCGGTAGCCGTTGCGCTCGATGACGTAGGCTTTTCCTCCTGGTTGATCGGCTTTCTCGAAGATCTCGACGCGATGGCCTCGGGCAGCGAGCCGAATGCCCGCGCTGAGTCCGCCAAAGCCCGCGCCGATGATGATGATGTGTTGCTGCATGGTTGCTCCCTACAGACGAAACTCCTGAGGCAGGATCACGGTTTTACAGGTGTGGCGCCGTTCGCAGGATTCTGCTTCCCGCCTTCCCCACCGCCAGGGTGAGGCGCCTGGTTCTCTCCTCCAGCAGCGGAGGGCCAGGGAGAGGGCAGGTCGGCGTGAGACCGTGATGTAAACCATTGGCCTTTCTGAAACCTCGTTTACTGGCTGGTTGGACGGGTGCGGGAACCCGGGTTTCTCCCTGTCCCTGCACAGAGCCCCCTTCAATGCCTCTCCAGGCCCTTACCAGATCCTTACCAGACGCTTGCATGCGCCTTACACTGGCGTGCTAGCATGCCTCGCGGAACTTTGAAATGTTCGTCACAAACAATTGTGAGGAGCCTTCAATAATGCTGCGACGTCTCTTCGGCGGTCCTGCCGCCGCCACTACGATAGCCACAATCACCGCGCCGGAACTGAAACGCCGTCTCGATGCCGGCGAGCGTCTCTTCTTGCTCGACGTGCGCTCCGCCAACGAATACGCCTACGATGGGCACATTGTCGGCGCGCACCTGCTGCCGTTGCCGATGCTCTCGATGCGTCTCAATGAACTGCCCAGGGACGCCCCCATCATCTGCATCTGCCGCTCGGGCAACCGCAGCGGCGTCGCCGCCGAGCAACTGGCCCGCCAGGGCTTCAGCGACGTGACCAATCTCACCGGGGGCATGGTGGCCTGGGCCCGCGCCGGCCTGCCGATGAAGCGTGGATAGCCCGTCTGCTCTCTTCTCAGGTGTAGGGTTTTCCGGCCCATCCTCGCGTCGCATGCGCCATCCGGGGCATCGGGACGCCCAAATCCTCCCTCTCCCGCTCGCGGGAGAGGGAGGCGGGGGGGTAAGGATCGTAAGCGCATCGGAATGCCAAAAACCCCTTCTCGCTTAAAAAGCCCTACACCTGAGAGCGTCTGCCTTCTGCCCTGGCACGGGCGCGGGAAACCGCGTTTCCCGCCTGTCTGTCGAAATAATCACATGCCGCCTGTGCTCGTCTCGCTGCGAGCAGCAGCGAGCGTTGCGGCTGTCCGGTCGCGCCACGGTGCGGGCCAGGCGCCGCGGGCGGGCTGCTGTCGCTCGCCCTGCCCTCCTCGCCGGATGAGTATATAATACGTCCATGAGTAACACAGGCGTGATTCTGGTCGTTGATGACGAGGCCAGTATCCGAACGATCGCCAGGGCCTACCTGGAGCAGGCAGGTTTCCGCGTCCTCTGCGTGGATAATGGCCCCGATGCGTTACGACTGGCCGAGGATGATTCGCCGGATCTGATCCTGCTCGATCTGAACCTGCCGGGGATGGACGGCATGGAGGTTGCCGCGCGCCTCCGCGAGCGCTCGGATGTCTTCATTCTGATGCTTACGGCGCGGAGCGAAGAGGCCGACCGCGTGGCCGGCCTGCGGATTGGCGCGGATGATTACCTGACCAAGCCCTTCAGTCCCCGCGAGCTGGTGGCCCGCGTCGAGGCCATCCTGCGGCGGCGGCGCGGCATGCCGCTGCGCGACAATCGTCTACGCTTCCGCCATGTGCTGATTGACCCTGACGCCCGTGAGGTCCAGGCCGGGGGCCAGACGCTTGAATTGAGCCCGACCGAGTTCGACGTGCTGCTGGCCCTGGCCCGCCACCCCAACCGCGCCCTCAGCCGCGAGCAGTTGATCGATCTGGTCTGGGGGGCTGATTTCTACGGCACCGACCGGGTAGTTGACGTGTATGTCGGCCAGGTGCGGCGCAAGCTGGAGGCGGCCACCGGCGCGACGCTGATTGTCACCGTTCGCGGCGTCGGCTACCGCTTTGTGGACGAGCGGTTATGAGGGCGTTTGCACAACTGCGCTGGCAACTCATCGCCGCCCAGATGCTGGTGGTGGTGGTAGGCGTGGTGGTGCTGGCCGTCGCTGCTGACCGGCTGGGCAGCCAGATCTTCGCCGCTGAACTGCGCGCGCAACTCGAGGGCGTCCCGATAGCGGAGCGCGCTGCAGTCGAAACGGCCCTGCTCGGCAGCTTCCGCAAGGCTACCGGGCAGGCCCTGCTGGCCGCCGCGGCCGCCGCCGCCGTGGTGGGGCTGACGACCAGCGTCCTGCTCCTGCGGCAGATCCTCCGCCCGCTGAACGAGATCGCCCGCAGCAGCCAGCGCATCGCCGAGGGCCGCTACGACGAGCGTGTGGCCGTGCCTGCCAGCGACGAGCTGGCGATCGTCGCCGCCAGCTTCAACCAGATGGCCGAAAGCCTGGAACGGGTGGAGCAGCAGCGGGTGGCGCTGATCGGGAATGTGGCCCACGAACTGCGCACGCCCCTCGCCGGCATCGAAGGCTTCCTGGAGGGTTTGATTGACGGTGTCTTCGGCCCCGAGCCGTCCGTCTTCGGCGACATGCAGCACGAAGTGCGGCGCATGCGCCGCCTGATTGACGACCTCCAGACCCTTTCCCACGTCGAGGCCGGCCAGGTGAGCCTGCATCTGGCCGAGGTGGACCTGGTGGAACTGGCCCGGCGCGTGGTCAACCAGTTGCGCCCGCAAACGATCACGAACTGTCTCGAACTGCGAGTGCTCCCTGAAACGCCCACGCTGATCGTGCGCGCCGATCCGGATCGTCTGGCGCAGATCCTGCTGAACCTGGTGGGCAACGCCATTCGCTACACCCCCGAAGGCGGCTGTATTACCGTGCGCCTTGGCGTTGAAGGCCCCATGGCCCGCGCCGAGGTGATTGACACCGGCATTGGCATCCCCCCCGAAGACCTCCCCTACATCTTCGAACGCTTCTACCGCGTTGATCGCTCCCGTTCGCGCGCCAGCGGCGGCAGCGGCATCGGGCTGACCATCGCCCGGCACCTGGCCTGGGCCATGGGCGGCGAGCTGACGGCTCAGAGCGCCGGCCCGGGCAAGGGCAGCACGTTCACCCTGACCATGCCTCTGAGGTGAAACAGGCAGAGTTGGGAATGCGCCCGCTCAGAGCAACGTTGTTCCCTGGATGCTGTAGCGCAACCTGGAGGGTTGCGCTACAGGGTTAATCCAGGTCATGATTTGAAAACCCTGTGTCACTGCAACAATCTGGTAAGCTCATCGTTCTATCATTGCGACAACAACCTGTCGGCCGGTTTCACCCCTCGGAAAGGAGCCACAGCGCCAATGTCCGCAATCGCCCTGGGGATTATCTTCGGCTTTCTCGGCTGGTTCTTCGTCCGCTACGTCCTCTTTGGCTTCTATACGGTGGATCAGAATGAGCGCGCGGTGAAGACGATCTTCGGTCGCGCCGAGCGTCTGCCCCTCTCAGCCGCTACGGAGGATCCCTTTACCGAGTACCTCCGCCCCGAGGAGCGCGATCGCTACCGCTACCCGCAGGTGCGCGTCATTCAGCCCGGAGTGCACTTCAAGTGGCCCTGGGAGCGCATCCACAAGGTCTCCATCGCCACCCAGACGGTGAACATGGCCCTGGATCTGGAAGATCCGCGCGCCAACCGCGGGGGCACGGTGCTGGAGGCGGTCACCAAGGATCAACTCAACGTTGGCCTGAAGGGGCAGATCCGCTACCGCGTCTCGGAGCGCCACCTCTACGCCTACCTGTTCGGGGTAAAGAATCCGGTGGTGCACGTGATGGGCTACTTTGTCTCCATCCTGCGGGAACGCATCGCCGGTTTCGAGGCGCCCCCCGCCCCTGGCGGTAATGGGGCCTCTCAGCCGACTGACGCCAGCGCCGTGAGCGGCGTCTCGATCAACGACCTGCGCAAAAATCTCCGCGACCTGAACGAGTTGATGGACCGCGAGTGCCTCTCCTCGCCCGCCCGCTATGGCGTGATTCTCGAAGCCTCGCTGATCACCGAGATTGACGCCCCGCCCGAGGTCGAGTCGGCGATGGCGGCGATTAACACCGCCCACAACCAGGTCTCGTCGGACATCAGCCTGGCCCAGGCCGCCGCCGACCAGAAGATCGTCCAGTCGAAGCGCGCAGTGGAGATCGAAACGCTGAAGGCCCAGGCCGAGGTCGAGCCGCTGCTGGCCCTGGCCGAACAGTTGCATGCCCTGCGCGCCAGGGGGCCGAACGCCATCGCCGCCTATTTGCGGAACGTGCGCCTGGGCCTCTTCCGCCAGGCCGAGCGCGTCATTATGGAGGTGGAGCGATGATCAGCCTGATGTTGTTCGTTACCACCGCTTTCATCAGCTTTATCTTCGCGCCGGTCGTAATTGCGCTGACGCTCGGCCTGGCCCGGCTGTTTGGCCTGTATACGACCGTGCAGGAGGGCACCTGTCACGTCTACGTGCTGTTTGGCAACGTCATCGGCGTGATCAGCGAGCCGGGGTTTCACTTCCTGCCCGCGCGCCTCGGCGCGGCCGCATTCATCGTGCGGCTCCTCGGCGAACGCAAGGTGCTGGATATGCGCCTCAACCAGCGCTATCTGCGCAGCCAGCCGGTGAATTCCGAGGAAGGCGCGCCAATGGGCATTGGCGTGTGGTACGAGATGGCAATCAGCGACCCGGTGGCCTACCTCTTCCGCAACACCGATCCGGAAGGGTCGCTGGCCGCCAATGTGAGCAATGCCGTGGTGCGCACCCTTAGCAACATGCCCCTGGCCGAAATGCTTGAGAATCGCCACGCTATGAGCCAGGCCGTGCGGGCCGAGGTGTCGCCGAAGTCAATGGAGTGGGGCTACCGGCTCGGGTCGGTGTATGTGCGTAAGGTCCACTTCCGCGATGCGGGCATGATCCGCCAGATCGAGGCCAAGGTGGTGAACCGCCTGCGCCAGGTGACCTCGGCCATTCTGCAGGACGGCGCGAACCAGGTGAGCATTATCACCAGCACCGCCGAGCGGCAGGCGGCCATCGCCTTCGCCCAGGCCCAGGCCATCCGCCCGCAGATCCTCGGCAAGGCGCTCAATGCCATCAATACCGACCGGGAGGTGGCCGAGGCCCTCTTTACCATTCTGGAGACGCAGAACCTGATCGAGAGCGGAGCGAAGGTGACCCTCATCCCCCGGCTGAACGAATCCTCCCTCCTGCCCGATCTTCTTGCCGCTACGCCGCCTGCCAACCACAGCGCCAGGTCGCAGCCAGCCGGGTGAGGTGCAGGCGACAGGCAGGGTGTGCTGGAGCGGGGTCAGGGGCGCCGCTTGTCCTGACCCTGCTCTCGTTGCCGTCCTGTCACGGATAGTGCGCGACTCTCTACGTCGGGTGGATCCGTTTAGATGTACAATAGCAAAGTTGGGGTGAACGCAACGCACGCTACGGAGAGACGTCGTTTCCCCTCGCCGCTGCTGGTTGTGCGACGCGAAACTGTCTGGATTACGCGCAGGTTTTGATGATACGCGGCTTTGCCGTGTAATGAGGAGAGGAGGTCGCGTATGGGTCCGGGAATGAAGCGCGTATGGTCGTTCGCCGCGGTGGTCGCGGCGATCATCGCTGTGCTGGTCGCGGGCCCGGTGTTCGCGGCGGAGTTTGGCTCAGGCGATATCTACCGCCTGCCGGCTGGCCAGGTGATCGAAGATGACCTGACCGTGATGGCTCAGGAGATCTACATTGACGGCAAGGTGGACGGCGATCTGGTGGCGATGGGCGCCTATGTCGAGATCAACGGCGTGGTCACCGGCGATGTGCTGGCCGCGGGCGCGGAGGTGCGGATCAACGGCGTGGTTGAGGACGATGTGCGCGCGGCGGGTGCAGGGGTGATCGTCACTGGCAGAATTGGCGACCACCTCTTTGCCGCGGCCGGTGGTGGAGAGGGGGCCTTCAGCCCCGCGCAGGTCAGCGGCCGCAGCGTGGTGCAGGGTGTACGCATTGAGCGCGGCGCGACGGTGGGCGGCTCGGCCTACATGTTTGCCGGTGAGGCGCTGATTGACGGCGCCGTTGCCGGAGACTTGCAGGCCGGCGCCGGCACGGTGATCCTCAACGGCCAGGTAGGCGGCGACGCCGCCCTTGATGTGGGCAAGATCACCATTGGCGATAGCGCGCGGATCGGGGGTGTGCTGAGCTACACTGCGCCCGAAGCGGCGAGTGTGCCGCCAGGCGTGGCCGGCGACGTGCGCTTTGAGCAGCGCGAGCAACCGCAGACCACGCCAGCGCCAGCGTTCCGGCCCGGGCAGATCCTGCGACCGCTGCTGATGCTGGCCGGGTTCGCGCTGCTGGGCTGGCTCCTGCTGCGCTTTGCGCCTGATGCGCTGCGGCGCCCGGCACAGGCCCTGGCGCTGCGACCGGGGCAGGCGGCGCTCTACGGTATCGCTGCGCTGGCGCTGCTCTTTGCCATACCCTTGCTCTCGATCCTGATCTTCCTGGCCATCCTGCTGTTCTGGGGCTGGTTCCCGGCGCTCATGTTTGCCGTGCTGCTCACGGCTGCTCTGGTGCTGGCCTGGACGCTAAGCCCGCTCATCACCGGCCTGTGGGCCGGGCGGGCGCTGCTGCGGGCCGCCGGGCGCGAGGCGGGCGATTTCCTCGCCCTGTGCCTTGGCGTGCTGCTCATCGTGTTGCTGAGCCTGATCCCCTGGGTGGGCTGGCTGGTGGGGCTGGTCAGCCTGGTTCTGGCCCTCGGCGCGCTGATCGCGGCGCGGCGCGGGGCCTTTGACGTGCCGGTGACGACGGCGACCCCGGCGCCGACGCCGGTGTAGACGGTGGTTTGGGAGCGCTCCTCACCCACCCCCGCCGCGCTGCGCTCGGCGCCCCCTCCCTCGCCACCGGCGGTGGCGAGGGAGGGGTCCGGGGTTCTCAGGTGTAGGGTTTTCCGGCGCTGCTCGCGTCGCATGCGCCATCGGGGGCCTTGGGACGCCCAACTCCCCCTCTCCCGCTCGCGGGAGAGGGGGGCGGGGGGTGAGGATCGTAAGCGCATTGGAATGCCAAAAACCGCTTCTCGCTCGAAAAACCCGACACCTGAGAGGTCGGGGGGAGGGTGAGGACGACGCTACTCACCCGTCCCCGCGAATGATCGCCAGCACTTCATCGCGGCGGGCGGCCATCTCTTCGGGCGAGGCGATCGACTCCAGGTTGAGGCGGATCAGCGGCTCGGTGTTCGAGCCGCGCACGTTGAAGTGCCAGGTGTCGTAGCTCACCGAGACGCCGTCAAGGCGCTCGACCCTGCCATCGGCGTAGCAGGCGGCGATCTCGTCGAGTTTGGCGGGCACGTCGCGCACCTTCGAGTTGATCTCCCCCGAAATGAAATACTTCGCCTCCAGCTCGGCGAGCAGCACGCTCATCCTGACGCCGCGCTTCGCCAGCAGTTCCATCAACAGCAGCGACGGAATAATGCCCGAGTCGGCGTAGAAGAAGTCGCGGAAGTAGTAATGGCCGGTGACCTCGCCGGCGAACACCGCGTCTTCGTTGGCCATGCGCCGTTTGATGAAGGCATGGCCGACCCGTTCCATCAGCGGGATGCCCCCGCTGGCGCGGATCAGGTCGGGCACGGCCCAGGAGGCGCGCACATCGTAGATCACTCTGGCGCCGGGGGCCTTCTCCAGCAGATACTGCCCAAGGATCGCCGTCAGAAAATCGCCGGAGATGAAGCGCCCTCGATCATCAACGGCGAAGAAGCGGTCGCCGTCGCCGTCGAAGAGGAAGCCGATGTCGAAGCCTTCGGCGGGCACGCGCGCCTGCAACTCGGCGCGGTTCTCGGGTTGCAGGGGATCGAGGCCGTGGTTGGGCAGCGTGCCGTCTGGTTCCAGGTACATGCCGGTAAAGATGATCGGCAGGCGGCGGTAGATCTCCTGGAGGATGGGGCCAACCATGCCGTTGCCGGTGTCGGCGATGACCCGCAGGGGGCGGCCCAGGGCCCCGCCGTTTTCCAGCGCCGCTACGTCAATCAGCGAGAGCGCCTTGGCGATGAACTCCTCCTGGAAGTCGTAACGCCTGATGGCGCCCTTGCGCGTGGGTTGGGGAAAGGCTTCGCTCTCAACGAGCCGGCGCAGGTCCTGAATGCCCTCGTCGCCGCTGAGCAGGTAGGGCATCTGGCGCACCATTTTGAAGCCGTTGTACTCCTTGGGGTTGTGCGAGGCCGTGACCATCATGCCGGGCAGCCCGAGGGTGGCGCAGGCGAAGTAGTACTGGTCGGTGCTGACCATGCCGATGTCGGCCACGTCGGCGCCCTGGTCGGCAATGCCGCGGGTGACTGCCTCGAACATTGCCGGGCTGGAGGTGCGCATATCACGCCCGACAATAACTGTCTCGGCGCCGAGAAAGGTCACAAAGGCCCGCCCGATAAGATAGCCGATCGTTTCGTTCAAATCAGAGGGATAGATCCCGCGAATGTCGTAGGCTTTGAAGATTCCCGGGTTGACCTGCACAATTGCGCTCCTTCCGCAGAGAGTGATCGTGCCGGGGGCATGCTACCACATGCGGGTGAACGGCGGCGTTTCCGGTAACGGGACGAGGGTTGACAGTTTGTTCAGGGTGGGAGGATGAGAGGAAGCACGGGTTGCTTGGGCCCCGGTCTGTCGGGCAACAGACCTGAGCGTAACCCTCCAGGCTGCCCGCAGGCGGACCTGGTTCCCCCGCGCCCCGCCTCACCCGCCCTGTTCGAGGGCCAGCACCTCGCGTCCGAGCAGGCCGAGCAACACGTCGTAGGGGTAGCTGTTCTCGGGATGGTGCTCCATGCGCCCGCGCTCGAAGTACTGCACCCAGTAGCGGCGACCCTCGATCAGTTCCTCGAAGACGGGGGAGATCGGGTAGCCGAACCGCTCCAGACCCCCGTTACGCTGCCAGTGTCCGAGGAACCAGCCGCATACGTTGAAGCCGGTTTGCGGAAAATAGACGCACTCAAGCGAGTCAATCGGCTGCTCGCGGGGGAACTGTTGCCAGGGCCGGCCGGTCAACTCCAGGTACCGCGCGCCGAGGCGTCCAGAAGTTACCAGACCGTCGCGCTGGATCTCCAACCGGCTGCGTTCGAACCACTGCGCCTGCAACGAACGGCCCTCGACGATCTCCTGGCGCCGGGGCGTAATAGGATAACCGAAGATGGGAAGGCCGCCGTTGCGCTCCCAGCAGGCGCGGATCAGCCCGCTGATGCAGTGGCCGGTTTCGGGAAAGCAACGCTGACCTCTCTGAGCAGCAGTGGGTTTGGCTGCCAGGGCCGTTAGCATCATGGCGAGGATCGTCAACACGGTCAAGAAGTGGCGATGCATAGATCTGGCTCCTCCACCCCCTCCCCCAGCGCTCTCAGGTGTGGGGTTTTTGAGCGAGAAGGAGTTTTCGGCATTCCAGCGCGCTTACGACCCTCATCCCTGCCTCCCTCTCCCTGAGAGGGAGAGGGGGGAGTTGGGCGTCCCAAGGCCCCGGATGGCGCATGCGACGCGAGCATGCGCCGGAAAACCCTACACCTGAGAACTCCCCCAGCGGGGGAGGGCCGAGGAGGGGGCGGAAATGCAAGGAAACGTAGTTCACAGACTATTAAACCTTGAGTCGAGCGGCGAATACAATATACGAAACGTGACAAAAACTCGTACAGCGGCTGAGAAGACGGCATAGAGCTGGCTGCGGAGGACAAAATGGCCCGGCGACAGATTGTTACGGCGCTCCTGATCGCCCAGGTGGCGGGCGCCATTACGATCACCATCGGCCAGATGCTCAAAGACATGCGTGAGCCGACCTTTGCGATCGGCGTTGTGGCCACCCTGCTGGCCCTCGGTATCCTGGCCGCCTACCGGCGCGGCTTGGAGGCGGCACTGGTGGTGAACATCGTGGCGGTCACCATAGCCGTAGGTCTGGGAACGCCTGAGAGATTCGTGCGCGAGTATTCGGCGCTGGTGGTGCTGGCGCCGCCAGCGGTGGCGCAGGTACTGGCCGGGCCGCGCTGGATTCTGGGCAGCGCCCTGGGGTTGCTGGTCATCCTGTCGCTGCGCGCCGGGCCGGAGGCGCGTTTTCTGAGCGCCTATACGAACGACCTGCGCACCCTCGGGAGCTTCGCCCTGGTGGTGACCTGTATGCTCCTCAGCCGCCTGGTTGCCGATACCGCCCTGCGGGAGGCCACGGCGAACGGCGCGCGGGCCGAGGAGGCGCTGCGCCGCGCCGATGATCAGGCGATCGAGTTGCGGGCGCAGGCCGAGGCGTTACGCGAACAGAACCAGCGCCAGCAGCGCCTGCTCGACCTGGTGGCAAGGCTGGAAATCCCGGCGGTGTCCCTGGCCGAAGGGGTCTTGCTGGCGCCCATTGTCGGCCCGATTGACGAAGGGCGCGCCGACGCGCTGGTGGAGCGCCTGGTGCGGCACGCCAGCGAACAACGGGCGCGCCTGGTGGTGCTTGACGTTGCCGGGGCCTCGGATGTCAACGCCGACGCGGCGCGGGCGCTGGGCGGCGCGGTGGAGGCCCTGCGCCTCATCGGCTGCCGGGTGGCGATCAGCGGGATCTCCGCCGCGACCGCCAGCGCACTCGCCGAGAGCCAGGTATCGTTCAACGGCGCAGCGACCGTGCGGACGCCGCGCGAGGCCCTGGAGCGCGAACGGGCGCTCTGATATGACAATAGCCGATAACCGATAGCCGATAGCCCGCCGGCAGTCGTCCGTAGGCGCGGCCTGGAGCCGCGCATCAGCGCGTGGCGTGCGGCTGTATGAAGATTTGGAATGAGATCCGGTATAGCCTGGAAAGGCGGGCTTCGCATCGGTAGAACGCTGCCGCAAGGATCGGCACAGGCTTTCGCTACACCCCCGCCCCCTCCCCAACCCTCCCCCGCTGGGGGAGGGAGGCCGGCGCCTCCCCCCAACGGGGGGAGGCTGGGAGGGGGGCGGAAATGCCACGCAACTTGCTGTACAGACTACTTATGTAGTCATAGTGTAGTTCGCGTTGCAACTTTGCGCCTTTGCCTCATCCTTATCTCCGCTGGCGCAGCCGTGGACGAACCTACGCGGCGAGTTCCTCCTCCCGACGGAACTGGCTGGTGTACAGGGCGTAGTAGGCCCCTCGCAGGGCCAGCAACTCTTCGTGCGTGCCGCGCTCGACGATCTGCCCGCCCTGCACCATCAGCACCAGGTCGGCGTTGCGGATGGTGCTGAGGCGGTGGGCGATGACGAAACTGGTGCGCCCCTCCAGCAGCGTGTCGAAGGCCCGCTGGATCAACCGCTCGGTGCGCGTATCCACGCTGCTGGTGGCCTCGTCGAGGATCAGGATGCGCGGGTTGGCCAGCACCGCGCGGGCAATAGCGATCAACTGGCGCTGCCCCTGGCTCAGGCCGGCGCCCCGCTCCCCCAGCCGCGTCTGATAGCCCTCGGGGAGCCGGGTGATGAAGTCGTGGGCCATGGCCAGTTTCGCCGCGGCAATCACCTCGTCGTCCGCGGCATCGAGACGACCGTAGCGGATATTGTTCATTACCGTATCGGAGAAGAGGAAGGTGTCCTGCAAGACGATGCCGATCTGGCTGCGCAGGCTTGCCGCGGTCACCTCGCGTACATCGTGGCCGTCAATCGTCACCCGGCCCCGGCTGACGTCGTAGAAGCGCGGGATGAGGTTGATGATCGTCGTCTTGCCCGCCCCGGTCGGCCCGACGATGGCCACCATCCACCCCGGTTCAGCAACGAAACTGATCCCCTTCAGCACCGGCTCGCCTGGCTTGTACTCGGCCCAGACCTCCTCGAAGGCCACCCGGCCGGTGATCGGCGGCAGCGGCCGGGCGTCGGGACGATCGACAATGTCGGGCGTCTCGTCGAGCAAGCCGAAGATGCGCTCGCCGCCGGCAATCGCGCTTTGAATGTTCGTCCAGAGCACCGCGATCTGCTGGATGGGCTGGTTGAAGCGTTGCACGTACTGAATGAAGGCGAAGACCGTGCCCAGCGAAATGACCGTCGTGCCCAGCAGCGGCTGGTTGCGCAGGGCGCTCAGGCCGCCGACGACGACGACGATAGCGATGGCCAGGTAGCCCAGGGCTTCCAGCACCGGATTGAGGGCGCTGGTGAAGCTGGCCGCGCGCACGTTGGCGTCGCGATTGGCCGCATTGGCGCGCCGGAACTGCTCGATGACCTCCTCTTCGCGGCTGAAAGCCTGCACCTCGCGCGCCCCGGCGATGCTCTCCTGCAACCCGGCGTTGACGCTGCCCATCTCCTGGCGGCTGCGCCGAAACGCCCGCCGCGCCTGCCGCGAGAAGTAAAATGTCGCCCAGGCCATCAGCGGCAGCACGCTCAGGCTCAGCAGGGCATAGGGAACGTTGGTTTGCAGCATCAGCGCCCCGGTGATCGTCAATTGCAGCATGCCGCTCACTACGCTCAGCAGGGCGAAGCCGAGGGTCTGCTGGATGGTGTCGGTATCGTTGGTGATGCGGCTCATGATGTTGCCGGCCTCGTTGCGGGTGTAGAAGCCCAGCGAGAGGCGGTGGATCTGGGCGAAGGCGTCCTGGCGGATCCGGCGCAGGGCGCGCTGCCCGGCCCAGTTCAGGGTGAAGAAGGCCAGACCCTGGAGCAGCGAGCCGGCAGTAAACAGCAGCGCCAGGATCGCCACCAGGCGCCCCAGGCCGGCCAGCCGGGCCTGCACGTCGAGGCTAACGGCTGGCGGATCGATCCAGCAGGCCGCCGGATTGGGCGCCAGGTAGCAGTCAACCGCCTGGCCGATCACTGGCGCCGTGGCTACCTGCAGGGTAGTGGCAACGATGATCAGCGCTACGGTCAGCACAATTGCGTACCACCAGGGGCGGAAGTAGCTCCAGAAGCGCGCCAGCGTTGCGCCGACCCGCTTCGGCTTCTGGGTTTCCTGGTTGAGCAGGCGGGCGGGGCCGCCTGGACCTCCTACCATCATCTGAGTGTTCCTTGTTGTCTATGGTGTCAGGCGCTCCGGCGCTGGTTGGGAAGATGGGGAAACCAGGTTTCCCCGCGCCCCGGCCTCGCGGTGGAGGCGGGGAACCCGAGGTTCCCCACGCCCCTGCCTCGTGGTAAAGGCGGGGAACCCGGGGTTCCCCACGCCCCTGCCTCGTGGTAAAGGCGGGGAACCCGGCGTTCCCCGCGCCGCTGCCGGGTGGGGCGCCCGGCGTCCCAACACTGGTTGGTAAGGTGGGGACCCCGGGTTTCCCCACGCCCCTGCCATCTGGGGGAGGCGGGGCAGCCGGGGTTCCCCACGCCCCTGCCTCGTGGTGGAGGCGGGGCAGCCGGGGTTCCCCACGCCCCTGCCTCGTGGTGAAGGCGGGGAACCCGGGGTTCCCCACGCCGCTGCCGGGTGGGGCGCCGGGCGCCCCCACGCCGGTTGGCAGGCGGGCGAGCCGGGTTTCCCCGCGCCCCTGCCTCGTGGTGGAGGCTGGGCAGCCGAGGTTCCCCACACCCCGGCCCGGCTGGGTTTTCAAGGTGACCCCGTGGCCTCGCTCGTATCCGCCACCAGTTGCGAGTGGTAGATCTCGGCGTAGATGGGGCTGTTCTCCATCAATTCGGCGTGCGTGCCGCGGGCCGCGACGCGCCCGTTGTCGAGCACGATAATCTGATCAGCGTGTAACACGGTGCTGATGCGCTGGGCGATGACGAAGCTCGTGCGCCCCTTCATCAAACGCTCCAGCGCGCGTTGAATGGTCTGCTCGGTCTGCAGGTCAACGCTACTGGTCGAATCGTCGAGGATCAGCAAGCGCGGGTTGAGCAGCAGCGCGCGGGCGATGGCGATGCGCTGCCGCTGCCCGCCGGAAAGGGTCACCCCGCGCTCGCCCACGCGGGTGGCGTAACCTTCAGGGAAGCTCATGATGAAGTCGTGCGCTGCCGCCGCCCGCGCCGCAGCGATCACCTCCTCATCACTGGCCTCGGGCCGCCCGAAGGCGATATTGTCGCGGATGCTGCCGCTGAAAAGATTGGTCTCCTGCAGCACGATTCCGATCTGCGAGCGCAGGCTGTCAATGGTTACGTCACGCACATCGTGGCCGTCAATCAATACCGCCCCTTCACTCACGTCGTAGAAGCGGGGGATGAGATTGATGATGCTGGTCTTGCCACTGCCGGTGGCGCCGAGCAGGGCGATGGTCTGCCCCGGTTCGGCCACGAAGCTGACGTCGCGCAGCACCGGTTCGCTGTTGCCGAAGTAACGGAAGGCGACATTGCGGAACTCGACGCGCCCCTGGATGGGCGGCAGCGGATAGGCGTCGGGGCGTTCGCTGATCTCATTTTCGGTGTCGAGCACCTCGAAGATCCGATCCGCCGAGGCCGCCGCCTGGGCCATCAGAGCGATGATAAAGCCCAGCTGGCCCAGCGGGAAAAAGACGTAGACCAGGTAGAGGCTGAACTTTTGATACTCGCCCAGGTTGAGTGTGCCGCCCAGGATCTGCCGCCCGCCGAAGTAGAGGATGGCCGCCTGGCCGATCTGCGCCACCAGAAAGACCACCGGGAACAGGAACGAGAAGACCCGGCTGACGCGCAACTGCTGGGCCATCAGATCCGTGGCCGCCGCGTCGAAGCGGCGTTGCTCATACGGCTCGCGAGCGAAGGCTTTCACTACCTTGATGCCGGCCAGGTTCTCCTGCAAGATCGTGTTGAGGGTCGCCAGCTTCTGTTGCACCACGGCGAAGAGCGGCTGGATTACACGCCCGAAAGTCACAAAAATCACCAGGGCGATCGGCAGCAGGGGCAACACCACCAGGGTCAGTTGCAGGTTGGTGAAGGACAGCACTACAAGCGCCCCGCCCAGCAGCAGAAAGGCCTGGACGCTCATAATCAGGCCCTGGGCGATGAAGGTGCGTAAGCGCTCGACATCATCGGTGGCGCGAATCATCAGTTGCCCGGTCTGGTTCCGGTCGTAGTAGCTGAAGGAGAGGCGCTGGATCTTCTCGAAAAGCGCGTTACGCAGATCGAAGGCCAGTCCCTGCGAGGTGCTCTCCGACATGAAGGCCTGGAGGAAGGAAAAGACGCCTCGCAGCACGGCGAAGAGCAGGATCAGCGCGGCGCCGTTGAGGATGACCCGCTCGGCGACGGCCAGGCTGGCGTTGGCCCGGGTCACGGCCTCGATCATGTTCTGCACTACCTGGGGCACGGCAAGCTGAGCCAGGGTGGCAATCACCAGGGCGACATAGGCGATCAGGGCGCTGCGGCGCTGATTGCCGAGGTAGCTGATGGCGCGTAGCAGGCTGCGGCCCCGCCCGGCGCCGCCGGTGGCCCCTATGGACGCGGGCGGATTCATCTGAGCTTGCAAGGTGATTTCCTTGTTGGTTAAGAACCTATCTACAAAACCGGGTTGTCCGATTTTTTGCCGGGAGGGCGTACTACTCTGTGAACTACGTTTTTCGGTAACTTCGCCCCCTCCCCAACCCTCCCCCGCTGGGGGAGGGAGTCCGGCGCTTCTCCCCAATGGGGGGAGGATGGGAGGCGCTGGCCGCCGCCTCGACGCTCGGCTACGAGGCCTCTCCCCAATGGGGGGAGGTTGGGAGGGAGGCGGAAATGCAAGGAAACTTCGTTCACAGACGAGTAGCCCGCCCGAACCCTCCCCTCAGTCAGTTATCCGCTTTCTTTCCTGGGAGGGTGTGGCCCTCCCAGTCCCTCCAGACGCTCCTCGCCGGCGCGAATGGCCCGTTCCAGCAGATCGAGCAACAGGTTCTGCTCGTTCGGGCAAAGCCCGGACAGGAACTCGCCCATACGCGCCATCTGCTCTGCGATAACCTGCGCCTGCAACGCCTCGCCAGCGGGGGTCAATTCAAGCAGCACCACGCGGCTATCATCGGCGTGGGGGCGCCGCGTCACCAGTCCCGTCGCCGCCAGCCGCCGGGTCAGCGCCGTTACCGAGGGCGGGCTGATCCCCAGACGCCCGGCCAGTTCCTTCATCGCCAGCGGCCCCTCTGACTGCAGCAGACGCATAAGGCGAATGTGCGATGGTGAAAGGTGCAATTCGGTGAGCCGCTGAAAGGTCGGGCCGATCAACTGCGGGCGCAGGCGCTCGACCAGGCATAGCAGACGGTGCGCGTTATCGCGAGTCAGGTCCTCGCGATTTCGGGAGTGCAGCGGCATCGGGTGGCCCTTCGACGGTTCAGGCGATTAGTTAGATGAACTAATCATAAGGTATCGTACCACCACTGCGGTCGCTGTCAAGGAACGGCACGCCAGTTGGAGGGGTATGGGGAAACCGGGTTTCCCCATACCCCTGCCAGGGCTAATGCAACGTCTATGGGGCAAGCCCCAAACTCGATATGGTTCGTTGGGTTTTGGGGGGGGGGCCCCCCAAACCACCCCCAAAGAACCCGGAGGGGAGGGGGTGGCGGGCCCCACCCCCCCCCCGCGGGGGGGGGGGGGG
>JANWYD010000028.1 GCA_025057155.1 Chloroflexaceae bacterium
AAGGCTGACCTACACCCTGCGCGTGCGCAACGTGGGCAACCGCGGGGCCACGGGAGTGGAGGTGCGTGATACGCTGCCCGCTGGTGTGAGCTTCGTGGAGGCCAGCGACGGCGGCACGGAGAGTGGGGGGGTAGTTGCCTGGCCGCCCTTCGACCTGCCTGGCGGCGCGGAGGTTGTTCGCACCGTCACCGTGCAGGTAGCCAATCCTTTCGTTGACCCCGGTGGAGCAATCATCAACGTCGCCGCCGCTGGCGACGACGGGGCCAATGGCGCTGACCCGACCCCGGCCAACAATACAGCCAGCGACACCGACTACGTGCGGCCCGACCTGGCGCTGACCAAGAGCGACGGCGGGGCCAGCGCCGAGCCAGGTGGCCTGATCCGCTTCCTGCTCTCCTATACCAACACCGGTGGCATTAATGTCACCGGAGTGACCCTGCGCGAGCGGGTGCCGCTGAACACCAGTTTCGACGCCAGTCTGGCCGAGAATGCCGGCTGGACCTGCGCCCCTGATGCCAGCGCGGGCAGCGAGTGCGTCTACACCGTGGGCGACCTCCCTGCGGGCGCTTCGGACACGGTCAGCTTCGTGGTGCGGGTGAACAACCCGCTGCCAGCGGGGGTGACCGAGGTGGTCAACGCGGCGCGTATCAGCGACGATGGCGCGCGGGGACCCGACCGCGACTCCGCCGATAATCAGGCCAGCGACTCCACGCCGGTGTCTGCGGCGCCCGACTTGCGCCTGAGCAAGAGCACGGGCGGCGTCGCGCCAATGCCGGGGCGCCCCCTGCCCTACCGGCTGGATTACCGCAATGTGGGCAACCAGGAGGCCACAGGAGTGGTCATCCGCGAGACCGTGCCGGACAATACCAGCTTTAGCGCCGCAGGCAGCAGCGCAGGCTGGAGTTGCCGGGATGGCGCTCCGGCGGGCAGCACCTGCCTCTTCAATCTGGGCAGCGTGCCCGCGGGAACCGGCGGCGACGTGACCTTCACCGTCGTTGTGGACGATCCCGTGCCTCCCGGTGTGACCGTGATCGTGAACATGGCCAGCATCAGCGATGATGGGGCCAACGGCGGCGATCCGACGCCCGATAACAACAGCGCGACGGTGAACTCGCCGTTCAGCCCCACGGCCGTCACCCTGGTGCACTTCAGCGCCACGCGCGCCGATGAGGGCGTGGTGGTGCGCTGGACCACAGGGATCGAGATTGACACGGCTCACTTCCGGATCTACCGCAGCGAGACGGCGACGCGCGCCGGGGCGATCCAGATTGCCGAGGTGGTGAGCCGGGGCAACGCGACCGGCGGCGCAAGCTACCGCGTGGTTGACACTGACGCCGAAGCGGGCCGAAATTACTGGTACTGGCTCGTGGAGGTGGAGACCGACGGCGACGAGACCGTCTACGGTCCGGTACGGCTCGCTGGCGGTCTCAGCGGAGGCTTCCAGGTCTACCTGCCACTGTTGAGACGGTGAGGGATCCGGTTGCTGGACTGGCAAGGGGTGTGGGGAAACCCGGTTTCCCCGCACCCCTGCCTGTCTACAGGAAAACAGGAAAGGGCCGGAAGTGCAAGAAACGCTTCCAGCCCCGCACTTTACTATGTTGGTAACCGACCCGCGGCAACCTGGAGGTTCGATTGGCTAACGGCTCTTACGCTTCCGTTCGCGGCGCGCCTCGCGCCGTCCGGTAGTGGCAACCGGCCGTGGCGCCTCGGCGCTGGTATCACCGGTAGTGACCTTTGGCGTGGGACGCGCGCCGCGGCCCCTGGCAACAGCTGCGCGTTCAAGGCCCGGCAGCACGCTGCGCATATAGTAGACGACATATCCAGCGACGCTAGCTTCGATCAGCGCCTGGATCCAGAACCAGATCCGCTGATTGAACACAGGGACGTTCAGCAGGCGCAGAGCGCCGATGAGCACGCCTACCCCACCAAGGATCATCAGGGCGATCCCGAGCTGGCGCATGAACGTCTGGCGGGCGGGGTTGCGTTCGGTATGCCGGAAGGTCAGATACGCGCCAGCGCCTACCCCCAGGATCTGGATGATAAAGAACGTCCAGGCGAGGGGGCCAAAGGCAGGATCAGGCGTGGTGAGATAGCTGAAGATCCCCATATGGCGATGCGCCTCCGAAGGAGCGGCAAGGATGCGGAAGCGACGGCGATTATAACAGTCGCCTCTCCGCGCGTCAACCGTGAGGGATATGACATAACCGTCAGATCTCATTGCAGGAACAGCGCAGAATCTGCCGCGCAGGCCTCACGAGCCAGGGTGTTGATTTTGGCGGCATAGCGCAAAAAACCACCTTTGTCGGCGGCTATGCCGCACCGACTACCAGAGGCGAAAGCCGTACGTGTCCTGATTTCACAATTTACTCACGTAGACGAGGCAAAAAGGATGAGTTAAAATCAGGTTATCACCCGCTGCATCCGGTGCGCTATTCGACGAAACTGCCGGACGAGCCGCTAAGTGGTTGTAGCTATCTAATAATGAGCCAGATCCCCGCAGCGCCATACCCGTATCCGCCTCTCAACACTGCCCGGCTGGTAGAGTTGACCCATGCCGCTAATCTGCGCGATCTGGAGCGGCGGGCGGAGATGCTGCTGGCTGAGGCTTTTCCCGAGGCCACGAGCAGCCTGGTCTGGGCTGACGTCCCGGTGAAGGCCGAGGTGAATGACGCATTGCTGGTACGCACCCGTCACGGAGCGCTCGGATCGGAAAGAACGTTCATCGAGGTGGCGTTGCCCCTGCAAGCTGCCGGCCAGGTCGTTGGCCGGTTGATCGTGCGCCCCGAATATCTCAGCCCGGAGCGAGAACAGTGGCTTAAGCTGTTCGCAGCCCTGCTCGCCTCCGCCTTTCTGGCCCTGCAGGGCGCGCAGCATATAGCGCCCCCGTCGCTGGAACAACGGCGAGCGAGCCTGCGTGAACGGCTGCACCTGCTACGCGGCGAAGGGGACACCGATGCGCTCCTGGCGGACCTGACAGCCCTGGTGCAGCAGACCTGCGGTATGCCGGTGGTGTACTGGGCTTTGCGCTACCGGGGGAACGAATGGGTCGAGATGCGCTACCTGCTCACCCCTACTCGCGCCGAGCGCCCGAGGCTTTTCTGGCGCATTCAGGCCGGTCTCAGCAGCAAGGCCATCGAGATGGGTCAGGCCATCGAGACTGATAATTACCTGTATGCGTGCAACGAACTGGGGGTAACTCCGGTTATTCATCCCGGTCTGCCGACGTCATATGCCTGGCACGCGCTACCGTTGCAGGATCGCGGCACGGTGCTGGGAGTGCTGGTGGTGTTTAGCGATCGCCCCGAGTTGCGCCTGGCCCCTGAGGATCGTGAACTGTTGCACTGGTTGGCCGGTGAAGCCGCGGGCATCGTCCATGTGGCCCTGCGCCACGAACGCGCCGTTGAGGAAGTGCGGCGACGCCAGGCCCTGAACCAGATTACCCGCCGCCTTACCTCCAGTCTCGATCCCGAGCGCGTCATCGAGCTGATCGTGGAACAGGCGCCGGTCTTGCTCGATGCCGAAGAGAGCAGCCTGTTGCTCCTCGATGAGCAAACCGGCGAACTTGAGTTCCGCTACGCGGCCGGCCCTGCCGGGCACCGGCTTCTAGGGCAGCGCCTGCCGGCGGGCAAGGGGGTGGCCGGTTACGTGGTCAGCAGCGGACAGCCAACCATCGTGAACGATACGCAGAGCGACGGCCGGTTTTACCGGGCGATGGATGGCGACAGCGGGTTTCAGACCCGTTCGATCCTGGCCGTGCCGTTGCATGGGATTGATGGGGTCAAGGGTGTGATCGAGGTGCTCAATCGCCACGACAACGCACCCTTCGTTGAGGACGACCGCGTCCTGCTGGAGGCGCTGGCCGATCACGCGATGATCGCCCTGGAGAACGCGCGGCGCTTTGCCTCGGTTGATCGCGCCCTCGCCCGGCGCGCCCAGGAGCTGGATCGCAGCAATGAACGTTTACGGGCCATTCTGCGCGCCTCGAATATGCTCCGCGTGGAGCAGCAGGCGGATGTGCTGGCCAGCCAGATTGCCGAGATTGTGAGCGCCAGTTCCGGCTTTCGGCTGGCAAGTGTGGCCCTCGTGCAGCGGCAGCGCACTACTGAGCCGGCACTGCGCCTCGCTGCGGTCGCTGGCTTTGCTAAGCCGTCGTCGGCGCCGTTCGTGACGCTGGCGCAGTTCAGCGCCCTCCTCCGCGCAGAGAACGCGCGGGGCAGTCTGACCTACTTGATCGAGGATGGAACCGGCGCCGAGCTCGAGCTGTGGCCATTTCCGACGCCGGTGAGCGCCGTCGCGGCTACGGCAGAGACGCCTCCCCGCGAAATCTGGCGGAACGGCGATGTGCTGGTCTGTCTGTTGCGGAATAGCCGTAACGAGTTGCTCGGCGCGCTGGCCCTTGGCGACCCTGAGGACGGTCTACGTCCCAGTCCCGAGCAGGTGCAGATCCTCGAGATCCTTGCTAACCAGGCCGCTTCGGCTATCGAGAACGCCTACCTGTACGCGGCCCAACAGCACAATCTGAGCCGCATGACTGCGCTCAACGGCTTCGCGCGCGCCCTGAGCACCACCCTGCGTTCGCCCCAGCAGATCCTTGCCCTTACCGCCAGCGGCATGCTGGAGATGAGCGGCGCCCGTTGGGCGACGGTCTTTCTGCCCGATCCTGCGGCTCCGGCGCTCGAACGGGCCTTTCATACCGGGGCGCCGTGCACCGCGGTTGCCGAGGCGGAACAGCTCGCGCGCCAGGCCAGCATGGCCCGCCGGCCCCTCAGCCGCCTGCCGGCCCCGGATCATGAGGGGATGCTGGCCGTGCCCCTGCGTGGCGCGGGAACCACCCTTGGCGCCATCTGCATCGGCTTCGAGGCCGGCCTGCCCGACACGGGCGATGTCGAAAGTCTGGCGCTCTTTGCCAGTCAGGCCGCTTCCGCGATTGATGGTCTGCATTTGCTCGCCCAGGTCCGTCGGGGCCACGATCAACTTGCCTCGATTATGGCTTCTACCCGCGAGGGTATGCTCCTGGTAGATGAGACCGGGCAGGTCGCCGTGGTCAATAGCGCGTTCTACCATCTGGCTTCTGTCGAGACGTGGGCCAGCGTTCCGACCGATCTGACAGGCATGCCCATGGCCGAGATTCTAGAGCGTTGGCAGGCGACGGCGCCGTTTCCGCCCCACGAGTTTGCGCTGCTGGCCGATGGCCTCGCCGCAGTGGCCGGCGGGCGTGACAGCTTTGTGGTGGGCCAGTTCAATGGCCCGGGGCCGGGCCTCCAGGCCCTGGAGTGGACGGTGCTGCGCGTAACCAATGAGGGAGATCTGGCGCATCGCGAAATGGCTGCACCTGGTCCAGGCTGGCCAATTCTCCTCACCGTGCGCGATATTACCGCGGCAAAAGTGGCCGAACGCTTGCGTCAGGATCTGGCCAGCATGATGGTTCACGATCTGCGTAGCCCGCTGACCAGCATCATTACCTCGATTGATATGATTCTCCGCGGCGTCGTTGGCGGAGTTTCGGATAAACAGCGCGAGATTCTGAAGATCTGTCTTGCCAGCGCGCAGAACCTGCTTAATTTGATCAGTATGCTGCTGGATATTAGCCGGCTCGAAGATGGCGCCATGCCGATCGAGTTGTCCAGCATAGAGGTCGCTCCTCTTGTCCAGCGGGCGTTGGAAACGGTTCGCCCCATCGCGCAGGACAAACGCATCACCATTGAGGTCCTGTGCGATCCTGACATGCCTCGCGTCTGCGCCGATGCGGAGTTGATCTTGCGTGTGTTGCAAAATCTTCTTGATAATGCGGTAAAATACAGCCCCGCCGACGAACGGGTGCTGCTCACTGTCAGCCTCCATGAGCCGTCGCTGGTGCGGTTTAGCATAAGGGATAATGGTATCGGCATTAAAGCAAGTGATCTGGAGACGATCTTTGTCAAGTTCGCGCAGGCCGGCAATCAGCGCCAGAAGGGCAGTGGTCTGGGTCTGACCTTCTGCAAGCTCGTGGTTGAGGCCCACGGCGGGCGGATCTGGGTTGAAAGCGCTCCCGGCAAGGGCAGCACGTTCCATTTTACGTTGCCTGTGGCGAGCAGGGACGATGTAGCGCATGCTTCAGACTCGGGTGTTCAGAGTTAACCCCTGCTCCGGGGTTCCGCATAACCAGTCCGTCGCAGGTGGGGAGCAGTGGAGGTGCGATTCAGGCTGTCGGGCTCGTTTATACCATCCGTTAGAGATGGTTCAGAGAAAGCATTCCAGCAAACCAGTCTGGCGGGAGCCTGCACAGGTGCATCTCCTTGCACCTCTCCGACGTAAAATAGCCGTAAACCTTTTCCCCAGCTCAATTCCAGCGTGCGCATGGCTTATCGAAGCTTGGCCAGCGTAGCGCTGATGACCCAACAGGTTGCCTGGAACTACGCCAGGCATTGGCTTCGTACCGTGATATGGAGCTCGTCACCACCGGGGAGGCGCCTGGCGGCCCACCGGAGCGACGGGCTTCTTTTGACCTCTAGAAAGGCTTCGTTTGTGTGCCTGCAGGGTTCCCAAAACAACCCCGATAGACCGGCGCTCCGTGCAGCATGCCGCTTGCCACGCCTGCCCGATAGGGGCAAAACCAGCAGGTGATCCATGACAACGTTTCGACCGCGCACTCTCCTCCTCGTTAGCGCCAGCGTGGCCGACCGTGACGCGCTCCAGCAGGATCTGGCCGATGATCCAGATCAGACGTATGCCATCGTGCTTTCCGAGCGCAGCGACCAGGCTCTGGAGCGGTGCCGCGATCTCCGTCCGGACTGTGTCGTAATCAGCGACGCGCTTCCTGATACGGATTGGGTGGCGCTGGCAGGCGCCTTTCAGACGGTGGCGCCCCCGGCGCCCGCGATTCTGCTGCTGGTTGATCAAGAGTCCTCGCCTCTCGTTTGCGAAGCGCTGCAACGCGGCGCGTATGACTATGTGGTGCGCGGCAGCTTGCCGCGACGGGTATGGTTAACGGTGCGTAATGCTATCGAGGTCGCCGATCTGCGCGCAAGCCTGGCGCAACAGCGCCAGGCGCTCGAAGAAAGCGCCGCGCAATACTCCCGCCTCGTGGCCGAACGCGAGGAACTGACCCGGAAAGAGGGCGAGACCCGACGCCTGATGTACGAGGCTCTGGCGCTCCTCGACACGGTCATCGAATCTGCGCCGGTGGGGTTGGCCTTCGCCGACCGCGATCTCCGCTACGTGCGCGTAAACAGCGCCCTGGCAGCGATGAACGGCCGCGCGGTCGAAGAGCATCTTGGCCGCCGCCCCTCAGAGATCTTTGGCGACATTGGCGCCGAGTGGGAGCGCTGGTGGCAGATGGCGCTGACTACTGGCGAACCGATCGTCAACCTGGAGATCAGCGTGATGGTCTCTGGTCGGCGCGAGTACGCGCTGGTGAACTACTATCCCGTCCGTGACGCTGACGGCAACCTGCTCGGCGTGGGAACCGTGGTGACGGACATTTCGCAGCGCAAGCGCAGCGAGATTGGCCAGCGAGTGCTGGCCGCGGCGGGAAGCCTGCTGGCCGCCTCGCCGGATGCGGGCGTGCTTGGTGACGTGGTGCGCACGCTCTTCCCTGATCTGGCCGATTACGGCATGATCCATCTTCAGGACGAGCGCGAGGGGTTGCGTCTGGTCGCGGCGGCCCATCGCGACCAGGCGCTTGAAGCGCAACTGGCGATCTGGTTCGGTCCTGAAGCCCTGGCAAGATCCGGCGACGCGCACCCCGTCGCCAAGGCGGTGGCAGAGGCCCGGACTCTTCTTGACGCCTCCCTTTTCTCCGCCGCCGACGAGGGAACGCTTCCCGAACAGTTACGGCCGGCGACCAGCGTGATCGCGCCGCTGATCGCCCAGGGGCGCTGCATCGGCGCGATGACGGCGGTTTCAGTGGAAGAAGGACGGCGCTACATCAGCGAAGAGGTGGCGGTGATCGAGGAAATGGCGCGACGCTGCGCCATGCTTATCGCAGCCGCGCGCTCCTACGAGGAGGTCCGGCAGGCGCGCGCGGCCGCTGAGACGGCAGTGGAACAGCGCGACCGCTTCATCTCGACGGCGGCCCATGAACTCAAGACCCCTCTGGCGGTGCTGCTGGGCAACGCCCAACTGCTGCTGCGCCGCGCCGAGCAGGATTTCACGTTGGACGCGGTTAATCGCCGCAATCTGCGCATCATCCTGGCGCAGGCCCAGCGCCTCAACCGGCTGGTCGCTATGCTGCTTGACGTGTCCCGTCTGGAGCGCGGTCGTCTGGTGATCCCGCGGCTGCCGGTCGATCTGTGCCGCATCGCCAGCCAGTTAGCCGAAGAACTGACCCCGACTCTCATTCGCCACGTGATCAGTCTGGATCTGCCCGATGAACCGGTGCTGGTGGCCGGCGATGAACTGCGGCTGGAGCAGGTGGTGCAGAATCTCTTGCATAATGCGGTCAAGTACAGCCCGCGAGGCGGTGAAATCCGCATTATCGTTCAGCGCGGCGAGAACGAAGCGCTGCTGAGCGTTTCTGATCAGGGCATCGGCATCCCGGAGGCCGAGTTGCCGCGCCTCTTTCAGCGCTACTTCCGGGCCTCCAATGCCGAGGCGCGCCAGATCAGAGGCATGGGCTTCGGTCTCTTCATCGTGCGAGAGATTGTCGAAAGCCATGGCGGGACGGTCGAGGTGCGGAGTGTGGAGGGAAGCGGCAGCACCTTCACCGTGCGCCTGCCATTGTGGAGGCCGGAGGCGCCCTCAGCGCCCGTTGCACAATAGCGCGTGGAAAAACCGTTACGCGTAGTAGCCGGATCTCCAACCAGCAAGCGACCCGATCAACGACGCCATCGAGTATGCTGTAGGAACAGCACATGCTGTTGTGGAAGGATGGAGGTTATGGGGCATCACGTACCGCTCACCGCCCAGCTCGTCGCCGATCTGTTCCTCGCGATCGAGCAGGATGACCCGCTCGCCGCGCGCCTGGCGACCCAGGCTCTCGCCGAGCGCATCGGCGTGTCGGCAGCCGTGGCGCTTGCCGCGGCGCTGATCGCCGATCGGTCCCTGCCGCCCGAGCAGACCTCGCATCTGCCCGCGTGGAACCCGACTCTGGCGCGTTGCGCCTGACCAATGGCGCGTCTGCCGCCACTCGGTAGCAGTACTGGCCATCACTCGCGTTGTGGCGACGATGGTCGGAAGGGCGCCGTGTTGCCCGGCGTCGGGGGCAAGGGCCCAGATGGCGCCTCCTGGCCGCACGGTTCAAACGAGCTAGATAATCCGGCCTTTACCTCCACACCTCCACATCTCCACACCTCCCCACCTCCCCACCTCAAGCAGGCGAACGTGTAGCGTGACGGTCAAACCGGGGCGTCCGGGTGAGGAAGCGAGCCGCGTCACACATCCAGCACCACACTGACCGGACAGTGGTCCGACCCTTCAACCTCGGTGTGGATCTCTGCGGCGAGCAGCCGCGGCGCCAGACTGGTTGAGACCAGGGCGTAGTCAATGCGCCAGCCGATGTTGCGCTGGCGGGCTCCGGCCCGCAGCGTCCACCACGAGTAAGCAACGGTATCGGGATGCAGGTGGCGAAAGCTATCCACCAGCCCGCGCGCCAGCAGGGCGCTCAGGGCGGCCCGTTCCTCGGGCAGGAAGCCCGAGGTGCGCTGATTTTCGCGCGGGCGGGCCAGGTCAATCGCTTCGTGGGCGGTATTGAGGTCGCCAACGACAACCAGGGGCGTACCGGTGGCGAGTTCGGCCCCTAGAACCGCGCTCAGGCGTTCGGTGAAGGCGAGTTTATGGGCCACCCGTTCCGGGCCGCTGGTGCCGCTGGGCACATAGACATTGTAGAGAGTGAAGGCCGGAAAGCGCGTGACCAGTACCCGGCCCTCGCTATCGAAGGCCGGATCGCCTAACCCGGCGCGCACCTCCTCAGGCTCGACGCGAGTAAGGGTGGCGACACCGCTATAGCCCGGACGTTCAGCGGGCAGCCAGTAGGCATGATAGCCCCGTGGCTCGCGCAGCGGCGCTGGAAGTTGCTTCGGTGCAGCCTTGATCTCCTGGAAGGCCACGATGTCAGCGGAGCAGCGCGCCAGCCATTCCAGCAGACCCTTGCGCGCAACTGACCGGATGCCGTTCACATTCCAGGAGGTGATGCGGATCGGGGGCATGGCTCTTCTACCGCTGTATGCTCGGATGACCTCCGCCCGCCTATGGTATCATATCCGACGTGAGCGCGAGGCCGCCATGCCAGGTCTGGCAAACAAAGGAGGGTAAGCGAGAGCGAAGCGGTCTCTAACCCTTCCATCAGACGGGGGTCATAGGGAAACTCTGCTGCCCCGTCGCCTCCAGTCAGCGGTATTTTCTTGATCGGAGCCGAGCATGTCCGCAATCTGGCCTGGTAAGCCATACCCCCTGGGCGCCACCTGGGATGGACAGGGGGTGAACTTCGCGCTCTTCTCGGCCCATGCCACGCGGGTTGAATTGTGTCTCTTCGATGGCCCGGCCGCTGAACGTGAGTCGGTGCGTCTGGCGCTTCCAGAACGCAGCGAGGATGTCTGGCACGGCTACGTGCCCGGCCTTGGGCCGGGGCAGTTGTACGGCTATCGAGTGTATGGCCCATACAACCCCTCGCACGGGCATCGTTTCAATCCCTACAAGTTGCTGGTAGACCCCTACGCCCGCGCGTTCCATGGGCGCCTGAGCTGGGACAATGCGCTCTACGGCTACCGCATCGGCAGCCCATACACCGACCTGACGATCGGCAAGCGCGACAGCGCCCCCTATACCTTGCGCTCGGTGGTCATTGACCCGCGCTTTGATTGGGCCGATGATCGGCGTCCAAATACTCCGCTGCACGAATCGGTGATCTACGAACTGCACGTCAAGGGTTTTACGCGTCGCCACCCCGACGTGCCGCCCCAGCTCCAGGGCACCTACGCTGCTCTGGGGTCAGCGCCGGTGATCGCCTATTTGCAGCAGTTGGGGGTGACGGCGGTCGAGTTGCTGCCGGTGCATCATTTTATTGATGATCAGCACCTGATTGACAGGGGGTTGGTCAACTACTGGGGATACCAGACTCTGGGCTACTTCGCGCCCGATTCGCGCTACGCCAGTGTGAGCGAACCGGGCGCGCAGGTCAACGAGTTCAAGCAGATGGTCAAAAACCTGCACGCCGCAGGCATCGAAGTGATCCTCGATGTAGTCTATAACCACACTGCCGAGGGCAATCAACTGGGGCCGACATTGTGCTTTCGAGGGATTGACAACGCCGCCTACTACCGGCTCGTGCCCGACAATCCGCGCTACTACCTCGATTACACCGGCACCGGCAACAGTCTGAACACCGCCTACCCGCGCGTGTTGCAGTTGGTGATGGACAGCCTGCGCTACTGGGTGCAGGAGATGCATGTGGACGGTTTTCGCTTTGACCTGGCGCGCGCCCTTATCCGCGGGGTTGCCGAAGGCGACCGTCCCAGCGCCTTTTTCGATATGATCAAACAGGACCCGGTGCTCTGCCAGGTCAAACTGATCGCCGAACCGTGGGATCTGGGCCCCGACGGCTACTGGGTGGGGCGCTTTCCCTCGCCATGGGCGGAGTGGAACGGCCGCTATCGCGACAATGTGCGCAAGTTCTGGAAGGGGGATGCCGGTCAGGCGGCCGAGTTTGCCTCGCGGATCATGGGTTCGATGGATCTGTACCGGCACAACGGTCGCCGGCCCTACCACAGCATCAACTATGTCACCTCGCACGACGGCTTCACCCTGCGCGACCTGGTAAGTTACAACACGAAGCACAACGAGGCCAACGGCGAAGACAACCGCGACGGAGACGAGCACAACAACTCGTGGAACTGCGGCGTCGAGGGGCCGACGGACGACCCGGCCATCCGCGAGTTGCGCCTGCGGCAGATGCGTAACTTTCTGGCAACCCTGTTCCTCTCGCAGGGCACGCCGATGTTGCTGGCGGGCGATGAGCGCGGCCGCACCCAGCAGGGCAACAACAATGCCTACTGCCAGGATAACAGCCTCTCGTGGATTGACTGGTCACCCGATCCGGAGGCCGAGGAGTTGCTGGCCTTCACCCGGAACATGATCGCGCTGCGGCGGCGGCATCCGCTGCTGCGTCGGCGCAATTTCTTCCAGGGGCCGCTGACGCCCGCCGGAGTGGAATACGATGTAGAGTGGCTCAGTCCTGACGGGCAGGAGATTGGCCCCGCCCTGTGGAACAACCCCGAGTTGCGCTGCTTCGGGTTGTTGCTCAACGGCCGCGTGATGCGTGAGCAGAACGAGCAGGGCGCGGCAATCCACGATGATGTCTTTCTCATCCTCTTCAACGCCGGTCATGAGCCGATCGCCTTCATCCTGCCCGACTGGCCCGATGATCCGCTCTGGGAGGTGCTGGTTGACACTGCCGACCTTGAGCAGAACGGCAAGCGAGTGCCGAGCAGCGAAATCTATCACATCCAGCCCCGCTCGCTGGTGATGCTGGCCGAACGCGCCAGCAGCCAGAAGGCCGCCCTTCAGCCGGCCGCGCAGACAGCGCCGGCGAAAAAGACGGTTGCGGCAGGGCGGGGATAGTAGCATTGCGGATGTTGGATTTTACATTTTCGAGATATGGTGTCTCAACGAGAGCGGGGACGCATGGGCAGTTTTCAACAGTAATTGGCAAAAATTTTGCTTTAGCATGGTTTCATGTTCGCTTTTCTTGCGTAAAATAGTACAATCGCGTTCATATTTGCATTGGTGTTCTGCGCAACGTTCTTACCATGCTTCGCACTTCGACAAGCAGCACCTTTCTGGCACGGCAATATGTCGCGGTGGCCGCCGCAGAGAGAAAGGGGGGGACGTGCTTGCGGTTATCGCTGTGCTTCTGGGAGTGTTCCTGGGGGTGCTTATTGCTGGAGGGATAGTGGTTCCGCGGCTTAGCCTGATGCTCAATGAACTGGCTCTCCTGCGCCGCGAACGAGATCGGCTGCAGGGCGAGCTTGTCGCCCGGCGCGGGGAAGCGGTTGAGGCCCGTAGCCAGGCTTTTCGCTCCGAACAGGATCTGCTGGCGCTGCGACGGCGGATGATAGTGCTGATCGCCGAACGCGATGCGGCCCGCGCGGCGCAACTCGCAGCCGAAGCGGCCTATCGTGAGTTGCTCGCCGAGCGGGACCGCCTGCAGGGGGAGCTGGCGCTGATGCGCCGACGCAAGGTTCCGTGAGAGGGCTATTTGGTCTCGCGATAGATCACGTGGCGGCGCACGATCGGGTCATACTTGCGCAGCTCGAGACGGCTCGGATCGTTGCGGCGATTCTTCATCGTCGTGTAGGTGTGGCCGCTCTCGGTGCTCTTAAGTTTGATAATAATGCGATTACCTTTCTTCGAAGCCATACCCTTCAATCCTTCTTAACATAGCAAAACGCCGCCCGAGCGGCGCACTGGCCGAAATTGTAGCACACTGGCCAGCATCAAGCAAGGGGGCAGCTCACGGCCCTGTTGCGTATCACGCCCTATCTTTGCGAAAGGCCACGCGCAGGGCGCTGTTCTCGAAGTAGGCGTCTCGCGCGCGCAGCCGCGCCAGGGATTGCGGCAACACGATGCGATGGCGGTGCCAGCCCACGGAGATCAGCAGTTCGTCTTCGCTCTGAGCGAGATGGATCTGGTCCTCCGAGGCGAACGGCAGGGGCACGATCAGATCGTAGCCGTCGTGCATCTTTTCAACGCGCTGCACAGGACCGCGGTAGAAAAACTCGGCGGGATCGCGATCGTGGAAGAGGCGATCAGCGAGCTGGTCAAGCAGATCGGGGCCGATAATCTCGCGGTCAAAGTGGGGGGCGCGCAGGATGGGCAACGGCTCAAACATCTCCTCGACCTGGGGAGCGTACTCCTGTTGCATAGCGCGCCAGGCGGCAAAGTGGCGATCCACATCGGCGGGCAGGATGCGGTTGATCACGACCGCGTCCACAGCGTAGCCAAACAGCGAGAGGTAGGTGAGGCTTCGCTGCGCCTCGCGGATGACCATTTTCTCCAGGTTCATTACAATGCGCGCCGTCGTCACCTGCTGATCGGTAAGGATGTGGCGCACATCAACCAGGGCGTCAATGGCCTGCTGGGCCGAGGCCAGCACTTCATCCTCGGCGATGGGCATATCGGTGACGCGCTTGGCCACCGGGCGCACCACCTTGAGCAAGGCCCGCGCGATAGGGAAAAGGCGCGAGATCCACCAGCGCATAATGTCGGGCAGCGACAGGAGCCGCAAGGTTTCACCGGTGGGCGCGGCGTCAACGACAATCACGTCGTATTTCTGCTCGTCATAATGGCGCTTGATCTGGAGCAGGCTGAACAGCTCTTCCGTTCCGGGGATGACCGACAACTCGCCCTGAGCGATGGTTTCGACCCCCTGCCAGGCGAGGAGTTCAGACAGGTAGCGCGAGACCTCCCCCCAGCTCGATTCAAGTTCGTGGAGGGCGTTAATCTCCTGGGCCCAGAGGTTGGGCAGCACCGGCATGGGTTCGGCCCGCAGGTCAACGCCCAGGGAGTCGCCGAGCGAATGGGCCGCGTCGGTGCTCAGGACAATCGTCCGATAGCCGCGTTGCGCACAGCGCAGGGCTGTAGCCGCAGCCACGCTGGTCTTGCCGACACCGCCCTTACCTGTGTAGAACAAGATACGCATGCAGGACCTGTCTCTCGTGCAATGGTCAATCGCGGACGTTCGATCGCGGATCTGGCGCGACGCATCTGGATGCGGTCGGCGTCGTGCTGATGCCTGAACAGGGCGCCTCGAACTGCACCAGGGCACACTGTGTACGTATAGTACACGGCGATGCACCTTCACGCAACAACCGTAGCCGAAAAGTTGTGGAACTGTTACGTAGGTGGACGGGCTATGGTTCACGGGGCGACCACTGGCGCCGGCCTGGAGTGGGCGCACGTTCCGCAAGCTCTACCTGTTCCCACCAGGTCTGGACGATAGCCAGGCTGGCGCCGTACCAGGGCTGGCCGGGGCGCTGATCGTGCCGCAGGCCGGGGATGATCACGCGGCGCGAGCCTTCCAGCAAGCCGCTGGAGAGCGGCACGACCCCATCGCCCCACTGGGCGCCTTCGCCGGTAATCAGGGTATAGCTTTGCCAGGCGCTCCGTTCGATCGGGGAGCCGTCACGATTGCCAAAGACGCCTTTGCCCATTACGCTGACATAGCGGATGAAGCGCCAGTAGGCGCCGGGGTACTGCGCTTCGGCGAAGGCGATCTGATTCAGACCGCCCAGACGTCCGCGGCGGGTGGTGCTGTGGGGCGTGCCGAGGGTCACCAGGGTGCTGACGCGCTCGAAGCCGTTGTAGACCAGCCCGCGGGGGCCGTAGGGCCGGTCGCCCAGGTAAATGCGCGCCAGGATGCCACCGGCGCTGTGGGCGACGATGGTCAGGCGGCGGGCGCGATGCGCGGCGAGGGTTGCTCGCACGGCCCGATCAATGATGCGCAAGAGGGCGCCGTAGCTATCGCTGGGGATGACGCTGGCCCAGTCGAGCAGGCCAATCGGCGCGATGCTGACCGGGCGGCCGCTGGCTGTAGCCAGGTGGCGCCGCAGGGTCTCATACTGAGGGGCGCTGCTGCCGAAGCCGCCGACGATGAGTATCGGCTCAGCGCTCAGGGTCTCGCTCATCGTTTCTCTCGTGCAGCGACAGGTCAGATGAACGACCCCGGTGGAAAGGGGAGGATGTTCGCGGGCAGATGCAACGCTCGCAACGTCTCCCGTGCGGGGCCTATTTTCACCTTAGAAGTATAGCATGCTCACGGGGCAGGAGGGAGGGGAGAGGCTCGGCGGCGGGGCCACGGAACATTCTGCCGACACCCCTTGCCCGGCGGCTAATGGAGATTAAGAAGATAATCCGGTATTCGCCATTAGAACGGATTGGAGGTAGCGCCGTCATGCTTGAACCAGCGCGTGACGAGGGCGATAATCTCGTCAGCGCCTTCTTCAATTGACTTGTTGGTCAGATTAACAGTGGCCCAGCCATGACTGCGGAAGAGGCGCCGGGCCCATTCGACCTCTTCTTCGGCGCCCTGGAAGTCAATGTAGCTCTGGCCCATTGAAGCGCCGAAGCGCCGCTGGCGCCAGCGGCGCCGGGCGGCGATCTGCTCGGCGTCAACAATCAGGCCGATGACCCGGCGGCGGTCTATGTCGAGGAGGGCCTGGGGCAGCGCGACCTCCTTCACCAGCGGTACATTCGCCACCTTCCAGCCCAGCACGGCCAGGTACATGCTCAGGGGCGTCTTGCCCACCCGCGAGATCCCGACCAGTACGATTTCGGCGTCGCTCAGATCACTGAGGCGCGCGCCATCGTCGTGCTGCATAGCATACTCGATGGCTTCCAGGCGTTCGAAGTAGGCCGAGCGGCGCTGCCGGTAGAGACCGCCCTTGCCCACCGGCTCGCGACCGAGCACCGTTGCCAGACGCGAGAGCACGCTCCCCACCAGGTCAATCTCGTAGACATGGCGCTCACGAGCCTTGCGCACCAGGTCGCGTCGCAAGTCCGGCTCCATCAGGGTGTGCAGGATGGTGCCGTTGGTGGCTTCCGCCTGGGCTACCACCTGGGTAAGCTGGGCCGGATCGTGCACGTTTGGCACCACGATCAGGGGCACGTCAACGCCCTCGAACTGGGTCAGCACCAGGCGTGCAACCTCGGCTGCCACGCCTCCCGCACCCCCTGAGACAATGTACAGCGGCGGGGTATTCGCGCCAGTTGGCTGGCCGTCATCCATAGGCACTCGTTCTGCTCATAACGCCGGGTTTCGCCAGGCTGCGCCCACCGGGCGGGCGCCTCGTCCTGACGCCGGTCAGGAGGCGCCGGAGAAACGGGCTTGCCCCTAGCGGGGCCCGGCGCAGCGCGGGCGTCAGCGTTTCGGCTTGGCCAGCGACACCCGCACGCGCCGGCCGCGCAGGGTTACTCCGGCGAGGCCGTGGAGCACGCGCTGGGCCTGATCCGAAGGCACCTCGACGAAGGCGAAGCGGTCGTAAATATCAATCGCGCCGATCTGCTTGCCGGAGAGGCCCACCTCATTGGCAATCGCGCCCACGATATCGGCGGGGCGGATGCGATCAAAGCGGCCAACATCTAGGAACAGGCGCGTCATACCGGCCTCGGTGCCAGCGCTGTCGCCCTCGACGCTAACCAGCGTATCCTCCTGTTCGACTTCGTTGAGCAGCAGTTTGAAGGCCGCGGCAGCCAGTTCGGTGACATCGTGCTCTTCGGTCATCTCCTCGACCATCAGCACGTAGGGGTCAAGATTGTCATTGGCGAGCACCTCGCGGAGGGCCTCGCGGAAGGCCTCGCGCCGTCGGGCGGCCACGTCGGCCAGGGTGGGTAATTTCGCCGGCTGGATGCGCGTGCGGGTGGCTCGTTCGATAAGCTGGAGCTGGCGGCGCTCGCGGGGAGTGATCAGCGTGATGGCGACGCCGGCGCGCCCGGCGCGCCCGGTGCGACCGATGCGGTGGACGTAGCTCTCAGGGTCGCCCGGCACATCGTAGTTGATCACGTGGCTCACATCGGGGATGTCCAGCCCGCGAGCGGCTACATCGGTGGCTACCAGCAGTTCGATCTGTCCCTCACGGAAGCGTTTCATCACCCGGTCGCGCATGGCCTGGCTCAGGTCGCCGTGGATCACCTCGGCCAGGTAGCCCCGACCCTGCAGGCTCTCGCCGAGCTGGTCGGCCTCGGCGCGGGTGCGGCAAAAGATGATCGCCGAGGCGGGCGTTTCGACATCGAGCACGCGGCAGAGGGCGTCGAGCTTTTCACGCGGCAGAATATCGTAGTAAACCTGTTTGATGCGCGGAGCGCTCAGGGTCTCGCTGACCACGCTGATGTGCAGCGGATCGCGTGTGTAGCGCCGGGCCAGACTCTGTACGGCTTCGGGCATTGTGGCCGAGAAGAGGGCGGTCTGCCGTTCCGGAGGAGTGTACTGCAAAATGTACTCGATGTCCTCGGCGAAGCCCATATCGAGCATCTCATCGGCCTCGTCGAGCACAACCGTGCGAATCGCGTCGAGCACCAGCGTGCCGCGGCGCATGTGGTCCATGATGCGGCCGGGAGTGCCTACCACCACCTGCACCCCTCGCTCCAGGGCGCGCAACTGCCGTTCGATGGGCTGCCCGCCGTAGACCGGCAGCACGCGAGCCTCGCGGCTCTTGCCATACCGGTAGACCGCCTCGGCTACCTGCATGGCCAGCTCGCGAGTGGGAGCCAGCACCAGCGCCTGGGGCGCCCGCGTGGGCTGCAACCGCTCGATAATGGGCAGGGCAAAAGCGGCGGTCTTGCCGGTGCCGGTCTGGGCCTGGGCGATGACGTCGCGCCCTGAAAGCATGGCGGGAATGGCCTGCGCCTGGATCGGCGTCGGCTCGTCGTAGCCAAGCTCGCGGAGCGAAGCCAGCAGCGTCTCACTCAGCCCAAGGGCTTCAAAGGTGGTCATGAGCGGAACAGGAACCTTTCTGTATGCTCTGGCGCAACTGCGCGAACAACCGAGTTACGTCAGCGTTCGCTTATTAATTATAGCACGAGCTATTGCAGCCGGGTGACCAGGCCCTGAACCGGACGGTTCTTTACGTTCAGAAGATGCAAATCGTCGCTCCGTCGTCGTTTATATTTATTACCACTACGCAAGTGACGCTGGCGTCGAGCCTGCCTGGATGACTAAAGTTATCCAGCGACGGTTCGAAAGGGCATAGCCCGGACAGCCGTGCACATCGGGCCGGGGCGTCGGGAAACCGGTTTGTTCGGCCTTCTCCTGAATCTAATTATCTGGTAGTCGGTGGTAGACACAGTATGGTATTCTGTACCATAGTTGGCGGTCTGGCGTCCGGCGATCCTCGAGACTATCGTCCTTCGCCAACCCGTATTTACGACGACATCCTGACAGAGCGGGCGATGACATCCCAACCTCGCATTCTGGTGGCGGATGATGATCCAGCAATGTGTCTCCTGCTGCGCGAGACGCTGCAAGAGGCCGGGTACGAGGTGCTCATTGCCAATGATGGCGATCAGCTCATCCGCATGGCTCAGGACCATCCGCCGGATCTGCTGCTGATCGATCTCATCATGCCGTTGATGGACGGTTTTGAGGCCATTCGCCAGTTGCGTAACGATACGCGCACGTCGCATCTGCCGATGCTCATACTGACCGCCCGCAGCACCTCGGCCGAAGTGGTGATCGGGTTTGACAGCGGCGCCGATGACTACATTGTCAAACCATACGATATTGATGTGCTGCTGGCGCGCATCCGCAGCCACCTCCGGCGCGCCGCCAAGCTGCCTGTGCGCAACCCCCTTACCGGGTTGCCGGGCAATGTGCTGCTCCAGGCCGAACTGGAACGTCAGATCGCCCAGCAGACCCCCTTTGCCCTGCTCTATGTCGATCTCGACAATTTCAAGGCTTTCAATGACGCCTACGGCTTCGCCCGCGGCGACCGGGCCATCCACACTCTGGCCAGCGTTCTCGCCGGTACCGCCCCGCGCGATGATTTCCTCGGCCACATCGGCGGCGACGACTTTGCTATCATCCACTATGGGGGTTTCCCTGAGGTCCTGGCCCAACAGATCATTAGCACGTTCGACGAACGGGTGCGCGCCCTCTACGATCCCGAGGATCTGCAGCGCGGGTACTTGCAGGGAGTTGACCGCCATGGAGTGCCCCGGCAGTTTGGTCTGCTGAGCCTTTCGATTTCAATTGTCACCTCCGAGGGCGGGCGGTTTCGCAGCGTGGACGAGATTAGCAAGGTGGCCGCTGAAGTGAAGAGCGCGGCCAAGAGCATCGCCGGCAGCAGTTATGTGCTCGACCGGCGTCTGACGACGAAGCCGTATGCGCACGAACGGCGTGGGCAGCCGCGTCCCGCCGCGCTGTTGATCTATCCCCATGAGGGGCTGCGGGCCTCAATCGCCACCAGCTTGCGCTTGCAAGGCTACCGCCTGCTCATCGCCGCCGATGTGGTACAGGCCCAGGACCAACTGGCCCGCACGCCCGACCCGGCTCTGCTCATCGCCGACACGTCCAACCCGGCGGTCTGGGATCTCTGGCGGACATTGCCTGCACCTGCCCGCTTTATCGCCGTGGTGGCTGATGAGCCGGCCGCCCGGGCCGCCCGTGAGCGCGGCGCAACCGATGCCGTCATCGCGACCGACAATCTCGAGGATTTTACCGATCAGCTCCGGGTGCACCTGCCCCGGGCCGATTTCCACGAGGCGGCCGAGGAGCCTGCTCCATCCGACGCTGCCAGTGTCCCGGCGCAGCCGGTTCAGGCTGCACGGGCGTCGAACGAGGATCCTCTCACGCATCTCGCCAGCCGCCAGTATATTGACCAGCGCCTGCCGGAACTGGCGACTCAGGCCCGTCTCGCGGGCCAACCCCTGTCGGTGCTCCGCGCGGATCTGGACCATTTTGCCGAGATCCACCGACGGTGCGGGGAAAGTACGGCCGAGCAGGTCTTGCGTATCGTCGCCGGGGTTATACGAGCGACCTGCCGGCCCAGCGATGTGGCGGCCCGCTACGGCCCCGATGCCTTTTTGATCGCCCTTCCCAACACGCCCCTCACCGAGGCGGCGTCCTTTGCCGAACGCCTGCGCCTGGCGGTTGAACGCTACGACTGGAACAGCCTCGCCCGGCGCTTGCGGGTCACAATTAGCCTGGGTGTGGCGGATGTCAGAGGCGACTCGGCTGAGGAGGGCGTGGGTGTGGCGGATCGACGCCTCTACGCGGCGAAAAGCAGCGGTCGCAACCAGGTGGTCGCCGAGGATGCTTGAAGTTCTTTGAGACATTAATCCGCTCCAGCCCGCGCTAGCGCGTTTCGCATCCCCTGGCCTGCGTCTTATGAGAATTTACTGAGGCCTGATCGTAAATCAGAAGGCCGTATAGGGCTTGACCATAACGCGGCCACCGCCGATTCATTGTGGTTGCCACACCAGCTAACACGGAGGCAACCTTAAATGATGGGACAGGAGTCGCTGCGTGTCACCCCGGTCAAGCTGGTTAGCCGCATTCCGATTCTACTGCCGCCCAGGCGTGGCCGTGGATGCCCGAAAATCTGTTCCTGCAAGCACTGGTGATCATATATCGTCCGCCACCTGCACATGCCCCACGAACTGTTCAGCATCCTGGCGCAGCCGACCGCTGAGATGCGGCGGCTGTGCGCGTTGCGTCTCGTGGATGCGCGTTTTCCTGGCCGGCGTACATGGTAATGACGCCCGGCCGCCATCCCTGCCGGCTCGCCGGCCCAGATTGGCTGCCCGGAGCGCACCCCGGGTCGCCCTGCTCTAGCCGTGGGCCGCATATGGGCGCGCAGCAGCGATCATAGCACAGTGTTGCGCGTCCGCGGCGGCGTGTGGCATAAGCAAGACCGCGAAGCGCAGGTTGTGCCCCACACCTCAATGGATACGGAAGCCCACTAGACTAGGTTGGACTGGCATGGCTGGATCTACGGCCGGAAACCGCATCTGGTCACCACCATGTGCTGCGGTCTGGATTCCTCTGGCGGCTGAGCTGACCGCTGCCAATGCGGCTGACAACACGCCGGCTCCAGGCCTGCCGCGGAAACTGCCGGCCGAGATGCGCTTCGCGTTGGGCAGCCAGCCCTGGGTGCAGCGCAGGGCCAGGTAGTCGTGACGATGCGGCGTGGCGCATACCTTCACACTGACCTGGAAGTGGACGTACATCGCATCTTGCATGCGGTGCGCTCTTAGGCTATCGAGAACCTGAACGAGCAGTTTAAGGGCATCTTCGATGGCCATGGGTAGACGCCGACCGAGGGCCTGCGCAACCCTCGCCGCCGGGCGCTCGGCGCAGTGTTTGTCTGCCAGTTGACGGTGTGGCGCTGCCACCAGCATGGCCTGAACCTCCGCGTCGGCGTGAAAGCGTTTCTCAGAGCCGCCTAAGCATTTATGACCGGGCCTCAACTAGCCTGACGGCGCAACCGATGAACGGGCGGCGTGTACGCAAGACTCTCTCCTACTCCAAGCGGCAAGAAGCGCTGGGGGCGGCCTGCGCCTGGAAGGATTGGGTCTACAACCTCACCCGCACTGTCGACACCCTCTCGATCCCCGATCGGGACGAGCAGGGACGTCGCCGCTAACGGCGGCAGAAGCTGGCGATGGAGACGGGTCGGACCGTCCACCGTCGGACGATCACGGAACTCCTCATCCTCTCCACCGTTGTTGCCCCCAAACCGCTCAACACGTAAGGGGGAGGTTACCCGATGGCCTGTTACTGAACAAATTGGTGAAACTATTAACTTTTAACTAATACGATGAATATATATTTATAGAGTCAAGTCAAAGATCCGCTTGAAGGATGTATTTCTGTATGATATTCTAACTGAGGTTCTATCCTGCTCAATCAAGCTGGTAAGATCGCTAGAGACCTGCTGAAAGCAGAAGACCAACCATGACAATAAAGATCAGTTACCTCTGGGTAACCATTATCGCCATCTCGCTGGCAAGCGGACTGGGTGGGTGCATGCAATCTGCATCTAGCCGATCACGTGTTCTGATTGAGTATCACCGAAGCGGCGGGTTTGTCGGCCTCGATGATCGTCTCATCATCAGAGAGGATGGTGAAACAAGCCTGACCCGTAAGGAACGGCGTTTTAGCTTCACACTTGATCGCGCCACCGTGAACCAACTTGCCGACCTCTTTACCACCGCCGGTTTCATGCAACTCCGTAAGGAGTACATGCCTCAGCGTGCAGGTCCCGATCTTTTCACTTACGTGGTGACCTACCGAGGTCATACAGTGCGAACCATGGACGGTGCTATTCCACCCGCGCTCGATCCAATTCTGGAGCAACTCGATCAGATCGTCGAGAGTCACCAGTAGTGCGAGGAGGCAACTATGAAGAGGGTCGCCCTCATCGCTGCCACGCTGATGGCATCGGCGGTGTTGATCACCGCTGTGCCGGCGCAGTCCCAATCGCCTCGGGATTCAGCGCTTCAACGCCTCAGTCAGGACGCCCATGGCGCCGAGTTGGAGATCACCTGGAATCCCGAGACAGGTACGCCAAGCTTTATTCGCGGGAACATTGCTCCGGCTGTGACGGGAGCGCAGGAGCAGGCAACACCGACGCTTAAGGCGCTGGCTGTGGTCGAGCGGTACGCTGATCTCCTGGGCATCGCGGATGCCGAGCGCGATCTCACCGTTGTGAAGGAAGAGACTGACGAGTTAGGGATGCACCACTTCCTCTTCCAACAGGTATATCGTGGCATTAACGTCTACGGCGGGACGGTGGCGGTCCACTTTGGCGCCGATGGTGAGACGGTAGTAGCCCTTAGCAATCAGTTCGTGCCTGACATTCATTTGACCGACACTCAGGCGCGTATTACGGCTGATCAGGCGCTGGCAGCCGCCCGTAAGGCTCTGCCGAATGGAGTGCTCGCTTCAGAAGTGCGGCTAGCAGTCTACCCCACTGCTGATCATCTTGCTGGCGCTCCGGCGGTTCTGGCCTGGCTGGTCGAACTCCGCGACGATGATCTCCCAGCGCGCAACCTGTATGTGATTGATGCGCTCAACGGGACCATTGTTGAAGTTCGGAGTCGCTTGTTTGAAGGCCGCATCCGGAATACATATGATGCTAGAAATCGGCGCAGTTTGCCAGGTACGCTGGTGCGCAACGAGGGACAGAATCCAACAGGGGATGCTGATGTGGATCACGCGCACGACTTTGCCGGCGCCACCTACGATTACTACCGCAACACCCATAACCGTGACAGCTTCAATAACCGGGGCGCACGAATGATCTCGACTGCAAATTATGGTCGAGGTTACCGGAACGCCTTCTGGAACGGCGAGCAAACGGTCTATGGTGACTATATGGCAGTCCTGGATATTGTTGCCCATGAGTGGACCCACGCCGTAACCGATCACTCGGCCGATCTCGAATACCGCTGGCAGTCAGGAGCGCTCAACGAGAGCTTTTCGGACATTTTCGCGGCAATGGTGGATCGGAATGACTGGCTGATAGGTGAGGATCTGCCACCATTCATTCTGGGCGGACGCGAGGGCGTCCGCGATCTCGCCAACCCCCCACGCTTCGGGCAACCCGACCATACCCGCCATTGGTTAGAAACATGCGCCGACAGTGAAGGCGTGCATACCAACTCCGGCATCGTGAACAAGGCTTACTTTAATATCGCTCAGGCCATCGGCAAGGACAAGGCCGAGCGGATCTTTTACCGGGCTCTGACAGTCTACCTGCGCCCGAACTCCAGCCTGGAGGATGCCCGCGCTGCTGCATTACGGGCGACGCAGGATCTTTACAGAATAGATAGCGCTGAGTACCCCAAAGTTCGTGATGGCTTCAGCGCAGTGGGTCTGAACGGGCAATGGAGTCCGCGGCGTAACAATTGCACCTGTGCAGCGTCTGTCGCGCTAACGAACCAGGCCGTGTTTAGCGGGCCTCTGGCCGCCCTGGAGGCCGCCTCTACGCTGTATCGGTTCCGTGATCATATGCTAAATGCGACGGAGGCGGGCGAACATTACCGCGTGCTGTATGAGGAACATACCGGGCGGATCAGCGAGCTGCTGATGCGGAACCCGGATCTGTGGACGGACAGCGCCCACCTGGTGCAGGCGGTGCTGCCAGGACTGAACGGTCTGATGGACGGACGGGGCGATCAACAGATCGTGACGCCACAACTGGTCAAGGATACCCTGGCGTTCCTCCACCGGCTGGCCCAGGCGGATCGCGAGGCAGGCGGCGGTCAACTGGCTAATACTATCGAGCGCGAACGGGCAGTGATTGATTGGAACCGACTGATCGGCATGACCTATGAGGAAGCCTGGCAGTATATTCAGACACGAATGGCAGGCAGCGTATATCTGCCACTCGTGATGCGTTAGCGCTGATGCGATCGCCTGTGACTACGAAACTCTATAGTTTCCGTTACGGGCGATCAAACTCCCTCTCAGGAGGACTGCTCCCAGAAGGATTGAGGAGGTCGTCTCTATAAAAGTACGCCGCGGTCATACAAACCCGGTTGCATGTGACCGTTTCACCTCGTTTGAGTGTCAGGTCGCGGATTGCCGCTGGTTTCGCTGTTGCGAGTGAGTAGAACGTCTCGCGCAGTACGACACACGCAGTGCGAGCCTTGAGCTATGATAGCGGCTTGCCTAAACGTTCCGTTGAACTCGTCACTGCCCAAGGTCGTTACGTCGGCCTCAACTGGAACCAGGGGAGTAAGCTGACCAAGCAACTCGCAGTGCAGCGTCTGCGGCACATGGCCTCGGTTCGCTTTGACTGCCATCCAAACGAGCGGCGGTGCTCGCCGCTAGTAGAGCACGCTAAGCATCAGGCATATCCGGCCACGTCTGGCGGTGCTGCCAGCGATGACGAACACTAGCCCTTTACGCACGAGCAGGCTGAAGAGCACCTGAGTAACTGGCAACATCTAGCGCTTCACCGTCATCTCATCGTGCTTGAGGAAGCGCCGTAAGCGCATCACCGCGCTCTTATCACAGGCTCGACCACCAGGCGTGTGTTCGACGATGGCTATTCTGTCATGGTTGGCACGTACTCCTTTCACCCCTCCTTTCCGAACATGTTTTCTGTACGGCAGTCAAAATAAGGACAAAACCCATGAAGCGATACCTGAATTGGATCGCCTGGCTCTGCGTCGTCCTGCCAGGTCTCCTCATGGCGGTAGTGGGGTTGGCCCAGGAAGTAACCCTGACTTCGTCCACTGCTCGTCCAGCGATCCTTAGCGAAACTCTGCGGATCGGAGGGGGGAGCGACAAAAACGACCAGCGTGACACTGACATTTATCCTGCGATTGCGCATGATGGAAGGCGCTATCTAGTAGTATGGCTTTCGCCGCGCAATGCCTGGTCATCTTCAGACGGTCTGGATGTGTACGGTGTATTCCTCGATCAGAATGGCAGTCCGGTTGGCAATGAGTTCCGGATCTCCGACAGCAACACCGTGGCGCGCAGTGCACCTCCCTCTGTTGCCGCTGGCAACAATGAATTTGCAGTTGTATGGACAGTGCGTGGCAACCCGTGTCGGATCGCTGTCCAGCGTATCGCCGACAGTTCGTCCCGCCCGGATAGGACGCTGGTTGAAGGCACAGGGCATCGGCATACGACCTCGCTAGTATACAATGCTACAAACCAGCGCTATGTACTGGCTTTTGTTGAGGGGGACGATTACCAGGCGCCGACCTTCCTGGGCGCTCAGACGAGCGACTGCGGCAATAATGCCTCGAGCACAAGTCGCATTCGAGCGCTGGAGTTTGACTTTAGCAGTGAGGGGGAGAGTCCGGTAATCAGGCGAGCTGCTGTTGATGTTTCCGCTGGCAGTAGAGGCGCCTTCCGGCCCCGTCTGGCGCTGAGCGCCAACCGGTATCTGGTGGTGTGGGAGGATCGGCGCGACGCGGGTGGACAAACGCATCGCTTTGATGTGTTCGCCCAGATCCTTGATGCAGATCTGACGCGCATCGGGAACGAGATTCCGCTGGCAACAAACAATGACTATACCAATTATGGCACAACCACAACCTGGACTCCCAGACCCGTCGTTTCCGGGGGCGAGGGACGCTTCCAGGCATCCTGGTTTGAACGTAGGGAGGAAGAGGACGCGATAGTATGGTTCGTGCGGGGGCGAGTCGTTTCAAGCGATGGAGTAGCTGCAGGCAATCAATTTACGATAGCAGAAGTGCCTTTTGCCGAAGCGCATTCTGACCAGCCGCCCACCGGGTTTCTGGCAAGCGGGTACCTGGCCGGTATTCAAGAGTATCTGGTAGGGATCACGATCCATAGTGAAACTGTGTGGGGATACAAGAGCTTCGCGCTTGCCCAGAGAGTGAGTAAAGATGGACAGTTGATCCAGATGAATGGCACAGTGCGATCCAGTCCTGGCGTGGGTGATGCGATAGACAATGATACTCGTGATCAGGTTTCTATAGCGCTAGCCATCGCTCCAACTCAGGCTGACGCAATGGCGGTGTATGCCAAACCCTTGGCCGGCAGGCCTGCACTGGATTACGACGTCTGGAGGGTGCGGATCCAGATAGGGAGTACTCGCACTGTCTATTTCCCCACTATCCGTCGGTAGGATCTGACAACGAGAGCGAAGAGGCCTGAAGTATGCAATCGGCGCCTCAGGCCTCTGAAGTTCATGTAGGTGATGATTCCATACTGACAATCCGGCGAGGACGCATAGCGGAGCATGCGCATTGTCTGTTGCTTCGCCTGCTTTGCTTCGTCACCTTCAGCTTCTGGATCCTTGTCGGTAAATTGGGCGTCGCCCATGAAGATACCCTCTTCGCTGGCGCTCTCGCCGCTCTGTGCTCTATCACCTCCACAATCGCCGATGAGCCGTGCGTCAGAGCCTGCCTCAGTCTACCACTGCGAGGGGCGTTTTGTCGCGCTAGGACGCGCTAGAGTCTGTCAACCTGCGCTCTGACCCGCTTCGTTGGAATAGTAGAGGCACACCCGGTTCCTCTCTGCCCGCGCCGGTCGGGAAACAGCAATCCCATCACCCCAGGGGCAGGCTGAGCCGCGCGGTGGTGCCCTGTCCGGGCGTGCTGGCAAACTCCAGGCGTCCGCCGTGGCGTTCAACGATGCCCATGCTAACGGCGATCCCCAGCCCGATGCCGGCGCCAACCGGCCGGGTGGTGAAGAATGGCTCCCCCAGGCGCGCCAGGGTTGCCTCGTCCATGCCTACTCCCGTGTCCACAATCGTAATCACCGCCCGGTCGTTCTCCCGCGCGGTGCTGATCGAGACCGTGCCGCTCTCCGGAATGGCCTGAATGGCATTTGTGAGCAGGTTGAGCACGACCTGGTTGATCTGACCCGGGGCGCACACCACCGGCGGCAGCGGGCCGTAGTCTTCAACGATGGTCACTCCGGGCGGGCAGAGGGTGCGGGCGATGCGCACGGTGGCGGCCAGGCTGGCATTCAAATCGGCGGCCTGGACGGTCGGGCTATCGGGGCGGGCGAAGCTCCGCAGGTCGCGCACGATGCCGGCGATGCGCTCAAGACCCTCCCGGCTCTCGGCCAGGGCGTCGGCGAGATCCTCAGCCAGATCGGGATCGGGGCTGGCAGCGGCAAGAGCGGGCAACTGCTCGGCCAGGAACTCCAGATTGGCGCTGACAAAGCCCAGGGGCGTATTGAGTTCGTGGGCCACGCCGGCGACGAGCTGGCCCATGGCGCGTAGCTTCTCCGAGCGCACCAGTTGGGCCTGGGCGTTCTTCAGGTCGGCGTGGGCGCGTTCGAGTTGCAGCAGGGCGCCCTCCAGTTGCTGATTGGCAGCGGCGAGTTGCGCGGCCAGCGATACTGCTGCGGTCAGCGGCTGGCCGATGGCCGCGACGGCGAAGCGCGCGGCGGGTTCGGAACGCCAGCGCCAGGCAGTGTAACTTACCGGCAGCGGCGGGGCGTCGGTCTGGGGGTGATACAACTCCCAGTCATGGGCGGCTCCCTGGGTGAGCGCCTCGGCGATCATCAGCGCAGCCTTCTCGCGGCTGAAGGGGTCAACGACTTCTACGAAGGGCAGGCCGATGAGCGCGTCCGCGGGACGGCCGTAGAGCCGCGCGGCAGCCAGGTTCAGCGCCAGCACCATCCCCGCGCCGTCAAGCGCGACGAAGGGCAGCGTCGCCTGGGCAAGCATCGGGTCAAGGGAACGCGGGCGACTGCTCATGGCGATGGCGAGGGTGGCCGGCGTCCGGCGAGGGTCGTGGCGAGCCAGGCGCGGTAGAACACGACCAGGTTGCCGAGCAGTTCCGGCAGCAGCAGGCGCGCCTCCTCCACGTACACCGTCACCCTGGCGGCGGGGGCGGCGGCGATACGGCGCTTGAGCGCAGTGGTATGGATCTCGACAGCATCGCGGGGGCCAGCCCAGTGGGTGCCCAGGCGCTCACTCAGGGCGCGCAGGTGGTCGGGCACCGCCGACTGGCCCTGGAAAAAGCGCTGCTCGACGGCCTGGTCCAGCAGGTCGCCGTATTCGGCGACCAGCCCGTTAAAGGTGGTTGGATCGTACTGGCTGATCGGCGCTTCGGAGGACGGGCCGTTATAAAATGGGTGATTGAACATGCCCGCAGGCTCGTGGTGGGCTCGGGCATTAGTGCGCTCCCACTGGGCGAAGAGCGCATCGCCATGACCTGAGGCGATCTCGTCGAGCGCCTTGCGCAACTCGGCCACCTGTTCCTGGGCCCGCGTCACGGCCTCGGCCGTGTTGCGCAGCACGTCGCGTTCGAGGAAGCCGGCCTGATAATCGCGGACGGCCTGTTCCAACTGGCGGCGCAACTGGTGGATGTCCCACGGCTTGGGGAGAAAGCCGCGGACATTGCCCAGGTTCAGCGCATCCACCAGCGCGGCCACATCGGTGTAGCCTGAGATCAGAATGCCGAGGGTTTCGGGGCGAATATCGCGGGCGCGTTCGAGCAACTGCACGCCGCTGATGTCGGGCATGCGCTGGTCAGTGAGGATCACCGCAATGCGCTCGCGGGCGACAATGTCGAGCGCCGCAGTGGCAGTGGTGGCAGTGAAGACGGTAAACCGATCACGGAGGCTGCGGGCGAGCGAGCGGGTGACGTTGGGCTCATCGTCAACGATCAGAATGGCTGGCCGGTCGGGCGCAGCCCCGGGAGTGGAGGCGGGAGCAACCATCCGGCCCTCCTCACGTGTGCACTGGAACGTCCGGTTCCTGAACTACGGTTCAAATCCGCTCAACACATTGACCTTTGCGCCCCGCTGTATCCTCTCAGTTGTGTGGAGGTGTGGAGGTGTAGAGGTGTAGAGATGTAGAAATGGGGTTTGCCTGCAAGCCCACAGTTCCACACCTCTACGGACCGGTCATCTGGAGCCGGAGAGCAGCGGCCAGGTTGGAACGCCCGTCTCTGAACCGTGCCTTTCCCTGATTATACCAGGGGCTGGCAAGGGGGTGGCGCGATGGCGCGATGCGTGCCAGCAGGCGCCAGCGATAGCGTTCACACCTGCCGAACACGTTTTTACCGCCGAGGGCGCGGAGGAGAGCAGAGGGTTCCCGCCTGCCCGTCCTCCGCGCCTCTCTGCGGTAGACCTGAACGTGCGCCAGGGGTGCGTGTTCACACCTGGGGTAACAGTAGAGCCTGGGAGCGAGGGCGTCTCGCCCTCGAAGCCATAACGAGGGCTGGAAGCCCTCGCTCCCAGGAGAAGTGTGAACCGTTGCCGCCAGGGCTGCCCTTGCGCACCGGGGCAGAGTGTGGTACAGTTGCGGTAGTGCGGGCGTAGCTCAGTTGGTAGAGCATCTGCCTTCCAAGCAGATGGTCGCGCGTTCGAGTCGCGTCGCCCGCTCCATTCTTCTGGCTTCTGAGGACGAAACCCGCCATGCGTCCCGGCGGGTTTTGCCATTGATGAGAACCTCTCTTATGAACCAGAATGCGCAACCGGGGCTGGAGGACGCCATCTGTCTGGCGGCGACGGCGCATGCCGGCCAGGTCTACCCGAGCGTGCCGCCCCAGCCCTACATCCTGCACCCGCTCCGCCTGGTGGTCCAGGCAAGCTCCGAGGAGGAGCGGATCGTCGCCGCCCTGCACGACGTCGTCGAGGATACCCACCTCACCCTTGACGATCTGCGGCGCGCTGGCTACGATGAACGCATCATCACCGCAGTGGACCACCTGACGCGCCGCGAGGGCGAGCCGTATGAGGAGTACATCGCCCGTCTCAGCGCCGACCCGCTGGCGCGCGCCGTCAAGCTCCTCGATCTCGCCGATAACCTGGCCAACAGCGCCCGCCTTCCGTCCACCCCGGAGGTGCTGGAACGCATCGCGCGCTACGAATGGGCGCGCGCAAGGATTCTGGCAGGGGAAGCTGCCTGACCATATAGCGCAACCTGGAGGGTTGCGCTACATAGCCCGGCGTCGCCCTGCCACACCATTCAAGCATCGCGCAGCACCTTGACCAGCACCTCGCGGGTGCGCGGGCCGTCGAACTCGGCCAGGTAGATCGCCTGCCAGCGCCCCAGCACCAGCCGCCCGCCGCTCACGAAGACGAAATGCGAGAAGCCCATGGCGCTGGCCTGGAGGTGGGAGGCCGAGTTGTCCTCAATGTGGCGGTAGGCCGGGTCGTTACGCGGAATGAGCCGGCGCAGCACCATCAGCATATCGTGCTGCACGCCGGGGTCGGCGTTCTCCTGGATGGTGATTGCGCAGGTGGTATGGGGCACATAGAGCAGCACGGTGCCCTCGGTCACCCCCGCCGCCCGCGCGAGGTCTCGCACCTCGCCGGTAATATCCACCAGACACGCCTGTGCCGGCGTGCGCACCGTCAGCCGTTGGAGCATCACGGGTCCTCCGTCACCGCACCCGCGCGTAGAGCCGGTAGATGCCCTCCCGCGCCACCAGGCGGAACTGCCCCGTGGCCAGAACAGGCAGGTACAGGTCCTCCCCGAAACGGCCGATGACCAGGTAGTCGGGATCGCTGGCCAGAGGATCATACTCCACGCGCGCCTCCGGGTCAACCTGCAAGGAGCGTTTACCCAGGGCCACGTGGATCTGGTCAGGCGGAAAGGTATAGGGCTGGTTCAAGAGGAAGTGCAGTTCGCTCTCATAGGTCTCGACGCGCGAACCGGGCGGCCGGGCGTTGAGCCAGGCCGCGATGCGCTGCGCCGAGCGGTCATCGGCGGCGTAATTTCTGGCAAGGCTGAGCATGGTGAGCGGCGCGGCGGCGGCGATCAGCAGCACGGCCAGCAACGCCGCGCCGCCGGCGCGGGTCGGGCGGCGCAGCGTCAGCAGGTCGCCCAGGGCAAGCAGGCGCTCGCGAAGCGCGAATCCGCCGCTCAGGGCGAAGAGCAACTCCGCCACGAAGAGGCTGGCGACCACGCCGGGGACGGCCATGTAGCGTGGCACGCCCACGGAGAGACCCAGGAACCAGGCCAGCCAGCTCCCGCAGAAGGCCAGCAGGGTCAGCCGCATGTACCAGGCCGGCGCCCCGGCGCGGGCTGACGCTCGTTCGCCCCACAGCCGCCATGTTCCCCACAGCAGCCCGCACAGGGCCGGGAAGCCGAAGAACACCAGGTTCTGCAAGGCATAGAGGCGGTGAAACGCAGTCGGCACGATGGCGAGCATGCTTAGCAGCCCCTCAACCGGCTGGGGCGAGAGCGCCGGGTCGAAGAGCAGCGCCGCGCCCAGCCAGCGCAGCAGGTTCGCGCTCAGGAATGCGCCGCCCGCCGCCAGGGCGAAGACGCTCGCCACGCGCCACCGGCGGGCTAAAAGCGCCGCCAGTCCCGGCACAAGTAACGAAGCCAGCAGGAACGGCGCGGTCTGCCCTTTGCTGATCCAGGCCGCCCCGAGGAGCAGCACCGTGGGCGGCAACGCGACCCGCGAACCGCCCAGCGTCGCCCACAGGCCCAGGTAGCCGGCCAGCAGGTAGAACAGCATGGGCAGCTCGGCCAGCACCTGCCGCCCCTGCAACAGCGGCTGGATCTGAGGGTGGATGGTCAGCAGCAGCGCGGCGCCGACGGTTGCCCAGGCCAGGCGCCCCTGGTTGAGGCGCGCGCCGAGGGCGGCCAGGAGCAGGATGGACGCCACGGCGCACAGCACGCCAAACAGTCGGCCCTGCCACAGCCCGACACCGAACAGGCGCATGCTCATTCCGACGGGCAGCGTCGTAGTGAAGGCCGCCTCCAGCCCGGGGGCGGCGGGTTGCCCATTGCGCAGGCGACCGTAGTGCCCCGTTTCGACCCAGGTGCGCGCCACCGAGAGTGTCCAGCCCTCGTCCCACCAGATCGGCGGGCCATCAAGGTTCCACAGTCCTGCCACCAGCAGCGCGAGGGCCAGAGCGGCCCATGCCAGCAACGGCCGCGCCCTGACCGCGATGTCGTCCCGTTCTATGTATGCCGGTGTTGAATGTTCCATTGAGACCCGGTTTCGCTGCGGGGCTGTTTTAGTAACAGTCCGAGGGCGCTGTGAAGGGCGCAGCCCTCTGCGATCCATTGGTTCCGTTCGCGGCGGCAGACTCGTCCTGGCTGTGCCATGGCGCGCGCCCGCCGCAGGCGCAACAGGGGTTGCGGGCGGGCGGCGCCTCCCCGCCCCCATCCGACGGGAACGTAGGTGTGAACCAGGTGTGAGATGTACAGCGCATCAACCCGACCAGCAACAGGCCCATAATCAGGTAGACGCCCCGGTATGACCATGGTTCCGGAAGAAGCATCGCGCTCAACAGCGCCGCCGAGAGGATCGCCGGCAGTACCGGCGCCCAGGCGCCGAACGCGCCCCTGGAGAAGCGACCACAGGCTGCCAGCGCCACCGCCGGCAGCGCCAGGAGGCTGAGGTCGTGGGCGTGTAGATGGGGCGCGACCAGCAGGGTCAGCACAACGGCCGCTCCGACGCTGGTCATCTCCATACGCGCATCACCTCGTTGCCAGAGCCATGTGATGGCCGTGATCCCCAGCAGGAATGCGCCCCATTTGATCACGTTTCGCGCCGTCGGGTCCAGGCCGGGCGCCGCGCGTGCTAGCGCGCCGGTGAGGTTGTACATTGCATCCTGGTTCAGGCCAAAACCCTCGCCCGCATTGCTCAAGGCGATGAGCGCCAGGTAGTCCCGCACGCCCTCCACGCCGACAAGGGCCACGCTAAGCGCCCCCAGGCCCCCCGCCGAAAGCAGCAACCCTGGCGCGGCGCGGGGGCGGGCAAGCAGCATCGGCACGCCCAGGGCCAGGGTCAGATGCGGTTTGATCACCGTGAGACCCAGGGCCAGCCCCGCCAGCAGGGGGCGTTGGGCGCGCAGTGCCGCCATCCAGCCGGCCATTCCCAGCAGAATCAGGGCGGTGTCCTGACCTTTCAATAGGCTGATGAAGGTTGGGTAGAAGATCAGCAGCCCGACGAGCACCAGAAGCGCATCGCCTGATGCTGGTCGTCGGGCGCGTCTCGATGGATCAGGCGCAGCATTGGCGGGCGCGCTTTCCTGAAGGTGCATTCTGGCGAGAATGAGGGCCGCGATGGCCGCCACTACCGTCATCATCCCCACCCAGCGCAGGTACGAGGCCCGATAATCACCGTCAATGCACAGGCCAAGGATCGGCGCGAGAAATGGTGGATGATTGAACGGCAACAGACCATTCGCAAAGAAGGCGCCGCCGACGAGGGCATGCTGGATGGCCCGTTGCCGGTCCAGGTCGTACAACTCGCTGAGCGGCGCCGTATTGGCCAGCCGTCCGGCGGTATAGAAACTCAAAAAATCGACGCCGCGCAGCCAGGGGTCGGCCAGGAGGCCGGTCAGGAGCATAGCGTAAAACCCGCCGCTCAGTCCGGCGAGAGCCAGGGTGATGGCGACCGGCATCCGCCGGCGGCGTGGGCGCCCGGATGAGGGCGTCGCAGGCGATGCTTCAAGAGCCGACGACTCAGTGGCAGGCGGCGATGAGGGGGCCATAACGTTCCCGTGCTTGCGCGAAAGCGACATCCTTTACCCGCAGTGTACCCTACGGAGCGTACCAGCAAGCTAAAGGGGCGCGCTGGATAATGGGGTGTGGAGGTGTGGAGGTGTGGAGGTGTAGCGAATTCGTCATACGAGCACCGTTGCGACTGGCGCGGGATCACCAGATGCTCTTCCGGCTTCTCCGGCCTGCTGCGGGCTAACGCCCTCAGGGACTTTTCTGAAATCAGCCAGGGCTTATGAAGATTAAGAATTAAATCCGGTATAGCCCCCGCGCAGGCGGGCTTCAGCGGTAGCCTGCGGCTTCAGCCGCCGGGCTATAGGGCGAATACCGGTTTATATTCTTAATCTTCATTAGTAGTCTGTGAGCGAAGTTTGCTTGCCTTTCCGCCCCCCTTCCCAACCTCCCCCTGTCGGGGGAGGAACCGGACTCCCTCCCCCAGCGGGGGAGGGTTGGGGAGGGGGCGGAGGCGCCGAAAAACTTCGTTCACAGAGTAATTAGCCCGCAGCGTTCGGCGGTACCGGAGTCTAATGCTTAAAGATCATCAGATGATCTCAGGCCGGATCATGATACCGCGCGAAGATGTTCGCCGGATGTTCCAGGTCCGGGAAGGGAGCGCGGCGCATCAATGGTTCCTCCGGCGCTGCTGATGCAGGCGTACCGGCGCCCTTCAAACGGAAGATCGAATGCGATGCGTATTGTAGCATTCTCCGGCTTGGTGTGCGCTGCGATTGTGGTATAGTGCCGGAAGCGAGGGTTGGGGAGGGCGCGGGGAAACCCGGTTTCCCCGTGCTCCCGCCCGCAGGGAGGGTCCGGGAGGGGGAAACCCTCCCAGGAGAAAACTTCTTCGGACCTCACCGGCTTGCCAGATCTGTGAGTTCTGGGAGGCAGGCACGATGACCGACGCGATTGCCCCGGAGCGGCTGGCGGCCCTGCGTGCCTGGTGCGCGCAGCGTGGGATCGTGGTCGCGGCGCTCTTCGGCTCGCGCGCCACCGGGCGCGCGAGCGAGCAGAGCGACTACGACCTGGCGCTCACCCCCGCCCCCCCTCCCGCCGAACGGCTGGACTGGCAGGCGGAGCTGGAGGCCATCCTCGACCGGGACGTGGATCTGGTCTTCCTGTCACCCGAAACCGACCCGGTGCTGGGCTGGGAGATCGCCCGCAATGGCCGCCTGCTCTACGAGGCCCGCCCGGGGGACTGGGCGGCCTGGCGCGCCCGGCTCTGGCACGCCTACAACGACGCGCTGCCCTTCCGCCGCGCTCTGGAGGAGTCCCTGCGGCGCTACGCCGAGGAGGTGCGGCGTGTCACGTGAGGTGCTGGCGCGCAAACTGGCCCGGCTCCGCTTCATCGCCGAAGCGGAACAGTGGAAGACGGAGGAAGATCAGGCGTAACCTGCCTGCCTCCGAAGTCGCGTGTGGATCATCCCTGGAAACATCCTTCCACTATAATAGAACCGATGCCTGATAGCGGAGTCCAGGGGATGCTCACGGACATACGCTCTGCCCCCACCGTTCCCGCTCTGAGCCGCCTGCGGCCCGCCTGGCGCAGCCTTGCCTTACTGGCGGGGCTGACCCTCCTGGGCATGGGCTTGCGCCTGTTTCGTCTGCATTACGCTGGCTACTGGCACGACGAAGTGATCTCCATCTTCGCCGCTCGGGCCTCCGCGGGTGAGATCTACCGCTCAATCACCGCCAGTGACACCCATCCGCCCCTCTACCACATCCTCCTGCACTTCTGGGGTCGCCTGTTCGGCTATGAATTGATAGCCGCGCGGCTCTTTTCGGTCGTGCTCAGCACGCTGTGCATTCCGGTCACCTGGCTGCTGGGTCGCGCTCTCGCCGGTCCCGGAGCGGGCCTGCTGGCCGCCGCGCTGATGGCGCTCTCCCCCTTTCAGATCTTTCATGGCCAGCAGGCGCGGATGTACCCGCTGCTCACCCTCGCAGCGCTACTGGCGTTGCTCAGTTTCTGGCATGCCTGGGAGAAAGGAGCCGTGTGGCGCTGGGCGCTCTTCGCCCTGGCGACGGCTGCCGGCTTCTACACGCACGTCTACTTCAGCTTCTCGGCGCTGGGCCTGGGCCTGTGGGCGATCTACGTCAGCGCCCGCCAGCGGCGGATTGACCAGCGGGCCTGGACGGGCCTGATCCTCGCGACTTGCGTGGCCGTGCTCCTGTTTGTCCCCTTCCTGCCGACCATGCTCGCGCTGACCGGCGGCGTGGTCAGCAACTTCTGGATCCGCGCCAACACGCCGCTCGACTGGTTATTCGCCTTGATCGCCATCCTGAACAACGCAACCGCCCTCGATGGGCGCGCGCCATATGGAGTGTTGCTGTTCCTCTACGTGGCAGCCGCCGGCGCCCTGGTGCTGGCGGCCAGCGTGGCTTTGCGCGGCTGCCGGCGGGCCGATCCCGCCTGGCGCGGCTGGAGTTTGCTGCTCTTCGCCATCCTCACGCCCTGCCTGACGGCCACGCTGCTCTCGCTGACGGTGCGGCCAATCCTCCTCGACCGCTCGCTGATCGGCGTCAGCGGGCCGCTCTTCGTCCTGCTAGGCTGGACCGCCGTTCGTGGCTGGGCGCGTCCCCTGACCCGCATCACTGCGGTCGCCACGTTGAGCAGCGTGCTCATCGGGTTGACCCTGACGTACCCGGTGAGCCCCCGACCCCACTCGCTCCAACCACTCATCGAAACCGTCTTCCGCGAGCGTCAACCCGGCGACGCAGTTATCGTGCTCGACTGGCAGAGTTTCGACCTTACAGCCCTGCTGTACCCCGACGCGCCGGATGTCTATGTCGGCTCATCGGAAGCCGACATCGCCTACTGGCAACGCCGGATGGCGTTCATGGGCTGGCACACCCCGGACCAGGTCGGCCCGCCCGCAGCCTACGCCGGGCGTGTCCGGCGGATCTGGGTTCTGGGCACGCCCTATACCTATCCGGAGACGTGGAACGCCGTCACGTCCTGGCTGGACGCTCACGGGCGCGTGGTAGAGGAGCGGGAGATGGCGGCGGGCGAGGTCGGATGGCTCCTCGTCTATGCAATGGCGCCGGCGCCGTGAGGGGCCGCTTATACCAACGTCCGTTGAACGCCGTGCGCGCACATCAGCGCCAGCGCTCACCGGGATGCCATATCCGGCAATCCAAAATCCAAAATCCCCAATCCAAAATCGTATTACCCTGTCGGTTTGGCGATCGACGTGTCCCACCAGCGCAGGCGCAGGGACAGGACGCCGCCGAGGAGGCTGTAGAAGATGATCAAAAATCTAATTATTAATGCAACTGATAGGGCGCCCGCCATTGGCACACCGTAGCTGGTGAGGATCAAGACGTAAGCGCCTTCCATTGCTCCCAGGCCATTTATGCTGATCGGAATAAGCAAAGTTAATGACCCGCCGATAACAAGCCAGATAGCCATTTCCGGTGCATAATATAGTGTTAAAGCACAAAGAGTGCTGGCATGAGCTAGAACCAGGAATAAGGCCGATAGAACTGAGAGGCCATAGGATGCCAGGATGAGGCGCAACCGTTCAGTTCTTGCTAGTTCTTGTATTGTTACAGAATTGGGGATTAGTTTAGAGCGATAATTCTGTATCCAGCTTCTTATAATATCCGAATCTCGCTTCCAGATCAGGATTAATATGATCATGCCAGTCAGTAGAAATATATGTGTAAGAATTTTTAATCGCTCCGATGACATGCTATTAAATATATCCTTTGCTAAAGGCGGAAGACCAAGAGCAAGTCCTGGCACAATAAATATCAAAAGACCAAGCAAGCCCAATATTCTGTCAAGTGTAACAGACCAGATAGCCTGCCAGAATGATAAATGTTTGCTCAGGAGCGCTGCGCGAATGCCATCTCCTCCGATGCCTGTAGGCAGAAAGTTATTACTAAAAATACCGGCGCCGTAGTAGCTGAGTATAACCGCAAAAGATAAACATCTTGGCGGAATTAGTAGTTTCCAGCGAAGCGTATTGATCAAATGACTAAATAATACACACAATATAGCGATGAATAGCCAATTCCAGTTTGCACTGCGGGCCGTTTTCTCGAGAGAGGACCAATCGGTTGTTGCGCTTAACCAAAGTAATAGTCCAGATGTCAGGATAATCTGGATTGCCCGGATTAAGGATGTTTTATTGATCATGCAAATGCCTGTTTAAAACGATCTCCGAGGGCTGCAGGATGATCCTGGGATGAACTATTTCCTTTCGGCAAGAACGAAAATTTCGTCGCCAATACGTGAGGAATTAAGTGTGAATAAGACGTAGATCAAGTTGGCAATCAGTCTCCGGGTCGGTCCAAAAGATCCGGATGTTCCGCGACCTCCCGTAAGATTGAGAACGTCACGATAAAGCGGTGAATAGAAGGGGAATCCCCATTCGACAACCTTGCGCACCTGTAAGCCTGTTGCCTCAACTTTGCCAACTAGCTCGCCATAAGCATAGTTGCGCACGTGGCCAACCGCTTTAGTTTCAAAACGACGCATTCGCCCCTGAACTGTTGATATCACAAGGTATTTGCCAGTCATTGCAGCCAGGTGGCGTAGCGCCGCTCGATCGTCAGGAATGTGTTCCAGCACTTCGCTGCAAATAACTAGATCAAATTGATGGTTCAGGTTCCCACGCTCCAGGTCAAAAACCAGATACGTGCCGCCGGGTACTTGCCAGCGCGCCATGCGTATCGCAGAGGTCGAGAAGTCAGCGCCGTACAACCTGGCCCGGGGAAATTCTCGACGCATCTCAGCAAGCAATGATCCCTGTCCACAGCCAACATCCAGCACTGTATCAAACTGTAGCGGCCTCACCAGAGAGAGGATGTTGCGCCGAATGTGGCGAGACATAGGACCATAACGCTTCATTTCATCCCAGACTTGCCATAGATCATTGTAATCTTTTGCGTCCATGCAGTTTTGAATGTCGATATCCATATCGGTTCAGTCCTATGGTTCTAAAAAACTGATTTATCTTCCCCACGTTCGAACACAAACTCGTTGATCCCCGTCGGCGTCGCGTCCGGCACGACCCGCAGCAGGCGAAAGCCCAGGGGGGTGACAAACGCTGCAACTTCGTCGGCGGTCGCGTACTCGTAGGGATAGCCGCCCACCCAGTCAATCACGTCGTACCAGAAGTCCATCCCCCGTTGCTTTTCCAGCGGATTGCGCCGGGTTACGAGCAGCTCGGCAATGTAGATCAGCGCCGCAAACGGCGGGATCACCCCTCGCTGCACCCAGGCGGGAGCCTGATTGTAGGATCGCTTGATAATGCGCCAGATTGGCGACGTCATGTGCCGTTTGTAGATCCCCAGGACCAGGACGCCCCCCGGCGCCACCAGGCGCGTCGTGTTGCGAATGGCGTCCCACATAGCCCCCGTGTGGTGCAGCGAGCCCCAGGCGTAGACCAGATCGAAACGTCCGAGTTTTTCGAGCGCCTGCTGATCCAGAATCGATATTTGCAGAAAGGTGATGGGCGCCTCCGGGCGCAGCCGGGCGCGGTTCGCTTCCGATGCCGCAATCGAGCGCGGGTTGATGTCAATGCCCACTACCTGCCTGGCGCCAAGACAGTGCGCCGCGATGGTGAAGAGACCGCTGCCGCAACCAATATCAAGGACCGAGGCGCCGTCCAGACGATCCCGCTGCAATAACTCCCGGAGCGACTGCATGGCCGTCGTGAGCCGTTGCTCGTTGATCAGGGCATCCGAGAACGCCTGCCAGTTGGCCCCGAAGTCGAAGCCCGGCACAGATGGCGTGGTGGTTGATGAATGCGAGTAACCCATGGCTCCCTGGTTCTAGGTTGTGGAACTGTGGAGGTGTGGAGATGTGGAGCTGTAGAAATATTGCCCGGTCCCGCACCTCCACACCTCTACATCTCCACACCTCCACACCTCCACACCTCCAGCATCAGCAGCGCCCAGAGCTTCTTGCCGTGGTTGGCGCGCCCGCTCTGGTGCGCGGCGAGGAGGGCCTGCACCGCTTCGGGGCGCAGCCAGGTGCGCAGCGCCTCGCTCCGCAGCCGCTCCTCCGCCCAGTCGCGCAACTCGCCGCGCAGCCACTGGCCCACCGGCACGCCGAAGCCTTGCTTGCCCCGCGCCGCCACCGCCGGGGGCAGTTTGTCGCCAAAGGCCGCCCGCAGCAGCCACTTCCCGCGCCGTCCGCGCACCTTGAAGCGCGCCGGCAGCCGTGCGGTCCATTCCACCCACTCGGCGTCGAGGAAGGGCGCCCGCGCCTCCAGCGAGTGGGCCATGGTCATGCGGTCGGTCTTCGGCAGCAGGTCGCCCGCCAGGTAGGTAACGTGGTCGGCGGCCAGGGTGCGGTCGAGCAGGCTCTCGGCCCGCGCGCCGTCGTAGGCCGCGGCGATCCAGTCGGCGCTGTCCACCCCGGCCAGCGCCGCGCGCAACTCGGGCTGGTAGAGGTCCAGTTTCTCGGTATGGGTAAAGTACGACCCCCAGCGGGCCAGCGAGGCTTTGTGGGTGGTGGCCGAGAATTGCCCCAGGCGCTTAAGGCCGGTGAGCGGGTTGCGATCCTCGGGCAGCCAGGCCGGCTCAGGGAGCAGGGCCGCCGCAGCCGGCACGGCCTGCTGAGTCACCCAGCGCGGCAGGGCGGCGTAGGGGCGCAGCCAGCCGTCGAGCACGTAGCGCCGGTAGCCCGCCAGGGTCTCGTCGCCGCCGTCGCCGCTGAGGGCCACCGTCACGTGCTGGCGAGTCTGCCGGGCCAGTTCGTAGAGCGGCAGAGCCGCCGGGTCGGCGAAGGGTTCGTCCACCGCGCGCGCCACGCCTTCGATCACCGCTGTGAGATCGGCAGGTCGGAAGATGAACTCGTGGTGCTCCGTACCGTAACGGACGGCGACCTGCCGGGCGTACCCGGTTTCGGAGAAGTGGCGCTCCTCGAAGCCGATGGAGAAGGTGCGCACCGGCGCGCTCGTCCGTTCAGCCATCAGGGCCACGATGATGGACGAGTCGATCCCGCCGCTGAGGAAGGCCCCCAGGGGCACGTCGCTGACCAGTTGCCGCTCGACCGCGGCAGGCAGCAGCAGGCGCGCCTGTTCAATTGCCTCCTCATCGCTCAGGTTCCATTTCGGCTCGAAGGCCAGTTGCCACCAGCGCTCGACCACGGGGGCCTTGCCGGCTTCGAGCACCAGTTTGTGCGCTGCCGGCAGGCGCCGGATGCCAGCGTAGATCGTCAACGGGTCGGGAATATACTGGAGGGTCAGATAGTGGTGCAGGGCCAGCAGGTCCACCTCGCGCTCGACCCAGGGCACGGCCAGCAGGGCCTTGGCCTCGGAGCCCCAGACCAGGCCCCGGGGTCCGTGGCTCCAGTAGAGCGGCTTTTCACCCATGCGGTCGCGGGCGAGCAGCAGGCGCCGGCGCGGCGCGTCCCAGAGGGCGAAGGCGAACATGCCGTTGAGCCGGAGGAGCATGGCGTCGCCCCACTGCTCGTAGGCGTGGACGAGCACCTCGGTGTCGCTGTGGGTGGCGAAGCGGTGGCCCAGGCGCTCAAGCTCGGCGCGCAGATCGCGGAAGTTGTAGATCTCGCCGTTGAAGACCACGGCTATGCTGCCGTCTTCATTGAAGATCGGCTGATCGCCGCCGCTCAGGTCAATGATCGCCAGGCGGCGCATGGCCATGCCCAGGGGCCCGGCCAGGAAGACCCCGGCGCTGTCCGGGCCGCGGTGGCGCAGCGCGGCGTTCATGCGCTCCAGCGCCGCGCGCTCGACCGGCTGCCCGTCATTTCGCCAGATGCCGCAGATGCCGCACACGATCGAGGCTCCCTTCTGCGCGATGGTTTACCGGAGGCATTGTAGCAAGCGGGTGTTACCGGTGTAGCAAGCAGGCATATGGTTGCGCTGCGCAGCCTCTTGCGCACCTGTTGGGGGGCGGGCGCAGACCTCCGTTTTGTTCCACCCTCTGTAAACACAGTCTTGCGCTACACCCTCGCCCCCTCCCCAACCCTCCCCCGCTGGGGGAGGGAGTCCGGCTCCTCCCCCCAACGGGGGGAGGCTGG
>JANWYD010000029.1 GCA_025057155.1 Chloroflexaceae bacterium
AGGTCAGGGTCTACCTGCCGCTGGCGCAGCGCTGAGCGCCGGTTCGGATAGCGGTTCTGCGGGGTCCGGGAGCGTTGTATGCTCCCGGACCCTCTTTTCCTACCATCCGCCTGTCGCCGCGCGGCGCACAGGCGGTTCTGCAGGAGCGTGTCGCGATGCCGAATACTGCGGCGGGGCGGGTTCTGCCTCCGGGGGCCGGCGGAGAACGCCGCGGGCGAAAGCCCTGGCTGAGCGCTTGCAAGCCCCTGCGGGACTTCCGCGTCCTGAGCTGCGCGCCGCGGGCGAAAGCCCTGGCTGAGCGCTTGCAAGCCCCTGCGGGGCTTCCGCGTCCTAAGCCCGCACCGCCACTGCAAGGATCAGACTGGCATACCGGATTCGCTTCATAATCTGCATATGAAAGCACTGGAGGCGGGCCAGCGGCTCTTTTCACCGCAGGGGCGGTTCCCCCTCAAAGCGCCTGAACCAGCCGATCGAGGCCCGCAGCAAAGGTCGCCGGTTCGGTCAGCGCGGAGAGCAGCAGATGGGCGCCGGGAACGTCGCCGTAGAAGTAGCCGGGATGGACCAGGACGCCCTGATCGAGGAGGCGCAGCGCCAGGGCCTCTTCATCGTCACAGCCGCTGACGGCCGGGAAGAGGTAGTAGCCGCCGTCGGGCGGGCGGACGCGCAGGCGGGGATGGCCGGCCAGGCGTTGCAGGGCCAGGTCGAGGTTGGCCCGCACCCGCGCGGTCATCCGGGCGACGAAGGGCATGCCGTGGACGAAGAGGGCCGGCAGGAGATGCTGGCTCAGGCTGTTGGCGCCCAGGAACGTGTCGTTGAGCAATTCGAGGCGCGGGCCAAAGGGACGCGCGGCGGCATTGAGGGCGATCCAGCCCAGCTTCAGGTCGGGGAGGGCGAAGAGCTTGGAGATGCCGTTGAGGGTAAAAACGGGCAGATCGGGATGCAGGGCGGCGAGGGGCGGCACGTGGGGCACGGCGTAGGTGAAGGCGGCGAACACCTCGTCGCAGATCACCGGCAGGCCCATGCGGCTGAGGGCCGCGAGGGGGGCCGAGACCACGGCCCCGGTGGGGTTATGGGGCGAGACGATCAGCACGGCGCGGGTGCGGGCGTCGGCAGCGGCGTGGAGGGCGCGCTCATCAATCGCCCAGCCCTCCTCCTCCCGCAGCGGATAGGAGCGCAGTTCCAGACCGCGGAGGGCGGCCAGGTATTCGAAGAGCGGGTAGGTGACATTGGGCGCCAGCAGGTTGTCGCCCGGATCGGCCAGGAGGGCGAAGAGCAGGCTGTAGGCTTCGCTGGTGCTGGCGGTGAGGAACACGTCGTCGGGTTCCAGGGGCAAGGGAGGCGCGCGCCCGGCGTAGTAGGCGACAACAGCGGCGCGGGCCGCCGCGCCGCCCCGCGGGTCGGGCTGGTAGCGCCGGGTCTCCCAGAAGCTCTCGGCAGCGGCGCGCAGGATGGCCGGAGGGAAGAGGAGGCCCTGGAGGGTCGGGTTGCTGCTGGTCAGGTCGAGGTAGCCGCCAGCGGCAAGGCGCCGCTGGCGGGCGAGTTCGAGGGGATTGGGGCTGAGATCCAGGTCGCTGAAGACGCCAGGCATAGGATTTTGGATTGCGGATTTTGGATTGCCAAGTGCTGAAGGCGCCAGGCGTAGGGGTTTTGGATTTTGGATTGCCGTATATGGTGACGCCATTCAATGGTCTGTAACGTAAGTTTTCTGGCATTTCCGCGCCTCTCCCAGACTCCCCCGTTGGGGGAGGAGCCGGACTCCCTCCCCCGGCGGGGGAGGTTCGGGGAGGGGGCAGAGTTACCGAAGGCTTTTCTCTACCCGCTGACGTCGCGCACCAGGCGGCGCCAGAACTCGTCCATCTGGCCGGGGACGAAGGGCATGTACAGGCTGATGCGGTCGAGCAGGCCGTCGTAGCGCTGGCGCAGGGCCGCGCCCAGCTCGCCGGGGGAGGCTTCGACGGCGAAGGTCGCCAGCATCTCATCACTCACCAGGCCGGGCATATCGGCCCAGCGCTGCTGGGCGGCCAGTTGCGACAGGCGCTCGCCGACCTCGCCCCAGCCGTGGCAGTCGAGCACGGGCCGGTAGGTGGGGGTGGAGCCGTAGAAGGCGATCTGCTGCCGCACAAAGGCGCGCATGCGCTCGGTGCTCTCACGGTCGAGACCGGTGATAACCAGGGGGCTGCCGGCCAGGGCGCACGCCGCGGGATCGCGCCCGGCCCTGCGGGCGCCCTCGGCGATCTGGGGGCGCAGATGCTCGCGCAGGTACTTCGCGCTGTTAAGCGGGTGGGCGTGAAACCCGTCGCAGAGTTCGCCGGCCAGTTGCGCCAGGCGCTCGTTGACCCCGGCGATGTAAATCGGAATATTGGGATGGTCAATTTTGCCGGGGTTGAAGAATGGCAGCATCAGCGTATGCTGGTAGAACTTTCCCCGGTAATTCAGGCGGCCATTGCCCTGAAAGCTCTGCCAGATGGCCCGCAGGGCCAGCACGTAATCGCGCAGCCGTTCGACCGGCTGATCGAAGCTGGCGCTGAAGCGACGCTCGATGTGGGCGCGCACCTGGGTGCCCAGGCCCAGGATGAAGCGGCCCCGGGAGAATGCCGCCAGATCCCAGGCGATCTGGGCGGTCACCATCGGGCTGCGGGGAAAGGCGATGGCGACCGCGGTGCCGAGGCCGAGGCGGCTGGTATGTTCGGCGGCGATGGTCAGGGGCAGGAAGGGATTGTGAGCGGTTTCGGGAGCCCAGAGGGCGGCGAAGCCCAGAGCCTCGGCGGAGCGGGCCACTTCGGCGGCGACCGGCAGGGGGTTGGCATCCACCATGAACCCGACATCGAGCAGCATAGGTTCCTCCTCATCAGGGCCGGATGCGCCGCAGCAGAGCCACGAGCCGGTCGTGCTCGTCTTTGAGCAGGCCGGCGAGATCGCGCCCGGCGCGCACCAGGTAGTCGTGGCGATCGGGGCGCGCCCGCGCCACGGCGCGGATGGCGGCGGCGAGCAGTTCGTCGCCGGGGACGGGGGTGGCGAAGAGCACGGCGCGGAAGAAGTCGTTCCGCGCGGAGAAGCGCAGCAGTTCGTCGGCGTCGCAGGCGTAGACCGAGTAATGCACCGGCGGCGGCTGGGGCGGGAGGTACTGGTAGATCGTCTCACCTTCGGCAAAACCTACGATGAGGGCCGAGAACTCGGTTTGCAGCACCTCGGCCAGGTCGGGGTTCTCGGCATAGATCTCTTCATCGTACAACTCGCGCCCGCTGTAGGTGCGCCCGCGGACCACAGCGCGGCCCCCCGGCTCGCGGCTGCCGGTGCGGATCTCGTACACCAGGCCATAAACGGCCAGGCCCTCGCTGCGGGTGGCCGCCCGCACCAGGGCGCCGAAGGGCGGGGCGGCCAGCAGTTCGTAGGCGCCCGCCGTGAAGCGGGTGGTGGATGACTCGATGATCTCGCCGATGCGCCGGGTGGTTATCACAGCCGGGTGAACTCCTTGCTCTCGCGTTTGGCGGAAATGGCGCCGTCGGCTTCGGCGCGGGCAAGGCTGCTTTCGAGCATACGCTCGAAGGCCCGCCGGTCCGCCGCGCGGATCACCGCCTGCTCGTGAGCGCGGGCGAGGGCCACGGGGTAGCCTCCCCCGCGAAGGCACTGATCATACACCAGGCTATGCACCAGGTCAACCTGTTCGGGCGCGGAGGCCACCCACTGCGGGATCTCGACCCGGCACACCTCCCGCCCGACGCGCAGGTGAAAGAAGTGGATGCAGTGGGGGCCGTAGCGCTCGATGTTGATGGTGCTCATCGAGACGAACAACGGCCCGCGCTGGCCCTCGGCAAGGCGGGGGCCGAGCACATCGGCGTCAACCAGGCCCTGGCAGAGAGCGCACGACGGCTCGCGCCCGACGCGGACGTCGCTGCACTCGGCGCAACGGGCGCCGCGGCTGGCGGCCACGTCCACATCCGGGCAGAACATCAGCCGGATGGCGCCGACCACCTCGGGGGAGCGGGGACGGCTGATGTACGACGCGGTCGGGATGCCGCGGGCGCGCATGCGCTCCAGATAGCCCAGGTACTGCCCCAGAAAGCGCTCCTGGACGAAGCGCTCGGCCCCGGCGAGCGCCCAGCGCACAAGGGTGCCATCTTGCAGCGCCAGGGCGGGCAGGGCGCCGTCGAGGAACGTCTCGGCCAGATCGGCCAGGGCCAGACCCTCTTCAACATCACGGCGGGCGCTCAGGTAGTTGCCCTCGATGAGCACGCGGCGGGCGCCATCGCTGAGGTAGAGGTCCTCCTCGCGGTAGTAGAGGGCGGGCCGCGAGCCAAGGCGCGCGGCGGGGCGCTGGCCGTAGCGGATGAAGACGTGGCCGATATTGATCAGGTAGCAGGCCACGCTGCCGTGGCGATCCAGATCGATCTGCGAGCCATCGGTGGCGACCACGGCATAGGCTGGCGGGCAGGCGGGCAAGTCGCGCACGGTGTCGAGGCGCTCGACGGGCCGGGCAAGCAACCAGTTTGCCGTGTCGCGGCTCAGATCTACCGCCCGCGTCCAGCGCCCCTCCTCACCGGCGGCGGCCAGATAGCGCTCGCGGGCCCGGGCGGCGCGCTGCGCCGCGCTGGCGGCGGTGCGCACCGCGGCGCCGCTCAACTCGCGGACTTGCCGGCTTAAGGCCGCCAGATCCAGCCCCATCCGCGGCTCCTTTCCGGTCATCCAGGGGGCTTCGCCGCACATCAACGGAATGATCCATGTCTGCCCAAGCATAGGACATTTGTTTCGAGTTGTCAATTGGTCTGGACGAGAGTGATGCACAAACTGGCAACTCAGGCTGCCCTGTCTGTGGCCTGTGGGAGCAACTCTGAGGGCTGCTCCCACAAGGAAAACCAGATCTCTCTGCTGCTGGCGGAACTTTCCAGCCCGCTGGCGCGTCTTGAGGTCGTATATTATGGTACTGGCCGGGCCGGTCCGGTGACCGGCTCACAAGGAGCAAGGCAAATGGCATCACGGATGGTCGCAGTTATCCTGGCGATGGCAACGGCTCTCGCCCTGACAGCATGCGGGGTGGGAACAATGACAACAACGGCGACAGAATCTCCCCTTGGCGGCACGAGCTGGCTGCTAGAGAGCCTGAACGGCGCGCCGCCGCTTCCCGACACGCAGGTGACCTTGAACTTCGAGGCGGACGGCTTCGCTGGCACTGATGGATGCAACCAGTACCGGGGATCGTACCAGGTGAATGGCGAGCGCATCACCATCAAGGACTCGATCGCCAGCACGATGATGGCCTGCCCGGAGCCGATCATGCAGCAGGCGACGGCCTACTACGAAGCGCTGAAACAGGCGGCCAGCTTCAAGGTTGATGGCCAGCAACTGACGCTGCTGAGCGAGAGCGGCGAGGTTACGGCGACCTTCGTTGCCCAGAGCCGCGCGTTGAGCGGCACAAGCTGGACAGTAACCGGCTATAACAACGGCAAGCAGGCTGTAGTGAGCGTGCTGAACGGTTCGACGCTCACGCTGGTCTTCGGCGCGGATGGCCAGCTCAGCGGCTCGGCCGGGTGCAACAACTACACCGGGTCCTATGAGGTCGCGGATCAGAGCCTGCGGATCGGCCCGCTAGCGAGCACGAAGAGGCTCTGCAACGAGCCGGAGGGGGTGATGGAGCAGGAGACGCAGTTCCTGGAGGCCCTGGGTACGGCGGTGACGTACCGCATTGACGGCGACCGGCTGGAGCTGCGCACCGGCGACGGGGCCATGGCAGTGACGGCTGTGCGCGCCGCCCCCGCTGCCGCGACGCCCGCCGGCGCCCGCGGGTGATCGTCAGACAGCAGACCAGGAGGAGGGAAGGGGCCAACTCTTCCAGGTTCTTGAAACGCTCGGGAGAGGGGTTGCGCTCGGCGAGCGGCTGTCATACGTGTGGTTCAACGACGCACGTTGTGGAGAAGGCAAAGGAAATCTGCCCATTCTTACTACCGGGGCCGGCGTTGACACCCGTGACGTCTACACGCTCGCGGTGAGCCCGGGCGAGAGTGGGGCTGCTGGAAGCAAATTCACCTTCGCAAGCAACATCTTTGCCGGCAACGAGCCGGTTTCGGCGTGGTACAATCTGCCTGATGCTTCGGTCCGCGCGGTTGGCGACTTTCGGGCCGACGCCGATGGGAAGTTAAGCGTCACATTCACCGCTCCTGGTACGCTTGCCCCCGGCACTTACTCGATGGTGTTGTACGGCCAGCGTACCGAGCTCACGGCGGTCGCGCGCTTTACGATTACACGCTGACCGTCTTTCCATCCCGTGTGGGCCGAGGGCGTTTGTTGCGGATCAGGGGCGCGGAGAGGCGGCGTCCTCTCTCAGGGAGAGGTATGGGCTAGAAAACCCTCCCTGCGAGGATGGCGCCTCTCCGCGCCCCTCTCGCTGCCCGCGGCGGTGTCTGACAGGCGCGAGCCACGGGCCGGCAGAGCCGGCTGTCCTGCTTCTGGCCAGCATGATGAGCGACACACAACCCACACCTGTGCGCCGCGTGGTCTTCTTCGGCGACTCGCGGGCCGACTGGTGGCTGCCCCCGCAGGCGCCGGGGTTTATGTTCATTAACACTGGAGTCCCCGGCGCCGGGGCGGGCTACCTGGCGCGGCGCTTCACAGCGATGGTCGCGCCGCTGCGCCCGGCGATCGTCGTGCTACAACTGGGGGTCAACGACCTGGCCGCCAGGTGGCCGGACCCGGCGACCCAGGAGGCGGTGGTCGAGGCGATTACGGCAGTGGTGGCCGAGGCGCGCGCGCTAGGGACGGAGGTAATCTTGACGACGATCTTCCCCCTGGCCCGCGGCCTCTGGGCCGATCCGGCGACTCAGGAGGCCATCGCTGCCGTCAACGAGCGGCTCGGCGCGTTAGCCGGCGCCGGGGTGCGGGTGCTCGACAGCGCCGCCATCCTCTGCGGGCCCGATGGCTACGTTCTCGACCGCTATGCCGATGACGAGTTGCACCTGAGCGCGGCGGGGTACGCGGCCCTGAACGCCGCGCTGCTGCCGTTGCTCGGCGGGGCAGCCGTTGGGTGAGTGGCGAGTTGACTGATCATATTCTCCTGCGAGACAATCTGCGGGAGCGTCGTGCCGTGGGCATTACCCTGTTCGACTATTCAATGCAATGATAAGGGCGCACTTGATGCGCTCGGCAAGCTCACGCTGAGCCACCCGGCGCCAACAAGAACGTTCGCGACGTGGGGCGCGCGCCGCCCCGCCGCCCCCGGACGGGATGCCGCTGCCGCGGGGTGCGGTGGCGCCCCATATCGGCCGGGCGACCTCCGGGTGGGGGCGTGGGGCGACCCGCCCCGATGGGGACGGCCCGCCCCGATGGGCGTGGCGTAGAGACGGCCCGCCGGGCCGTCTCTACGCCACCGATGGGGGAATGGCCTTCACGGAAGGGCGCGGCCGTTCCGGGGGGCCGTGGGCGGGCGACCCCGGGTGGCCGCCGCGCGGGGCAGGGTCCCAAACCCGCCCCTCGGCAGGGCATGGGGAAACCAGGTTTCCTGACCCTCCACCAGGCGGATGTGATATCGTTTTGTGATAATCTCTCGGACTAAGATAAGGATGCCGACCCTGCTGCGTCGCCTCTCATTGGCGGCCCTGATCGCCGTCTTGCTGCTGACCTGCGGTCCGGTGTTTGCCGAACATGAGGAGCAAAGCTCCGGGGCAAGCCCCAAACCGCACCGCTGGAGACAGAGTTTGTATTAGCTCTGCATGCAATACCGATCGCGCCGACGTCCGATTCCTGGGTGATGGGAGCAGTAAGGAGGCCGGCGTGAGCGGATTCCAGGTCACCTACTCCCAGAGCTGGCACAGGTCCGGCGAGCGTTCGCGCTCGTTCTCACCTGCGCATCATCCCAGGTCGCATTGGGACGCCATATACGGCAATCCACAATTCACAATCGATCACTCCTGGGGAAAGAAGAAATCAACGATAATACGGGTGGCGTCAAGGTTGCCGCTGGCCGCGCCCCCGGCGGCGACCCGAGGCTGGCGCGGGGGCCAGGCATGCCCCCCGCCTCTGACGATGTAAAGTTGCACCTCCGCTCCGCTTGCGCAGCGCGGGTAGACCCAATGCTCGACGCTGGTCCCGTCGTCTACCACCGGCGGCAGCGCCGTGACTCGTGGCCAGGCGGCGCAGCCGTTCGCGGCGGCGAAGCGCCTGACCGACTCGGCCGTGCTGAGCACAAAGCCCTTCTCGCAGACGCGCCGCATCCCAGCGCAGACCTCGCCGCCTTCAAAGGGAATGAAGGGATCCGCGTCGCCGTTGATGCTCAGAAGGTTGATTGTCGCCAGCGGCGTACAAGCCGCCGCCAGAGGCTGGGGGATGTTGGCGATGACCGGCGCCAGCCCGGCGAACACGCCGCGGGTTTCGCAGCCGAGCTGGCAGGTCATCATGCCGCCATTAGAAGCGCCCGTGACGTAGACCCGCGTCCGGTCCAGGGGGGCGCGCGCGGCGACCTCGTCAATCAGGGCCACCAGAAAGGCTACATCGTCAACCCCGCCCGCGAGGGGTCGAGGGCGCCCCGGCCGTCGTTCCAGCGCATGCCATTGAAGGCGTTCGGGTAGACGACGCGGAAGCCGCGCGCGTCGGCGTAGCGGTCAAAGCCGAGGGCGAGTTGCATGGTGCGGCCGCTGCCGTAGCCCCCGTGGAGCACGACGAGGAGCGGCAGAGGCTGCCCCGCGCGGGCCTGGGGTGGCACGTGCAGGATCGCGCTGCGGTCGCGGCCATCAACCCGCAGCGCGAGGGTGTGGTTGCCGGGCCACAGCGCGGCGCCGGGAGCGGCGGTCACCAGAGTAGTCAGTGCCAACCCGGTCAGCAGTGTCAGGGCGAGGAAGAATGCGGCAGGACGCAGAAGCTGGCGCATCGTGAACTCCTTGGATTATGCCGGGCTGGAGGATACTCGCAGGCCAGGTATAGCACCGGGTTGTGAACGCACCGTGAAGGTCCGGTGAAATCAAATCAGGCGTTGCCAACGGCGCCGGATACCTCCGTGTCGCCCGCATTGGCCGTGGAGGGCAGGTCTTATGGAGATTAAGAATTAAATCCGGTATAGCTCGCGCAGGCGGGTTTCGCATCGGTAGCCCGCGGCTTCAGTCGCCGGGCTACAGGGCAAATGCCGGTTGATACGCTTAAACTTCATCAGACAGTCCCAGGGCCGCGCGCCCGGCCGGGGTCAGCGCCACCCGGATCGGGCCGCGATACCCCGTGCAACCCACGGCGACTCCGCGCTGGGTGATGCGCAACAGGCCCCGTTCGCAGAGAGCGGCGCACACGGCGCGCATCCAGGCCATACGTTCGGGCGTGGGAACCGCGGGCCGCAGCGCGCGGCTGACAGCGCCCGGGCACGCCGTCGCTCCCGGCTGCAGGCGTGCCAGCGCCTGCAGCACGGCGTATTCGTCTGGAGAGAAGGACTGCATCTTTTCATTGATTATAGCATTCGGAACATGCCCGTGGCTCTGAGCTACCGCGCCCGTATCTCCATACCGGGTTCGCCAGCCTTCGCCATCCGGTCACCTGACCTGCTCCCCACTCGACCCGCAACCGGCGGGCCCGGCAATGATCAAAACGTCATCGAGTTCACTACTATCGAGGATGACGCCCTCGGCGAAGAGCTTCAGGTGATCTGGGAACTCGAGCCCGGCGCCCGCGAGGTCGCCAACTAGCTCGGCTGCCAGGCGCGCCGCGCCGTCGAGTTGCTCGTGCAGGCCCTCGATCTGGCTGACCAGAATGAGGGCAGCCGTCTGGAAGCGCTCTACACAGTTGCTCCGGGCCTGGGTCTGCGCGAGGGAGAGGCGCCCGGGTTACACTGGCGTGACATCAGCCTGGAGCAGCACACACTGTGCGTCGCACAGACCGTGCAGCGGATCACGGGCAGGCTGGCGCTCGAGCCGCCGAAGACCGAGCGCAGCGCTCGCTTGTTGCCATTGCCCCTCTTCGTCGAGCGAGCGCTGATGCGCCACGCCGAGCGCCAGGCGCTGGAGCGGCGCGTGGCTGGTGATGCCTGGGCGGTACAGACGACCATAGCCATCAGGTTGGACGCGGTGGCGCCTCCCTCCGCGTCCGCCCCCATACGCTGCCGGCCGCCGAGTTTGGCTACATGATTGGCTACATGGCCCAAACCAAAGCGCCCGGCGGTTGTCGCCGAGCGCTTCCTGATGCGTTATTATGTGGCTCCCCGACCTGGATTCGAACCAGGAACCTACTGATTAACAGTCAGCCGCTCTACCGTTGAGCTATCGGGGAACGTATTCTTATGCACCGCCGCATAGTATACCATAGGCGGCCTGGAGATGCAAATCAATGAAAGGTGATACGTGTTCACTTTTGAGGTAATGGTATCTTGGTTCTACTTTGTCACGTTGCCCCTGGCGGGGGCCTGTGGCGCCGAAGATCTCCCCTTCCTGGCGCGGCGAAGCCATGCCGCACCAGGAAGGGAAATCCTGGAGAGGTGCAACCCCTCCGAACCTCCTCCCAGCGGAAGCCGCGGCAAGTGACAAAGTAGAGTTGGGAGGACGACGGGGCTCATGCAACTGGGGCGAGCCCCGAACGTCGCACGATTTACTGGTTCTGGCGGTATAGTCGCCGCCGGACCCCGCCGCCGGGGGCGGACGGTGCATCAACCCTCAGGTAGCGAGAGCATCCACATTACGCTGCCGGCGTTGACGTAAGCGGGAGAGGCGCAAAGCCGCGACCTCAAAACCACCGGCGCTTTGCGTCAACCGAGGAACGCCGAATGCCTGCCACGGTCACAACGCGGCGTGCAGAATCGCCGTCAGTTCCTCGTCGGTCAGGGTGATGGGGTTGCCCTGCATGCTGCTCGCCCGGCTGGCACGGGCCACAATCGCGGGGAAGTCGCCCGCGGTGATGCCATAGGCGGCCAGACGCGGGATGCCCAGCTCGTCGGCGAGGGCGGCGGCCCACGCCGCGCCCTGCTCCGGCGTAGCCGCGGCTTCGCCGGTCAACAGGCGGGCCGCCTCGGTGTAGCGCGCCAGCGCAGGCGACTGCGGGGCGCGCTGCCGCAGCGCGGCGATGTTGCTCGCCATCACCGGGCCGAGCAGCCGCGCGCAGATCGCCCCGTGCGGAGCCGCGTACATGCCCCCCAGCGCCGCGGCAAATCCGTGGACCGCACCCAGTCGCGCGTTGGCCAGCGCCAGGCCGCCGCAGAGACTGGCAATGGCCATATCTTCGCGCGCCTGCCGGTCCCCGGGTTCGCGACAGGCGCGGCGCAGGCTGCGCGCCGCCCGCGCCAGCCCCTCGCGGCACGGCCCGTCGGTAAGCGGGGTGGCCGCCGGACTGACAAACGGCTCCAGGCACTGGGTCAGGGCGTCCATGCCCGTGCTGGCCGTCAGCGCCGCGGGCAGGCCATAGGTCAACTCCGGGTCCACCAGCGCCACCCGCGGCAGCATCAGCGGGCTGCGCAGACTGACCTTGACCCGCTCCGCGGGTACGCCCAGCACGGCGTTGCGCGTCACTTCCGAACCCGTGCCGGCAGTGGTCGGGATGGCGATACAGGGCAGCGGCGGCGCCGCCAGCGGTTGCCCGCGCCCCACTACCTCCAGATAGTCGAGCGGGTCACCCGGGTTAGCGGCGAGCGCGGCGATGGCTTTGCCGGCGTCGAGGGCGCTGCCGCCGCCCATCGCCACGACCAGATCGCAGCCCTCGGCGCGGGCCAGGGCCGCGCCCGCCGTCGCCGTCTCCACCGTCGGCTCGCCGGCGACCGCAAAAGTGGTCGTAGCGACCCCCGCGGCGCGTAGCGTCTCCAGCAGCGGCACCAGGCGCTCCGGCGAGCGGCTGCCTACCACCAGCGCCCGGCGGCCCAGGGCCGCGGCGAGTGTTCCCGCCTCGCGCGCCGCTCCCGCGCCGAAGATGATGCGCCCTGCGGTAGCGAACTCGAACCTCATCGCGGCAACTCCCACGCGGCAGGTTCGGGGAACACCGCGCGGTAGCGCACACTGCTGCGCGGCTCGGCCATCATTTCGGCCACCGTGTCGCGCCAGACGGCATAGTGCGCCGTGGCCTTGTGGGCCGCCGGGGCCTCGTCATCGCGGTAGATCTCGACCAGGATAAAACGAGTCGGATCATCCTCTTGCTGGATGACATCGAACCGCACCACGCCCGGCTCCTGCACACTGTTGCGCGCGTTCTCAAGCGTCGCCGCGCGAAACGCCTCGACGTATTCGGGCTTTACGTGGACATGCACGTGCACGATCTGCATGGCGCCACCTCCCTGAGGTTGTTATCGTACCCGATTGTACGGTCAGGTCGCCATAGACGCAAGCCCGGATCGCAGGGCGTCTCTTGTCGCCACAGGGCATCTGTGGGATTGGGTCTGCTACGATTTACCGTGGAGGGCATCGAAGACGGGCTATTTGAAACCTCCGCGCCTCTCCGCGCCCTCGGCGGTGAGTTCGTGTGCGGTTTCGACCCGTGCTATACTGGTTCGGACATTCGCCAGGAAAGCGCCGTCTATGACCGACCTGCTTGGCCAGCTTGTGGGCAACTACCAGCTCGAAGCGCTTCTCGCCATCGGCCCCACAGGACCAACCTATTCCGCCCGTCACGTGCAACTGCGGCGGCTCTGCACGGTCAAGGTGTTTGACCCGGGGCTGACCGCCGACCCTGCGGTGCGCGCGCGGCTGCTGGAGAGCCTGCAGCGCGTCGCGGGGCTCCGTCACCCCAATCTGCTCACGGTGTATGACCTGGGCGAGGTGCAGGGGCGAGTCTTCGTCGCCAGCGAGGCGCCCGCAGGCGGAACCCTGCGCAGCCTGCTCCAGCAGTTGCGCGGCACGCGCGCCCGTCTGACCATTGCCCGCGCCCTGGACCTGGCCCGCCAGTGCGCAGAGGGATTGGACCATGCCCATCGCGCCGGCATCGTTCACGGCGCGCTGCGCCCCGAGGCGCTGCGGTTGAGCAGCGTCGGCGAAGAGGCGACGCTCAAGGTGGGCGACCTGGGCATCGCCCCGGTGTTGCCAGTCGAGGCCACCGCCATGCCTGCCTACCTGACCCCCGAACAGGCCCGGAGCGGCCCGCCCGACGCCCGCAGCGACGTATACGGTCTGGGGACGCTGTTGTACGAATTGCTGATCGGGGTTCCCCCCTTCAACCTGAGCGACCTGGATCGGGCTACAGAGAAACACCTGCGCGCCCGCCCCGTGCCACCGCGTGTGGTGCGCCCGGAGATCCCCGCTGCACTCGAAACGATAGTGCTGCGTTGTCTGGCCAAGGCGCCCGAAGAGCGGTTCGCTCATGCTGGCGATCTGGCCGAGGCCCTGCGCCAGGTAGCGGGCGCCCCGGCGTCCACGGCGCCACCGCCGCCCGCGCCGGAACCGCTCCTTAGCAGCTTGCTAGAGACCCCGCCGCCTCCGCCTTCCGTTCCCGCCGGGCCGCTCGTCAGCCTGACCCCCGAACGCGAACGTATCGAACTGACCCCCGGGCGGCCCACGGTCGTCGCGGCGCAGATCCACCATCGCGGCCCCGGCGTCGAGCGCTTCAGCCTGAGCCTGGAGGGCGTGCCCGCCGAGTGGATCAGCGCCGTCGATCCGCCGGTTGAACTCGGCCCCGACGCCCGGGCGCGCCTGACGCTGCTCATCACCGCGCCCACCGACCACCGCCACGCTGCCGGCGAGTACCCGGCGCTGCTCCGCGCCCGCGCGGCGACCGCGCCGGAGCGTGAGGCCACGGCGCGCATCGTCTGCTCGGTGCGGCCCTTCGTCGCCCCGCATATCGTCATTACCCCCGAACGGGCCAGCGGGCGCATGGAGGGCGAGTACAGCCTGACCATCCGCAACGACGGGAACACCGAGGCGACGTTTGCGCTGAGCGCCGACGATCCCCGGCGCCTGCTGGCCTATGAGTTCGTGCAGGAGAGCGTGCGCCTGGCCCCCGGCCAGAGCGCCAGGGTGCCGCTTACCGTCCTGGCCCCGCGGCGGCTCTTCGGCGGCCCCGAAACCCTGCGTTTCAGCGTCTTCGCCGAGAGCGAGGAGGCCAGCCCGGTGGAGGCGCGGGCCGAGTTCACCCGCGTGCCGTTGCTGCCCCTCTGGGCGCCACTGGCCGCTGCCGGCCTGATCGCCCTGGCCCTGCTTGCGGGCCTGCTGCTCAACAACCCGCCCGGCGGCAACCCGCCCCCGCCCGCCACGGCCACCATTGCTCCCTCGCCGCAACCCGGCGCCCCGCAGATCGCCTATTTCACCGTCAAACCGGAGGTGGTAGCGCCAGGCGAGCCGGTAACCGTCGCCTGGGACGTGCGCGGGGCCGAGCGGGTGCAGATTGACCAGTTCGGCGACGTTCCCCCGCTCGGCGAACGCTCCTTCCGCCCCGAGCGCACCACCGACTTCCGCCTCGTCGCCCGCGCTGGCGACAAAGAGACCGTCGCCATCGTCCGCGTCCTGGTGGCCGAGGCCACCCCTACGCCCGAACCGACGGCCATCCCCACAGAGGCGCCATCTCCTGCTCCGGCGCCTTCGCCTACGCTTGCCGCGACGGCTACCCCGGTCGGAACGGCCACCCCGGCGGCCCCGACGCCCACCCTGGCCCCCGCGCCCGGCTCCATCGCGCTGCTCGACCTTGCCCCCGCCGCCCGCTGGACGACCAGCGCCGGCCCCATCACCTTCGGCGCGCCGCAGGGCAACCCCGAAGCGGGCGGCTGGGCCGACATCGCCAGGGTGATCCGCCTCGAAGACGGCAGCCTGGCCCCCGCCGCGCTGCTGACCTTCCCGCCGCTGGCGCCGGAGGCCGCGGGCGACGGCAGGACCTTTATCGAGGCGCGCTTCGACCTGCCGCAGATCCAGGCAGGCCAGTTCTTCCTCGCCGTCATCGGCTTCTCCAGGGAGGCCCGCGGGCCGGCGCTGGACGTGCTGGTCACCTTTAACAACGAGCTCCTCTACGAGGGGAGCGTGCTGCCCGACGGCGCCCTGACGGCCATCAGCGCCGACATGGCGCCCTTCGTGGGCCAGGAGGGGGACCTGGTGCTGCGCGTCAGCGCCGAGCAGGGCGCGGCGCAGGCCCTCTACTGGGTGAAGCCGCGCATTGATCGGCCGTGAGAAGACCAGGGAGGGCATAGCCCTCCCGGACACTTCCATTGGGCAGGGGAAACCTGGCTTCCCCACTTCTCAGGTGTAGGGTTTCCCGGCGCATGCTCGTGTCGCATGCGCCATCCGGGGCATTGGGACGCCTAACCCCCCTCTACCGCTCGCGGGAGAGGCGGGCGGGGGGGGGGTGAGGACCGTAAGCGCATTGGAATGCCAAAAACCTCTGCTCGCCAAAAAACCTGAGAGGGCTTCCCCAACCCCCTCTGGCTTCGCGAAGTTAAAAAAAGATTCACCCCCAGAGACACCAATTTGTCATCCCGTCATCCGACGAGTCTTAACATTCCCCTGCTACCATCGAAGGCGCAGTCCCGACGGAACAAGCGATGCGTGCGCCCTCTCCCGACAGGGTGAGCGCAAGCTGGCCACGTCGCTCGCTCACGACGCCCGGCGTTCGCCAGGGCTACGTACCGGGTGCTACGCGTATCGGTTCAGGGGAGAAAGGGAAGTTATGGCATCGTCGCACCCCCGTTGGCGCGCCGTCGCGCGCCTGGCGAGCATCAACGTCTTGCTGCTCGCCGTACTCGTCTCCTTCGTCGGACCCATTCCGCAACTCGCTCGCGCCACCGCCACCATTACCCGATGGACCTTCGACAACGACACCCTGACGCCCGCGGTTGGCTCGGGAACGGCCACTCTGGTGGGCGGGACCACGGCGTCCTTCGCTACCGGGCGCGTCGGCCCGCGCCCGCCTGACTCGGGCTGGAACACGACCACGTATCCCGCCCAGGGCGCTAACAACCGCACCGCCGGGGCACAGTTCGCCGTGAGCACGGTAGGCTACGAGAACATCGTCTTCAGTTGGGACCACCGGCACAGCAATACCGCCGCCAATACGGCCGTGCTGCTGTACTCCACCGACGGCGGCGCGACCTTTGCCGAGGCCAGCGTCTATACCGCCAACGCGGGCGACGCCTGGTTCAGCCGCAGTTTCGACTTCAGCGCCATTCCGGCAGTAAACAACAACCCCAATGTTATCTTCCGCATCGTTTCGTCATTCGCGGCCGGCGGCTCGACCTATGTGGCCTCGAACCCCGGCTCGAACTATGCTACCACTGGCACCTGGCGCTTCGATAATGTCACCGTCATCGGTACAGCCCTGGGCAGCGACGCGGCTCCGACGGTGACCAGCACCGCCCCGGCCAATGGCGCGGCCAATGTGCCTCTGGCCAGCGATGTTACCGTGACCTTCAGCGAGCCGGTGGCCGTCAGCGGCGACTGGTTCACCCTGGCCTGCGCCTCCAGTGGAACGCGCGCTCCCTCGGCAGCCAATGTCGCCGTCTCCGGCGGGCCGACCACGTTCACCATCAATCCCGCCGCTGATTTCGCCTTTAGCGAAACCTGCACCCTGACCGTGATCGCCGCCCTGGTGACCGATCTGGACGCAAGCGATCCGCCCGACACGATGGCGGCCGATTTCGTGGCCACCTTCAGCACTGTGGCTGCGCCCAGCGTCGCCACGCGCATCCGCGACATCCAGGGCGCCGCGCATGTCTCGCCGCTGGTGCCGGTTATCGCCGATAATGCCATCTCCTTCGGCAGCCGGGTCGAGAACGTGCCGGGCATCGTCACCGTCGTGCGTCCCAACGGGTTCTATCTCCAGGACCCCGAGCCTGACGCCAGTGATGCCACCTCCGAGGGCATCTTCGTCTTCACCGGCAGCGGCCAGGCGGTGATCACCCAGGGCGGCAGCGGCCCGGTGCAGGTCGGCGACCGCCTGGAGGTCAGCGGGCGCCCGGTGGAGATCCGCCCGGGCTGCACCAGCGCCGCCTGTGTCTCCGGCAGCAGCGCCTGGAATAACCTGACCATCACCAACCTCAACGCGACCACGTCTGCCGCCGATAACCGGGTGATCCGCCTGATCTCCCGCAACAACCCTCTGCCCGATCCGGTGGTGATCGGCCAGGGCGGGCGGACGCCCCCGGCCACGGCGACCGTCTTCGGCAGCCCCGGCGCCGCGCCGACCAACACGGTCGAGACAGCCAGCTACGTCTTCAACCCCGCCGCCAACGGCATTGATTTCTTCGAGAGCCTGGAGGGGATGCGCGTCCAGGTCAACGACGCGGTGGTCGTCGGGCCGACCAATAACTTCGGCGAGATCGTGGTCCTGGCCGACAACGGCACGGGTTATGGCCTGCGCACCCCCCGTGGCGGCCTGGTGATCACTCCCACGGACCTCAACCCCGAGCGCATTATCCTGGATGACGCCATTCTGCCCACGCCTCAGGTGAACGTCGGCGACCGCTTCCCCGGCGTCGGCGCGGTGGTGGGCGTGATGGACTACAGCTTCGCCAACTTCAAGCTGCTGATCACCCAGCCGCTGCCCCCCGCTGTGCCGGGCAGCCTCACGCAGGAGGTGACGAACCTCACCGGCGCGGTTGACCGCCTGACCATCGGCGCCTTCAACATCGAGAACTTCGCCGCCGACACCGTGACCCCCCAGCGGCGCGATGCTATCGCCCGGATCATCGTCAACAACATGGGCGCGCCCGACATTGTGGCCCTGCAAGAAGTGCAGGACAATAACGGCGCAACCGGCGGCACGGCGGACACGAACGTTGACGCCTCGCGCACCTTCGAGACCCTGATCAACGCCATCGTAGCCGTGGGCGGCCCGACCTATTCCTACCGCCAGATTGACCCCGTGGCCAATCAGGACGGCGGCGAGCCGGGCGGGAACATCCGTGTGGCCTTCCTCTTCCGCACCGATCGCGGTCTGAGCTTCGTGGATCGGCCTGGCGGCGCCTCAACCACGGCGGTGAGCGTGGTCAACAACGGCGGGCGGCCTGAGCTGAGCTTCAGCCCCGGGCGCATTGACCCCACCAATCCGGCCTTCAACAACAGCCGCAAGCCGCTGGTGGGCGAGTTCCGCTACAACGGGCAAACGCTCTTCGTCATCAACAACCACTTCAACTCGAAAGGCGGCGACCAGCCGCTGTCGGGCCGCTTTCAGCCCCCGACGCGCTCTACCGAGGTACAGCGGCACCAGCAGGCCCAGATCGTCAACGATTTCGTTGACAGCGTGCTGGCGATTGACCCCAACGCCAACATCGTCGTCCTGGGCGATCTGAACGACTTCCAGTTCTCGGAGACGCTCAACATCGTCAAGGGCACGCCGGGCGGCGTGGGCGCACCGGTGCTGTTTGATCTGAAGCTGAACCAGCCGGCCAACGAGCAGTACACCTACATCTTCGAGGGCAACTCGCAGGTGCTGGACAGCATCCTCATCAGCCGCAACCTGCGCGACAGCGGCGCGCAGTACGACACGGTCCACGTGAATGCCGAGTTCAGCGCCGCGAGCAATGCCAGCGACCACGACCCCAGCGTGCTGAGGTTGTACTTTCGCCCCCGCGCAACTCCGCCAGCGCTGGTGGCTGCCGGTAGTTATGACACCGGCCTGGGCGGCAACGGCGCCGAGATCATCAGCGTGCGCGGCGACCGCGGGGTGCTCACCAACGCTGGCGACGGCAGTATTGACGTGCTCGACACCAGCGATCTCTTCAATATCCAGCGCATCCGGCGCATCACCGGCGTGCCCAATCTGACCTCGGCGGCCGTCCACCCCACGAAGGACCTCTTCGTCGCCGTGGCCGGCGCGTCGTCGCCGCGCAGCGGCCAGTTGCTGGTGTACCGTCTCTCTGACGGGGCATTGCTGGCGACGGCGAACATCGGGCGCCAGCCCGACTCGGTGGAGATCAGCCCCGACGGGCGCTTCGCCGTGGTGGCGATCGAGGCCGAGCAGGTGAACGCCGCCGACGACGGCGGCGCGGGCGCGATTGGCGTGGCCGACCTCAGCGCCTTCGACCCGGCCAGTTCGACGAGCGTGCCCTTCAGCATCGTCGAACTGCCCGACCTGAGCAGCCTGCCCGGCATCGCCGCCAACCGGCGCTACGATGTGCCCGGCAACCCGCTCGTGTCGAATGCTCCCGGCGGGCTGGAGCCTGAAGGGATCGCCTTTACGCCTGACAGCAGCGCGGTGTACGTGACGCTCCAGGAGAACAATGCGATCGTGCGCCTGGACCTGAATGCGCCATTGCCCGCCGTGCTGCCGGCGAGCAACGCCTTCGGCCTCGGCCTCACCGACCACCCCGCCGACCTGATCAACGACGGGCGCTACAACCCATCGCAGCAACTGGCCGCCTTCCGCGAGCCGGACGGCGTCCGCGCCGTGGTCATCGGCGGTGTCACCTACCTGGTGACGGCCGACGAGGGTGACACCCGCCCCAACCCCCGCGGCGGTCGCACCCTGAGCATCTTTAACGCCGCCACCGGGGCGCCAGTGTCCGACGCCGGGGCGCAACTCGACGACCTGGCGGCCAGCTTCGGCGTTTACCCCGACAGTCGCAGCCCGAACGGCGGCAGCGAGCCGGAGATGCTCGACGTGGCCACGTTCGCCGGGCGGGTGATTGCCGCAGTGGGCCTCGAGCGCGCCAATGCGGTGGCCTTCGTGGACATCAGCGACCCCGCTGCGCCCCGCGCCTTCAGCCTGGTGCGCACCGGCGCGGCTCCCGAGGGCGTGAAACTGGTCGAACGGGGCGGTCAACTCTACGCCCTGACGGCCAACGAGGGCGACGGCACCGTGACCGTCACGACGGTTCCGGTGGTCCCGCTGAGCGTGTCGCAGCGCTTCGTCGAGGACGCGCCCGCCGTGCCGCTGGTTGACCTGCGCGGCATTGACCCCGACGCAGGCGACAGCTTCACGCTGAACCTGACCCTCAGCCCGGCCAGCGCGGGCACGCTCAACGCGACCTCGGCCAGCGGTTCGCTGGCGGACATCAATACCACCCTGGCAAATCTGGTCTTCACGCCGGCCCCCAACTTCAACGGCGCGGCGACAGTGACGGCCACCCTCAGCGACGGCGTCTTCCCCGCCGTGAGCGGCAGCATCACCCTCACCGGCGCGCCCGTGCCGCCGGTGACCACGGCGAGCATGTCGGGGGCGACGCGCGTGTGCTGTAACGCCACCGTGTACGACCCGAGCGCCACGCTGACGCTGACCACCGACGAACCCGTACTGCGCACGCAGTACCGGGTGAATGGCGGGCCGCTGCAAACCTACACCGGCCCGGTCGTCTTCAACGCGCCCGGCGCCTACGTCGTCGAGTACTTCTCAACCGACCTGTTTTCGCCTGAGGTGAGCGAAGCGCCGCGGACCATCGCCTTCAACGTGAGCGACTACCCGCGCACCGCGCTACTCGACACCTTCGACCGGCGCGACGGCCGGTTAGGTTCAAACTGGGCCGGCGGCGAAGGGCTGGGCGGCTACTCCATCCGCGCCAATCAGGTGGAGGTCTTCGGCGGCGGGCCGATCTACTGGCGCACGCGCTTCGGCAGCAACCAGGAAGCCTACGTCAAACTCACGCGGCTCAACGCCACGGCGCGGCACCAGGGCCTGCTGCTGAAGGTCCGCAATGGCAACTGGCGCAACGGGGCGATTTCGGTCTCCTACAACGCCACGGCGCAAGCAGTGGTGGTCGAGACCTACAACCGCTTCAGCCGGAGCTGGACGACGATTGGCACGTACCCGATCACCCTGCGCGACGGGGATCAACTCGGGGCGCGCGCCCTCTCCAACGGGACGGTGCGCGTGTACGTCAACTGCGTGCTGATCGGCCAGGCCAGCGCGGGCACGGCCTTCGACGACGAGGACGGGCAGATCGGCCTCTGGTTCATTGACGCGCCGGGGGCCATCTTCGACGACTTCGGGGGCGGCACGCCCGCGCAGTAGGCCCGTTGCGGGAGGCAGCGCAGCCCTGCGGAAAGGGGGAGAGGGAAACGTGATTTCCCTCTCCCCCTCTCTCCCTCGAACCTGGCAGGCAAAAATCTGCGCAGACAGTCAGAGATGACCGTCTGGTCGCCCCTGCTCTGTAACGATAGCGGCAAGAGCGTCGCGAACCACGCGGCTCAGTGTCCTCAATGGATCACGCGTTCCGGTCAGCGCTCTAAACTTCGCGCTCCTCGTTCTCCAGCGTAACAGGCGGCAGGCGACGCTGAACCTTGCTGCGGTTGATCACCTTCACATTGCCGCAGAAGGTTGACCCTGGCTCGAAGAAGACATCTCCCTCCACCGTCAGCGAGTTGCATGCCCGCAGGGACGGCGGGGCGGGAAACCGCGCCTCGAAGTCATCAATCAGGGTGTAGTACTTCTTGTCGAGGGTGACCACGGGATTGACGGCCAGGGCCTCGGGGTGGCGGCGGAGCCGGGCATTGGCGTCGAGCGTATAGATATCGGAGCGCAGCACCAGCAGGTCGGCGCAGGTCTTCACCGGCACGAAGCGGCTGCGGGGCACGCGCACGGCCTGGGCATCGGGAAACACCTCAATCGCCGCACCCATCGCCGTTTCGAGTTGATAGACCGGCGGCGAGTCGGGATCGCGGGGATCGAGGGTCTTGCGATTGCGGATCAGGGGCAGCTTGATCACATTATGGCCCTCTTCCAGCAGCGCTTTCAAGCGGTGCAGGTTCACCCAGATGTTGTTGGTGTTGAAGTAGCGATGGCGCGCGATGTCCTGGAAGTAGATCAGGTCTTCCTCCGGGCACTGGGCCACCTCGCGCAGCATGAACCGTCCATCGGTGCGCCGGGCCAGATGACCGCCCTTGCGGTCGGCCTTGGTGCGGCTGGCAACCTCCATCAGGAAGGGGATCTGCTGCTGAGCCATGTAACCGAGCAGGGCCAGGTCAAGGGTGGCGCCCAGATTGTCGGCGTTCGAGATAAACAGATACTCGTAGCCGTACCGCAGCAGTTGCTCCAGCACCCCCGAAGTCGCCAGGGCGACGTACACTTCGCCGTGGCCGGGCGGGCACCACTCCAGCTCCGGTTCGGCGGGCCAGACGGCAGGCTGTAAAGTCTCCTGCAACACCTTGGGCACCTTGTGTTGCAGCATAGTCCGGGGCACGTCGCAGGCCAGTTCAGGGTAGCGCGCCAGGACCTCGCGGGTATCCGCGTCGGTATTGAAGCTGTTCATGAAGATCAGCGGGATGGTCCGCCCGTAGAGGGCGCGATCGGCCAGGTTCTGGCGGGCGATAATGTCGAGGAACGTCAGGCCCTCGCGGGCGATGAGCACCGACTTGGCCCGCTCCAGCCCCATGCTGGTGCCCAGGCCGCCATTGAGCTTGAGCACCGCCACGCGGGCCAGAGAGGCCCGTCCCGCTTCCTCGTAGGCCCCCAGGTGCTCCAGGTTCGGCAGCGCGCTCACCGGCCGAATCTCGCTCTCGGGCACGAGGCCGGTGTCGCCATTGACCAGGGCGGTGTAGTAATGGCGGAAATTGTCAATGACAATCTCTTCAAGACCTTCGCGACGCATTTTCATTTCAAAGGGCGCGAAGTTAACCGGCTGTGCAGTCATAGTGTTCCCCTTGTTTGCTCCGAGCGACCGGAATGGTTACGCCGAAGATTGTCGCCCTTGACAGCCTGGCGCAATAGTGAAACCCCGCTTGATTTCCCGGTTTTCAGATCTCAACCATTATACGGTCATGAGTTTCTTTGTCCATCCACCCGCCAGCGTACTGCACGGAACTGAACGCCCATAGAGTGTCGTGACGCCTGCGATGAGAAGATTGTTACCTGTCTGTAGCGCCACCCGCCGAGTTGCGCCGGGGTGACCTGGGTTCCTCGCTTCCGCAGGCACGCAGTTCGGTGGAGGAGATATCGGCCCGGAAGAGGGTCTCCGGGATAGGGGCAAACAGGTCGGCGCAACCGGCTGGAATGGGAAGATCGGCCAGGGTGTGAAACCGCCCCTCTACCAGCCGCCCGGCGACGAGAAAGGAACAGCCCGCGGCGCGGATCGCTTCCAGCGCGGCGATCATCGCCGCTTCGCCGCCATAGTAGCGCGGGGCGATGAGCCGGGCGGCCGTATCGTAACCTACTACGAAGCGCCGCCCGGGGTAGAGGGCGGCCTTCTCCACAAACAATGGCGCCCGCGAGAGCACCAGCGTGTAACGCCCGGCAAACTGGGCGGCGCGACGGGCGATTTCCTCGGGCGCAAGCACCCCCTTGTCGGCATTGACCACGGCCAGTTCAAAGGCCACCGGCAGCCCGGTGATCCGCGCTGCCGCCGCCGCCATCCCCTCATGCCCGGCGTGCAGCGGATTGAACGCCCCGGACAGGATCAACCCTTGCGGGGGATCGTCGGCCCGCAGCGTCCCTTCGGGCGCGATCGTCAGTGTCGCGATGCGTCCGCTGAGCAGATCGTTGATGGCAGTACGTTCGTGCATGGTCAGTCGCCTGATGTGATGCCGGTACAGGCAGTGAGCCTTGCAGTGAACACCCGCCCCTCCGTGAACTTCTCCTCCGGGGGAAGGCCAGGAGCCGGGCAGAAATGCATGGAAGACTCGAAGACATTCTACACCCTTGCCGTAACCGGTGGCCCGTTCACTCGAACAGCAGGATCATCACGGGAGGTCAACGCCTGCCTTGCCGATACATCCGGCCTGATGTAGCATGGCGGGACACAGTAGGCCGGTAGCGCAATGCTCCGGGTTACGCCACCCGCATCCTAGCGAAAGGAACCCCCGTGCGGATTGCCGGAAACTACACCTTTGCAGCGACCCGCGAAGCGGTCTGGAGCACGCTGAACGACCCCGAAGCGCTGGCGCGCGCCATTCCAGGGTGCCAGCGCCTCGAGATGGTAGGCGAGAACGAGCAGAAGAGCATCCTGGAGATCACAGTGCAGGCCGCGCGAGGCGCCTACACCGGTCGCGTCAGAATTGATAACGTCGTGTCGCTCGAGTCGTATGATATTCACGTGGAAGGCACGGGCAGCAACGGCTTTTTCACGGGCGCCGGCGCCGTAAAGCTGCGGACGGACGGCGCGCAGACGATTCTCGACTACGGCGGCGAGGCGATGATTGGCGGCCCTATCGCCGATGTTGGCCAACAGTTGCTCGATAGTGCGGCGCGGTCGTTGATCAGCCAGAGCCTCAGGGGGCTCGCGGCGGAGATCGAAGCCCGCCAGCGTCGCCAACAGGCGCGCCTGAGCGAGGCGCCGGCGGTCGAGGAGGCTCCGCAGCCCTCCCCCTGGACGCCGGAGTCCATTCAGATGTCCTCGGCAACCGCCGCCCAACGCGCGACTGGCACTGTCGAGGGCCAGGATCTCAGCGAAGCTGCCGCTGCACACCCCGCGGTCGAAGACTTCTTCGCCCGGCGGCCGTGGTTGCCCTGGATCCTGGTCGCCTTTTTGCTCGGCTATCTTCTTGGCCGCCGCAGGGCGTAATTGTGCAGATGGCAGATCCTGGCGTGCGGGTCAAGGCTCGCGAGCCGGTTAGCGATCGCGCCCTCGGCAGCACTTTCTTTACCCTATGCTCGCCACCACCCTCACGCGAGAATGTAGCTGATTGCACCACGCAGGGCAGATGCTGGATATACGATCCTTGACAGTTTATTATTCATTCTCTAATAAATTAACAACAAAAAGTTAATCACTCTATTCTACAATCTAAATCTGGGAAGACAAACTTTTTTGCGCATGGTGATGCCAACCGGAGATTCGCTCATGGCGTCGTGGGACCCGCAACCCTTCGCGCCGAACAAACTGACTCCACCATTGCTGCACTCCGGTCTTGTCTGGCGCAAGTCGCTTCTTGAGCGCCTCAATTGCTCTCCTACGCGCCCCCTTACCCTTGTGACCGGCCCTGCCGGCTCCGGCAAATCAACACTGGCTGCCCAGTGGCTTTTGAGCGCCTTTCGTGCCACCGAACACTTAGCGGCGCCTGGTTCGTTGCACCAGCCCGGGGCCTCACGCAGCCCGGTCGCCTGGCTGAACCTTGATGAGCGTGATCAGGATCCGCTGAACTTCTTACGCTGGGTAACGGTTGCCATCGATCAGGTTGCACCCGGCCTGTTGGCAACCAGTAATCGCCTGCTCCTTGCGTCCGATCCGCCCTCACTCGACGCAGCCGTGGAGTTCCTGCTCCTTGAGCTCCACAATACCACGGCGGCGCTTACCCTTGTCCTCGACGACTACCATTCCATAACCGCAGGGGCGGTTCATCCCCTGTTGACCTACGTCATTCACCACCTCCCCGCTCACTGCCGGATGGTGATACTTAGCCGAAGCGACCCGCCACTGGCCGTTTCCCGCCTTCGGGCCCAATGGCAGGTGACCGAACTTCGCGCCGACGATCTGCGCTTCAGCGAGGCCGAAACGGCCGCCCTGCTGGTCACGCTTACCGGCAGGACTCCACCCGGCGAACTGGTGGCGACGCTACAGCAGGAGAGCGATGGGTGGATCAGCGGGCTTCGTCTGCTGGCGCTGGCGCACCACGCAACACCGGGACGCCTCAACCAGGCCAGGCATCAGATCAAGGTCTATCTAAGTCGGGAGGTGTTCAACCGGCAATTGCGGGAGATCCAGCGGGCCCTGCTGGCCCTTGCCCTGCCCTGGCGGGTGTGCTCGGACCTGGGGGCGGCGCTTCTTGGCCGTCCCAACGAAACGGTGTATGTCGAGGATCTCCTCGAACGGTTCGAACGCAACAACCTCTTCATGATCCCCCTTGACCCGGACGGGCAGTGGCACCGCTTCCACAGACCATTTCGCGAGGTGCTCCTGCATCGCCTCCACCACTCGTCCGATCACGGTCTGAACGTGCAACAACTGCACAGGCGGGCCGCACAGTGGTTCGCTGCTGCGGGGTTGCTAGAAGAGGCTACGTTTCACGCGGCGTTGAGCGCCGATGAAGAACCGATCTACACCCTGACTGTGCAGCGGCGCTATGCCGCAAGCAACGCCAGAGCCGAACCGCCGCGCGCGCCCGCATGCGACGATTCGGCCCTATATGCGGCTCAGAACCAGCCTCTACCGTATTACCAGCACGAATGCACTCCGACGGCCACCTCGATCTACACCCCCCCGCCGGTCACTCGTCGCACATTGACAGAAGGCAATCCGGGCTCAGCGCAGTATGAGCCTCTAACGCGGCGTGAATCAGAGATTCTGGCGCTGCTCGCTCTTCGCTGGTCCGACAAAGAGATCGCCGAGCAACTGATTATCTCCCCGAAGACTGTCCGCCGGCACACCAGCACGATCTATTCCAAGCTTGGCGTACACGGCCGCCGCGAGGCGGTGGCGGTGGCGCGCCAGCTCGGGCTCCTTCCCGCGACATAAGACTCGCCGACCTTTATCCAAACTTACCCGAGATGTAGGCCTCGGTTCGCGGGTCGTCCGGGTTACTGAAGATTTTCTTGGTCGGGCCAAACTCGATCAACTGACCGGCGCGAGTCTCCGGCTTCATGTTCATGAAGGCTGTATAGTCAGCGACACGCGCCGCCTGTTGCATATTGTGGGTGACAATCACGATTGTGATGCTCTTTTCAAGCGCGAGCATCAATTCTTCGACTTTGAGGGTCGAAATCGGATCGAGGGCCGCGCACGGCTCGTCCATTAGCAGAACCTTGGGTTCGACGGCGATGGCCCGGGCGATGCAGAGCCGTTGCTGCTGCCCGCCAGAGAGCGCCAGTCCCGACTTCTTGAGGTTATCTTTCACTTCGTCCCACAGGGCGGCGCCGCGCAGCGCCTGCTCTACCCGCCCTTCGATCTCCGACTTCGAGTATTTCTGGCTTTCGAGGCGCAGGCCGTAGGCCACATTGTCAAAAATCGACATCGGGAAGGCCGTCGAGCGCTGAAAGATCATCCCGATCCGTTTGCGCAGATCAACGAGATCCTCCCACGTAAGAATATTGCGTCCTTCGAAGCGAATCTCGCCTTCTCCGCGGGCGCCGATGGTATTGTCGTGCATCCGGTTGAGGGCCCGCAGCAGGGTTGATTTACCACAGCCCGATGGACCGATAAGGGCCGTAATGTTGTGCTTCGGGATGGTCAGCGAAATCGATTCGAGGGCCTGAAACGAGCCGTAGTAAAAATCGAAGTTGCACACCTCGATCTCGGGCATAGCGCCATCTTCGAACAGCGTCACGTCACGAACCCTCAGCCGCCTGGCGCTCTGGGGATTCGGCTGTGCCATCATAAATGTCCCTCCCTGGTGAGATTGCGGATGGTAGAACTCCGCTTGCAGCCTGGACGCGGCCAGTCTGGACGAGATCCCGCTCGGCCGAAGCTCCAGCAGGTCGTCTATAACTGCTTTCGCGCTTATCTGGATACCCGGGGTATCCACTTTCTTTCTGGAAGGACGCGGGCCTACCGGACCCTCTTCGCGGGCAGGGTTTCCTCGGACATACGCTTAGCCGAACTGCCCGGAGATGTATTCCTCCGTCTGCGGGTTCTGCGGATTGGTAAAGATCTGGTCCGTGGGGCCGAATTCGACCACAATTCCAGCCCTGTCCATCGGATCAACGTTCATCATGAAGCAGTAGTCGCTGGCGCGGGCCGCCTGCTGCATATTGTGGGTAACGATAATGATGGTGTAGTAGCGCTTCAAACCCAGCATCAACTCCTCGACCTGTTGCGTCGCGATCGGGTCGAGCGCCGAGGCCGGCTCGTCCATCAGCAGCACCTCGGGATGGGTCGCAATTGCCCGCGCGATGCAGAGACGCTGCTGCTGCCCGCCAGACAGGCTTTGCCCCGACTTGTGGAGCTTGTCCTTGACCTCGTTCCACAGCCCGGCCTCGGTAAGCGCCCACTCGACAATCTCGTCGAGTTCGCTCTTCGGGAGCCGTTCGTACAGGCGCACGCCGAAGGCCACGTTGTCGTAGATGCTCATCGGGAACGGGTTGGGACGCTGGAAGACCATGCCCACCCGCTGGCGCAGGGCGACCGGATCAACGGACTCTCCGTAGATATCTACGTCGCCCACCAGGATCTTGCCCTCCACCCGGAAGACGGGCACGCGGTCATTGATGCGGTTGATCGAGCGTAGCACGGTAGATTTGCCGCAACCCGAAGGACCGATCACCGAGGTGATCGCCCGTGGCGGGATGTTCAGATTAATATCCTTTACCGCGCGATACGTGCCATAGTAGAGATGGACGTTTTGAAGACGCACGGCTGCCGCCGCCTGGGAACCCGCGGCGACGCCCTTGACCGAGGCAGTTGCCGTCATATGTTGATTTCTCCCCTTCTGACCGCTGGTTAGTACGACAACGAGACTTCGTCTCTGCCGGAGCTGCGGGGGCCTGCGGCCTCCGCAGAATCGCCCATTCCGGTGCGGCGCTTTCGGAGGGGCTTCGCCCCTCCGAGCCTCCCCTACAAGGAGAAGTTTCGTTGTAGTATGAGGGTCGGAAAACCAGGTTTTCCCACGCCCCTGCCTGATGGAAGGGGTTCACCCTCCCAGAACGCCATCGCGGATCCGGACAGGCTCTTAGCGCAGCCCGCGCAGGCGCTGATTCAAGTTCCGCGTCAGCAGGGCGCCCGCCAGGCTCAGGATCAGCACGATAATGATCAGCAGCGCGGCCGCCCCGGCAGCCACCGCATTTGCGTCCTTCAGGCCAGGCACGCCGATGATCTTCAACACCCAGATGCGTACCGCCAGCGTCTCTCCGGGAAGGAACGGGTTGAGACTGAACTGGGCATTGGGGGAAATCGAGGTGCCCATGGTGAGAATGAGCGGCGCCGTTTCACCGATCACGCGCCCGGCAGTGAGCACAATGGCAGTAATGATGCCCGGCAGGGCCGTGGGCAACACCAGTTTGCCCAGCGTCTCCCACGGCCTCGCGGCGAGAGCCTGGCTGGCCTCACGGTATTCCTTCGGCACCGTCCGGATGGCTTCCTGGCTTACCCGCACCATCAGCGGCAGGTTCAGGATCGTCAAGGTCAGCGCACCGGCAATCAGACTGTACCCCAGGCCGAAGGTGACCAGGAATACCGCCGCGCCAAAGGTGCCGAACACTACCGATGGCACAGTAGAGAGGGCCTCGACGCAGAAGCGCACCGCGTTGGTAAAGCGGTTGGGCCAGGCAAACTCCTCGAGGTAGATGGCCGCGCCAACGCCGAGCGGCACAGTAAACAGCAGCGTGAGCACCAGCAAGTACATGGTGCACCACAACTGCGGCCCGATGCCGCCGCCGGGCTGGGTCAGCGAACTGGCTGTGGTTAGAAACTGCCAGCTCAACTGGGGCACCCCGAGGATGAGGATACGGCCAATAATCAACACCAGGAGCGCCACCAGAATCCCCACCGCGGCGAACAACACCCCCGTGCCGATCCGGTCATAGAGCTTCGCGCGCTGCTGGGCCGCCGTTCGCGCTTCGCTGCGCGCCGCGTGGCGCGCAGCGAGCACATCAATCTGCGCCTCCGAACTCATAGCTCTTCTCCCTGAGCCTTCCTCTTGAAGACGGCTTCCTTCGGATGAGGAAATGGTCCTTCCCCTCGCCTCGGCCCAACGCACCCTCAGAGACAAGGTTGCAGGTTACGCGCGTCTGGCTGAGAACCGCCGCACTAGCACAATCAACCCGAAGGTGATACATAGGAGCAAAAACGCGACCATAATAAGCGCGTAGCGCTGCGTCGGCAGAGCCGCTTCGGGCAACTGTGTAACGATCGCTGCGGGCATCGTGGTAGCGCCGGTAACGAGGTTGGGAGGGATGCGCGAGGTAATGTTCCCGATTACCATCTGCACCGCCATCGTTTCGCCAATGGCGCGGCCCATCCCCAGAATCACCGCTGTGAGCAATCCGGATCGCGCTGCTGGCAGCAGTACCCGCATAATCATCTGCAGCCGCGTGGCCCCCAGGGCCTCGGCGCCCTCGCGGAGCGAGTTTGGCACCGAGCGCAGCGCGTCCGAAGCAATGCTGATAATCGTTGGCTGAACCATTAGCACGAGGATGAGCGCAGCCGGCAATATGCCCTGACCTAGCGGGGCGTTGAAGGTTTCCCGAACCCAAGGCACCAAAACCGCCAGGGCGATCAGTCCGAAGATTACCGAAGGCACCGCCGCAAACATATCAACGACCACTCCCAGCGGCTCCCGAATGCGCTCTGGGGCGATTTCAGCAAGATAAATCGCCGCTCCAAGAGCGATCGGGGTGCTGATTACCATAGCAATTAATGTGGTCATTACGGTGCCGTAGAGCAGCGGCACTACTCCGAACACCTGCGCAGTCTTGTCCCAGGTTGTGCCGAAGAAAAATTCGATTGGACTGGTGAAGGTAAAGATCCGTAGTCCATACAGTCCAAGAAAGCCGATCAGTGCGGCAACGGCAAGCACGATGATCGCGGCGCAGGCAAAGAAGATCGTTTGGGCGCGTATCAATGGCTGGGTCATATTGCACCTTGCCTGAGACTGATTCCGCTCCGAGGCCTACTACATACATACAAGTTCGGGAGGCGAGGAGGACGGCGACCTCCAGGATCCCTATCTGACACGTTAAAGCCTGGTTTTGAGGGAGGGTTGGCCCATCCCAGGGCTCACACAACGTCCGCCTCCAGGTGGGGCTAAAGCGGCGGAGCCGCCCGTCCAGTCGGTTGGTTTTGGCGGCCTGGCCGCCAAAACCAACCCAGAACCCAGGGAGTGGGTGAAGCCCCTGAGACTTGAGCATAGCCCGCATTAGCGTGAACCGGCCGCTTTCAGTGCTGGCGAGACGAAGCCAAGATTCTGCCAGATGGGGTCGTTGGCGAATTCCGCGCTGGTTATGAAGTTCAGGAACGCCTGCTCGAGTTCGCTGGGCGGGCCTTTGGTAATTCCAAAGCCGGGGCCGCCGATGGGCCATTTGCCGGCCGCGATGTTGGCTTCGGACAACTCGACAACCTGGCCAGCATCGTCCAGTACATTGAAGGCGACTATCCCCGCATCACCGAGGAAGGCAAAGCCGAGGTAGGAGATCGCGCCGGGCGTCTGGCGAATGTTGTTGACCACCGTCTGGTTGGCATCCACCTCGGCGGCGCCGGTGGCAAACTGGGAGTCGTCGCCATTGAAAAGATAGTTCGCCATCTGAGCGCGGGTTCCTGAACCAGCCGCGCGGTTAATCACGACGATCCGCTGGTCGGTCCCGCCGACTTCCGACCAGTTGGTGATCTTCCCGCTGAAGATGCCTACCAGTTGTTCGCGACTCAGCGCCTTCACGTCTCCGGGACCCTGCGGGTTCGCCGCCGCGCCAAAGGCCTGAACGGCCACGACCGTCTCCACTGCATCGGCGCAGTTGAGACTCTGCTTTTCCTCTTCTGAGAGGGGCACATCGCTAGTGCCGATGTCAATAGTGCCCTTGCACACATTGGCGCGCCCGGCACCTGAGCCGCCAGCGGAAACGGTGATCCGTACAGCGGCATTCTCCCTCTGAAAGACCTGGGCTGCCTGATCCACCAGGGGTTGCAGCGCCGACGACCCGGCGATCGTCATGTTGCCCCGCAATCCATCGCCGCCTGTAGTGCCACCCTGACCACAGGCCACTGGCAGCAGGCTCAGCCCAACCAGGGCGATCAGGACGATAGGCATTCCTTTCCTGAGCATACGCTCCTCCATACGCGTAGGACGCTACTCGGCATCGCTAGCTTAGCAAGCCTGGCGCGGAGACGTATTACTCAAAATGCCCCAATTCTTGTTTCCTTGAATACTCCTTTTTGTATGACCATCTCGTCATGAGAGCCTATCAGGACACCTCCTTCGGGGAGGGTGGGGAACCCGGGGCGCCCCGCGCCCCGGCCCGCGGGGAAGACTCGGAGGGTGGGAACCCGGGGCGCGGGGCGCCCCGGCCTGAGGAAAGCGACTGGGAGAGCGAAGCCCTCCCAGTCCCTCCCGTTGAGCTGCGGTGTGGGGGAAAGCGGGGTTCTCCGCGCTCCTGGAACTGCGTTCACCCCAGCGCCGGATGCTTGCGATGGGTAAAAATTGCATCCACGGAAATGCCGCTATGGATGCGCTGGATCACCTCACCCAGCAGCGTGCTGACGCTCAGCACGGTCAACCCTGGCCAGTGTTGTTCGGGCGACAGGGGAAGCGTATCGGTGACCACCACCTCGCGCAGCCCGCACTGCTGCAGGCGCTGCGCCGCCTCGCTGACGAACACCGCATGCACACAGCAGGCGTAAAGTTCACGGGCGCCCTCGCGTTCGAGCAGGCGCGCGACCTCCAGGATCGAGCCGCCAGTGGCGATCTCATCGTCAACGATCAGGCAGCGTTTGCCGGTTACATCGCCGATCAGATTCAGCGCCTCGGTTGAAGTCAACGGCCCATCGCGGCGCCCCAACTGCTGAGTGCGGCGCTTCTCGACGATCGCCAGCGGCGCGCCAATGGCCTCGGCGAAGTTTCGTCCGCGTTTGGCAAAGCCGACATCGGGCGCCACGACGATCAGATCATCCCAGCCCTTGTCGGCCCAGTAGCGCACCAGCAGGGGCATGGCCGTCAACTCGTCCATCGGAATGCTGAAGAAGCCCTGGATCTGCCCGGCATGCAGATCAATCGTGAGGACCTGATGCGCGCCAGCGGCCTGGATCATGTCGGCCAGCAGCCGGGCCGTAATCGGAACGCGCGGCTGGTCCTTCTTGTCGGTGCGACCATAGGCGTAGTAGGGGATCACCGCGGTGATGCGCCCGGCCGAGGCGCGCTTGCACGCATCGAGCAGGATCAATAACTCCATGATCCGGTCGCTCAGGTTGGGAGTCGAAAGTGATTGGACGACGAATACGTCCTTTTCCCGGACGCTTTCGTTGAGTTTGACAAAAATGTTCTCATTCGCAAACTTGACAATCGTCGCATCTCCCAACGGTACGCCAACCCGCTCACAGATCGCCTGAGCAAGGGGGATATTTCCATTGCCCGAGAAGATCCGCATCTCATCAAAGCGACTGCCCATGGCGCCTCCCTGCACGCTTGCAAGCTCCGCTGACAGCTCGTCGGAGGATGGAGAAACGTTGGTTCCCCATGACCCCGCCAGAATTGTAGCATCCTCACCGAGAGTTCCTGCCGGTTGCCCGGAGCGCCGAAATCGTGAAGAAAAACTCCCGAAATTGGTATGGACGTGGTGCGATCTTTTCGCTATACTACCCTATACAAGATAACGACGCATGCCGACCATGGCGGCGCGAAGTCCGTAGCGGCCTGATGAACGATGGCGGTGAGCTGGTTCTCGTTAGAGCGGCCTCCCTCCAGTCCCAATCCGTTCAGATGAACGTTTCAGGCCAGTAGGTCGAAAGGAACCCCTGCTATGAGCGCACTCGTTTTCCTTGCTATCGCCATCGTTCTCGCCCTGGTCTCCGTTGCGGCGCTGCGCGAAGTCCAGCACGCGCCCGCGCGCGTCGTTATCGAGCCAGATACGCTGCTGCGCCGGCGTCGTCGCTAGGGCGGCTCCTCCGGGCGCTCCGTACCGGCATCACCGTGAGGTTTCCTGCGTCTACACCCAGCTACTCGGAATCGAACTGGCATCCGACGTTTTCCCGGACTTCTCCCCTTCACTCGTGCGCCTGGCGTTCACAGGCCAGGCAGTGGGCTCGCTGTAGACCTGGATGGCGATTCTCTATACCGCAAGGCGGCCGTGGAACTTCCACCGCCGCCTTCTCGTCTGTATAGCAGGCCTGTATCTCTGCGCCGGCAGGTCAACCTTCTTGAGTAATGCTCGAACGGTAGCGTGTCTCGCGAGGAGCGCCGGTTGTGTCCCGATCCTTCCGTCGTTTGCTCCCCATTCTACTGATTGCACCGATCTTGACTGCCACCCTGGCACAGACGGGCCGCGCCGCACCCGTCGCCGCAGAGACGATCAGCCTCACTGCCCGGCCCGCCTATGAGGGGCTGTTTCGCCCCAACCACTGGATGCCGATCATTGTTGAACTGGCCAACGAGGGCCCTGGCCGGATCGTAGAGGTGCGCGTCAGCAGCCGCGAGGGCGCCCGCTACACGACCGTCGTCGAGTTGCCGAACCGCGGGCGTAAAGCAGTTCCCATTTATGTCTACCTGACTCCCGCTTCGCGGCGGCTGCGGGTGCAGGCGCTCGACGCGGGCCAGGAACTCGCCGCCACGAACCTGCAACTCCCCCCGCTCAATCCTCGGGCCCGTTACGTCGCCATCGTCGGTCCAAACGACGCGCCGGTGAACCTGGCCGCGCGTCTGTCCGGCGGGGACGTGCTCGTCCCGGTTACGCTGCGTCCCGGAAACTTCCCTGAGCACGGCCTCGGCCTCAGTGTGTTTGAGACGATCATTCTGGAAGATGCGTCTACTGAGAAGTTGAACGACCGGCAGCGCGTAGCGCTTAGCGAGTGGGTGCTCCGGGGCGGCCAGTTGATCCTCGGCGGCGGAGATGGACTGCAACGCACCCTGGCCGGCCTGCCTGAGACTCTGCGAACAGTAACGGTGACCGCAGTCGAGCCGGTGGCCGCCACGTCGCTGTTCGGCGCCGCTGCCGGAGCCGGCTCGGTGCCGCTGGCCCGCCTGAAACCTCTGCAACGGGCTGGCGCCCCTTCTCCCTATGCCGTACCGCTCGTCCCCGGCGCGAATGTGAGCGCCCTGGAGCAGAGCCTGGGGCGCGGCGCGATCACCGTGACCCCATGGCCGCTGGTCCATCCGGCGGTCCGGGCGTGGGTCGAGGCCCCGGAGGCGTGGGAGGTGTTGCTGCGCCCTCTCGTGCCGCCGCCGCCGGGCTTCGAGGCTCAGGCCACGCACCCCGACAGCTTCCTCGAAAGCAGTCTGGCCGCCAGTCTCACCAGCCTGCCGGTCCTGGAGTTTCCCCCCCTCGGGTTGCTGGCCGGACTGGTGCTGGCCTACATTATCCTGGTAGGTCCGGTCACCTATCTGGTACTGCGCCGCTTCGACCGGCAGGCCTGGGGCTGGATCGCGGTTCCGGCGGTTACCCTCGTCTTTGCCGGGTTGACCTATGGCGTCGGCTACGCCCGGCGCGGCGGCGACGTGCTGCTGGCCTCGGTCAACCTGGTCGAGACATTCGACGGCGATGCGGCCCGTTTGCGTTCCTTCATCGGGCTGTTCTCCCCCGAACGGCGGATGTACAGTCTGCGCGTCGCGGCAGCGAACGACGCCGCTCCACTGCTGCGCCCGGTCTCCATCCAGGGGCCGTGGGATCCGTCCACGGCCGGCGGCGGCGTGTTTCTCCAGGAAGGCGGCGCGGGCGCGCAAGCGCACTCCTTCGAGGTGGCCCAGTGGTCCATGCGCGCGGTGACGACCGATGTGATTACCAGCTCGATGGGCCTCGCCGCCCAGCTCACCATTGCAGGCGACGAGCTGCGCGGCGAGGTCGAGAACCAGGGCGATCAGGCGCTGCTGGATGTAGCCCTGGTGCAGGGCGACCGGGTGGCGCGCCTGGGCGATCTGGCGCCAGGCGAGCGCCGCAGCGCCGTGCTTCGACGCCAGCGCCTGGGCCAGCCTGGTCTGCTCGGGCCGGTCTTCCCGCTGGGGTACCTGATCTACCACGAAGAGATCGACCAACAGGGTCAGTCTGGCGTCCAGCCGATCCCTGCCTATGTGCAGCAGCGCATCCGCATTCTCGACGCGTACTACAGCTATGGCCTGTCGCTTCGGAACGGTCAGCCTCTGGTCATTGCCTGGCAGCGCGCGCCAGCTCTGGCGGCGAACCTCGACGCGACGCGAACCACCGCCCAGCACACGACGCTCATCACTGCTACGCCGCAGATACGGTTTGTCGGCAATACGGTGACGCTGGGGCGAGGGTGGCTGGCGACCCGCTTCGAGAGCGCCGCCACCGTCACCTGCACGGGCGGCCAGGGTCTGGGCCTGCTGGTGCGCTCCGAGCCGGCGGTGATGAGCCTGGTGCTGCCCCGCGACCTGTACGGCTTGCGTCCGGAGGCGCTGACCCTGGAAACCGGCGCCGATGGTCCCTGGCAAAACACCACCGTGATTGAACTGTACAACTGGGACGCGGGCGTCTGGGAAGCGCAAACGCTGACGCACCGTTCGCAGCCCATCGAGGCCCCGGAGCGCTTCCTGAGCAGCAACGGGGTTATTCGCGTGCGATTAAGCAACCCTCTGGGCAATGCTGGCGGATGTATCTACGTAGATGCCACACTGAAGGGAAGCCTGCCATGACCCCGGCGATCGAAACGGTCAATCTCACCCGGCGCTACGGCCGCACGTTGGCTCTCGACCATCTAAACCTGACGGTGGCACGGGGGAGCATTTACGGCTTTATCGGCCCCAACGGCGCCGGCAAGACCACTACCCTGCGCCTGCTCGCCGGGCTGATTGAGCCGACCTCCGGGGAAGTGCGGCTCATGGGCCAGCGGCTCATCCCCGGCGGCGGCCAGCGCCTGGTGGGCTACATGCCCGACTTCTTTGGCGTCTACGACGATCTGCGGGTCTGGGAATACCTCGATTTCTTCGCCCGCTGCTACGGACTGGACGCGGCGCGCCGCCGCCGGACGGTGGACGAACTGCTCAGTCTGGTGGATCTCGCCGATCGGCGCAACGCCTATGTGCAGAGCCTGTCGCGGGGCATGCAGCAACGGCTCTGCCTGGCCCACGCCCTGGTGCACGATCCGCCCGTGTTGCTGCTCGACGAACCGGCGAGCGGTCTGGACCCGCGGGCGCGCGTGGAGCTGCGGGAATTGCTGCGCACCCTGCGGGACATGGGCAAGACGGTGGTAGTTAGTTCGCACATTTTGAGCGAGCTGGCCGAGGTGTGCAACGAGATCGGGATCATTGACAGCGGGAAGATGGTGGTCAGCGGGCCGGTGGAGACGGTGCGCCGGCAGTTGGAAGGAAGCGCCCGGCTGCGCATCCGCGTGCTGCGGGGCCTGGAGACAGCGCAGACCCTGCTACAGCAACTGGCGGCCGCGCCAGAGGAGGGCCTGCCGCGGCTGCGGGGCGTGCGGGCCGATCCCTCCGACGCGGCAGTAGTGCTGGTTGAGGTGGAGGAAAGCGACGAAGAGCGGCAGGCGGCGCTGCTGACGCGCCTGGTGCAGGCGGGGGTGGTGGTAAGCGAGTTTCGAGCGCAGGCGGAGAACCTGGAGGAGCTGTTCCTGCGCCTGACAGCGGCGGAGTAGTATCATTTCGGATTGGGGATTTTGGATTTCGGATTGCTGAATATGGCGTCCCGATCAAACCTGGCGCTGACGCGCCTACACGCTGTGTAGCAGGAAGTTGGAAGTATGCAGGGAATACGCCTCCAGAGACCACAACTGAACCCGATCATCGTGCGCGAGGCGCGCACACGCATGCGGGGCGCGCGGCCCTATGTGGTTCTGACCGTATTTCTCACGCTACTGGCCCTGACCGGAGCGGGGATCTTTCAATTGATGGCGCAACAGGCGCGCTTCGGCGGCGTGCTCCTGAGCGCCCAGGTGGGTCAGGGATTATTCAAGGGCCTGGCCTTTGTGGAGTTGCTGCTCGTCGTATTTCTGGCCCCGGCGATGACCAGCGGAGCCATCAGCAGTGAGCGGGAAGGATTGACCTACGATATGCTCATAGCCACGCCCCTGCGGCCTGAGCAGATATTATGGGGCAAACTGGTGGCGGCGCTGGGTTACCTGTTCATGCTGATCTTTGCCGCCGTGCCGGTGTTCAGCGTTGTCTTTGTGTTTGGCGGCGTCGAGCCTCTGGCCCTGTTGAAGGCGCTGGCGCTTCTGGTCATGACAACGATCTTCTTCGGGACGCTGGGCCTGTTTTGTTCGGCCCTGCTGCAGCGGACCACGCTGGCAACGGTGGTGGCCTACGCCCTGGTGTTGCTGCTGCTGGCCGTGCCGCTGCTGCTCGCGACCGTCTGGGAGCGATTTACGATGCCGCCGGGGCAGGCGCCGCCGCCGGCGCTGGTGTACCTGCAACCCTTCAGCGCGCTGACAGCGATCACCACGTTCACACCATCGGATGACCAGGCGATGAACTTCTTCGGCTACGGCGATCCCCTGAGCGGCCTGCCGTTTTTGACCATGTTGTGGCCCGGGGTCATCCTCTCCGGGCCGGGAGGCCCGATGGTAGCGCCGATCTACCGGGCAACACTGATCTTCTACGCCATGCTGACGGTGCTACTCGGCTGGATGACGACGCACCTGATAGTGCCGGGGCGGCGCTGGCGCCCGCGCGGGAGCGATCTGGGGTTTGCGCTGCTGCTGCTGGCGATGGGGCTGGCAGCCTACGTCTGGCGCGACTGGTGGCACGTGACTCCGCCGCGTGCGGGGTGAGCGATTTCACGCAGGAACACCTCAGGATTGAGGGCAGGAGAATCCGGCTTTCCCGCGATGCCAGCGGCGGCCTCAGTCGCGCTGAAGGCCGCGGCTCAGGATTGAGGGCGGGAGAATCCGGCTTTCCCGCCCTCTACCAGCCACCGGGAAGAGAAACCTTCAGAGCAGGCTGCGCAGCACTCCTACGACGCGCCCCTGGATGCGCACGTTCTCAGGGGAGGTATAAATTGGTTCCATGGTGCTGTTGGCCGGCTGAAGACGAACCCGGTTGCCCTCCAGGTAAAACTTCTTGAGGGTCACCGCGTTTTCATCAATCAGCCACGCGGCGACCATCTGGCCGTTCTCGGCCTTCTCCTGGTGGCGCAGGAGCACAATGTCACCATCGTCAATCAGCGCGTCAATCATAGACTGGCCGCGCACCCGCAGGGCGAACACGTTGGCGAGCTTTTCCGGGGGAATGATCTCGGCAGGCACTTCGATCTTCTCGGCCGCCTCTGTATCCACCTCTTGCGGGTCGGGGAGCGGAGAACCGGCGGTGATCACCCCTAGCAGCGGCACGAGACCGGCTCTGCCACTCAGCCTGACGGGCGCAGCGTCACCGCGCGACGTTAGCCGGATCCCGCGCGACACCTTGCCGTTACGACTGAGCAGGCCCTTGTCCCTCAGGGCGTTGAGGTTGTAGGCCACCACCGACGTCGAGCTGATCTTGAGTCCGCGCTGAATATCGCGAATTGCCGGCGGGTAGCCGTTCTCACGTACAAAGTCCTCGATGAAGTCAAGGATCTCTTTTTGACGATCCGAAGGCTCATCGCTTCGACGCATGTTCCCCATCCTTTCTCTGGCCGCAGCCCGGATGGGGCCAACGGCGAACGTTCAACAAGGCGTGTGCGCTGTGCGAACCGCTCTGGCTGCGCGCGTCGCATGGCGCAGCCAGAGGCGCCGGAGTAGAACTTTTGTAGCAAGTATAGCAAAGAAAACACTTGTGCGTCAAGAGGGCGGGAAGAGGGATGAGGAAAGCGGGTTTGCCTATCCTTCTCCCCCTGGCAAAGACGGTGTATCAGCAACGTCTGGCGGCAGGGCGCCGCTCCTGGCCCTCCCGGCGGCGTGCTATAATCGCGGGTATGGAGTATGTCATCACCGTAGATCTGGGGGGCACCTTCTTGCGCGCTGCGCTGGTGACGGCGCGCGGGGAAATCCTTGCCCACGAGCGCATTCCCACCGAGGTCGAAGCCGGCCCTGCGGCCGTCATCGGGCGGATAGTGGGGTTGATCGAGCGGATGCACGCCAGGCTGCCGGAGGGCGCCGCCATGCTCGGCGTGGGAATTGGCGCGCCCGGCCCTCTCGATCCGGCCACGGGGACGGTGTATTCGCCGCCGAATATGCCCGGCTGGCACACGGTGCCCTTGCGTTCGATGATCGCCGAGGCCACCGGGCTGCCAGTAGAACTGGGCAACGACGCCAATGTCGCCGCGCTGGGCGAGTGGCGTTTCGGCGGCGGCCAGGGCTGCCGCGATCTGGTCTACGTCACAGTAAGCACCGGCATCGGCGGCGGGGTGATCAGCGATGGGCGCCTGTTGCTGGGACGCATGGGCGCGGGCGCCGAGCTGGGGTTCATGATCCTCGATGCCGAAGGGGGCACAGTCTGGGAGGATCTGGCTTCGGGCACGGCTCTGGGGCGCGCCGCCGCCGCGGCAATGCCTGCGCGCCCCGAGAGCCTCTTGCACCAGCGGGCCACGCCGGCTACGGTGACCGGCGCCGATGTGGCCGCCGCCGCGGCTGCGGGCGATGCGCTGGCCGCCGAATTGATGGACCGCGAAGCGCGGCTGCTCGGCCTGGGATTCGCCTCGATCCTGCACATTTTCAGCCCGGAGATCGTGATCGCTGGCGGCGGAGTGATCTTGAACAATCCGGGCTTGCTTGAACGAGCCCGAGCAATCGCCTACGCCCACGTAAAGGTGGCCCTCTATCGCGACGTGCCGATCATCGCCGCCACCCTGGGCGATAATGCCGGTCTGCTCGGAGCAGCCGCGCTGGTGCTGGCCGCCCGGGAGCGGTAGCGCGTCTATGGACTACGCCGAACCATCGCCAGTTCTGCGGAGCGCCGCCCGCCAGCGCACCCTGCTGCTGGCCTGGCTGACGCTCCTGTTCTTTTTTGCTCTGTTTGCCGGGATGGTCGCCTGGGCCCTGTGGACCGCGCGCCAGGTCTACCGCACCACTACCGAGCCGCGCGAGGCGGTGCTGATCCTGCGCGGTCCCGCCGAGGCGATCGCCTGGCGACCGGCCAATCGCACGGTGTATCAAGGCTCGCGCGACCAGCAGCCGCTGGCCGAGGGCGACTCGGTGCGGATCGTGGCTTCCGCCGGCTATGGGCAGATGGCCAGTGTGCGCCTGTTCGAGAACAGCCAGCTCGATCTGTGGGCCGGCGCCGAAATGACGATGGAGACGCTACGCACCAGTCGCTGGCACAGCGGCACCCTCGAGATTGCCATCCGCCAGCGGGCCGGTTATGTCCGCTACGACATCAAGCCCGACCAGCGCTACGAGCAGGCTCGCTACACGGTGCGGGTGGCCGACGCGCTGATTGAGCTGGGAGTTGGCGGCAGTTACAGCATCGAGTTGCTTCCACCCGAGCGCGCGGTGCTGCGACCCGATGGCGGCAATGCCCTCTTCGCCGACGTAGCGGTGCGCAGCGGCGTGGCAGTGGTGCGCGGAGCCGACGGGCGCAGCGTCGAGGTGCGGCCCCGCGAACGCCTCGTGCTCGACCCGGCCGGCGTGCCCGGCGTGGTCGTGCCTGCCCGCTGGGAGCTGATCCGCGATGGCGGCTTCAGCCAGTTCAGCGAGGAGGAATACAATAACACAACCCGCCAGGACGACCCGACCCTGCCTCGATCCACGACCTGGCGGGTCTACTCCGGCCCGGCATTGCCGCTGGAACAACGGGGCTTCTTTCGCCTCTCGCCGATCTGCCGCCCCCAGCTCCCCGAGGGAAGCTGCGGCCCGGAGGACCGGCGCGTGGCCGCCTGGTTCTACCGGCCCGGCAACCAGGTCAGCGGCTTTACCACGGGAATCAAGCAGGATCTGGGGCCACGCGGCGAAGGGGTTGACATCTCGGAGTACCGCTCGCTACGCTTTTCCCTCTGGGCGCGCATTCTCTACCAGTCGCTCAACGATGTGGGCGACCGCGGCACAGAGTGTCCGGTGATGATCCGCCTGGTAGCTAAGCGCAGCTCACCCGCCGATCCGGAGGAGGAGCGCGTCGTCTGCGTCTACAGCGACAATGATGATCAGCCCCCACGGGTGACCCAGCCCGGCGTTACGTATATTCCTATTGAACGGGCCGCCTGGGCCAATATCAGCTTCGATCTGCGCGACGAAGGCTGGCTCCCTGACTATCGCCTGTTGCGCAGCATTGAGATCTATGCCAATGGACACGACTACGACTCGCGGGTCACCGAGGTGTCGCTGATTGGCGAGCAGTGAGGACCAGAAGGGATCTGCCTGACGATCGCGCCTTCACCATGGAGGTGGGGAGGCGGGAGGTGGAGCGCCTGCGGATCGGTTCTCATCTCCACATCTCTACAGCTCCCCACCTCCACAGACCGGCCAGGAGGGAGGGTGAAGCAACGGTTAAGCTGGAACGACCAGATCTGAAATATGCCTTGAATAGAACGAGCAGGGGGCTGAGGCTTCATGAAAACGATATGCGTTGTCGGCGCCGGTTATGTGGGCCTTGCCACAGCAGTCTGTTTTGCCGACCTGGGCAACCGGGTCACCGGCGTAGAGATCGATCCGCACAAGCTGGATCTGCTGCGAAGCGGGAAGACGCCGATCTACGAGCCGGGTTTGCAGGAGTTGCTGGACCGGAACATGCGCGCCGGGCGGCTGAGTTTTACCGATGACTACGCCGCGGCCCTCGACGGGGCCGAACTGGTCTTCATCACCGTCGGCACTCCCATGGGCCCCGACGGCGCCGCCGACCTCAGCCA